>CALHCB010000022.1 GCA_937930695.1 uncultured Acidimicrobiales bacterium | reverse complement strand
CCCATGGCGCGCTCGCTGCCCCGACGGTGAGCGCCGCAACTACTCCTCGGGCATGGTTCGCTCCCGCTTCAAGCTCGACTTCACCTACGGCCGGTTCGAAGTCGATGCTCAGGTGCCCGCCGGCCAAGGTCTGTGGCCAGCAGCGTGGATGAGCCCAGCTGACTACGTCTACGGCGGCTGGCCCGACTCGGGCGAACTCGACATCTTCGAGATCCGAGGTCACGAAACCAATCGAGTGGTCGGTTCGGCCCATTGGAAACGACCGGACGGACGCCACCGCCTCGACAACGCCGCGTATGTCCTCGATACCGGATCCTTCGCCGACGGCGTCCACACCTACACGATGGAGTGGACCCCCTACGCGATCACCTGGAGCGTCGACGGCATTCCCTACAACTGGCTCATCCTCAACGATCTCGAAACCTCAGCGGGCTACGGCGGCGCACCGTTCGACGAAGCCTTCTACCTGAAGCTCAACCTGTCGGTCGGCGGCAACTGGATTGGCGCCCCGAACGACGCCACCCAATGGCCAGCCGAGTTCCGAGTCGAGGAGATCCGCGTCTACCAGCGAGGCTGAGCTGCTTCGCTAGCCGCAGGTAAGCGACCACGTCATTCCGACCGTCTCACCGGCTTGGGTGGTTGCGGTCCCAACCCCACTGGCGCCGTTGACTGCTGGAAACGACAGGTCGGCAGGCAGCAACTCGTAGGCGATGTCCTGGTCGACAACGAACCCGTATGCGCTCGGCCCGCTCCAGCCCACATTGGGATCGTCCGTGATCAACTGATGCAGGTTCAGATCGGCTTCGTCGCCGATGAAGTCGACATAGGCGTCCACATCGCTGGTCCACATGTCGCAGGTTCCGGCGTGCGTGACGGCCTCACCATCACCCACCGCGATGATCAGCTCACCACTCGCTCCGAAGGACTGCTTCACCTGCGCGTATTCGACAGGCCCGCTGGCCTCGCCACCCTCGTCAGCAGGCTCAGTCGCTGTGGATTCAGTGACTGCGGGCTCGGCGACTGCCGACTCGACCACATCATCGGTTTCCACAACAGCCGTGCTGGTGTCGTCGCCACCGCATGAGGCGAGGGCGAATGTCGCCGCCAGCAATGCGGTGACGATCTTCCGATGGTTGAGTTGCTGGGGGAGGTTGCGCATGACGGAGATCTTTCGAGTTGGGAACCTCTTCATCATCTTCTGCGCAACGCGCCCGGACAGTCCGGCGCACGACACAGAAGATGTGTCGTGCGCCACCTCGCAAGAGCCATCGCTCCCGAATGAGTTCTCCGACTAGCTGGCGATGTCGAGGAACGTTCCGTCGGTGAAGTTCACCCGGATGGTGTAGCCGCTCTTTGCCGACTTCTTCTGGAAGTCAAAGCGCAGAATGGCGTCACCCGGAGCGAGCGTTCCGCCCGACCATGCAGGATCACTTCCGTCGAGCAAGACAGACGTCGGGTTCTCCTTGCCAAGCCAGACTGTGGCTGCATCAAGACGGACTCTCCTGAGTTGCCCGTTGGACGACGGCCAGACGAAGGAAATGTCCTCGATCGTCTTGCCCACGCCGGTGGCGTTGGTGAGTCGAACCGTGAGGCGCTTGCCGTTGGCTTGCAGACTGTCGATCGTGATGCCCGGCTCGACGGTGAGGGTGTCGCCTCCGTTCGCGGTATCGGTTCCGAAGGAATCGATCGCACTCGCGGTGCCGACGTTGTCGATATCAAAAGCGTTGGCCACACCACCGCACGACTTCCGGAAGTCGCCGTTCTGGTAGCGAGCGATCGAGAAGAACGCGATCTGCCAGTCGACGTCAAGCCCTTCCACCGGTCCTCCAGCCTCGCCCCAACCGTTGGTGAACGGATCCGAGCACGACAGGTGCAGGGTGAATGCAGGCGCTGGTCCTGGCGGATCGAAGGTGATCTCGTTCTTGGTCAAGCCTTTCACGAGGGTCACATCAGACGTGATCTCGACACCGTCGAAGAAGACCGGACCGCCATCAGTCGAACCCTCGAGCACGCTGCCGTTGACGAAGACGAATCGGAAGTCGTCTCCCGACACCGTGCCGTATGGCGAAACCTCATCGAAGAACGGGGCGGCGACGTAGGCGACAGTGATCGTCACCGATTCACCGGCAGGAATCTGCACCGTGCAATCCACGTTCTGACCCGAGCTGGCGGAGCAGTCCCCGATACCCGAAGTCGTCTCGACCCCTCTGACGTCCAGAGCTGCGTCGACCACGTCGGTCACCGATACGTCGATTGCATCGGACGGTCCGTCGTTTGCAACCACCAACGTGAAGCTTTGGATGGTGCCCTGCGACACCCCATCGGGGGTGAAGGACTTGGCGAGCGACAGGTTGACATCGACGAGGATGTCGATGGTGTCGCTGGCTTCATCATCGACAGGAACGGTGTTACCCGAGTCGTCGACATAGACACTTTCCACTGTTGCGTCATTGACAACACCCAGAGTCTCAGGTGCGGTCGAATCGACGGTGAAGCTCACCGTGACGGTGACCGACTCGCCAGCGTCGAGAGACGGAATCACCCACTCGACGGATTGCTCGTCGCCATCGGTATCGGCATCCGATCCAGTTCCGGCGCTCACCCCGCTAACCAACAGAGAACCATCGACCGCATCACCAACGAGAACGTCGGTCAGTGTCACGTTGCCATCATTAGTGACAACGAGATCAAAGGAGCCAGTGGCGCCGGCGCTCACCGAGTCGTCGGCAAACGTCTTGGTGATGGCGACCGACGGGCTGACCCCAAAGTAGTTGCTCTGGTCGCTGTCGCTCGGCGTTGCAGTATCGCCTTCGTCATCGGTGAAGGAACCAGTCGCAGTACCCGTGTTGGTGTACTCGCCGGCGATCGCTGTTCCAGTGGCGGAGCAGTTGATCGAGCCTCCGACTGGGAGCTCGGTTGCATCACAGATGACCACCACATTCTGATCGTCGACAACGACAACATCAGTGAGCGCAACATCACCGTCGTTGGTGACCGTGTAGGTCCACGTGACCTCCTCACCTTCGAGGATGGAGAGATCATCGACACCGTTGGTGAGCTTCTCGATGCTGAGTGAGGGATCAACGGCATCGACCGAAGCGGATGCTTCGCCCGAAACCAGCGTGCCTTCATCATCAGAACCGGACACCGAAACAGTGTTGGTGTGATCGGCGGAAATGGTCCGGACGATGTCGCACTCGAGAGTGGCCCCGGATCCGAGTGTGACCGGCAGAGCACATTCGGCGCTGAGATCCCCGAAGACGTCATCAATCAGCGAATTGACCGTCACCGGATCGCTCGACGCCGAATCGTTGGTGACACCAATGGTGAAGGTGACATCCTCGCCCGGGGCAAACACGACATCTTGATTCGGTGTCTTGGTCACCGTGATCGACGGTGGCACATCAACAACCTCGACACCCGCATCATCAGACGCCGAACCCGAATTCCCCTCATCATCAGAAACACTCACCGTCACCGTGTTCTCATGACCACCATCAACCGAATTCCCCGCAACAAACACAGTGAACACACACTCATAACTCGCACCCGCAGCAAGCACCACCCCCACCGCATCAGCACAAAGCACAACCAAATCGAAATCAGAATCACTCAACGAATCAATCGTCACATCCTCAACCGAATCGTTCGTCACCACGACCGTGAACTCAACATCACCACCCGGCTCATCAACCGAAACCGGATCAGCCGACTTCACAACCGACACCTCAGGCAACACATCAACAATCGTCACCGTCGCCTCAGCCTCACCCGACAACAACTGACCATCATCATCAACCGCACCCACCGTGACCACATTGGTCACAACCTCACCAGCCCCACCCGAAACCGACTCAGCTATCTCACACGAATAGGACCCACCCGGCACCAACACCTGCGGCACCGAACAATCACCCACACCATCCAAATCCCCATAAATCGAATCAACCAACGACTCAACCGTCACCGAATCAACCAACGACGTGTTCTCCACCACAAACGAGAACGTCACCACACCACCCGGCTCATCAACCGAAACCGGATCAGCCACCTTCGACACCAAAATCGAAGACGGCACATCCAAAACCGTCACCGTCGCTTGATCATCCGCAGTACTAGAACCAGCTGCGTTGGTCAGCGTCGCCGTCAACTGGTCTGTCAAGGAATCGCCTGCGCCACCGTTGAACGAAGTTGTGAACTCACACGAATAGGACTCACCTTCGGCGAGGGCCTGAGGAACCGAGCAAGTGGTCGCGACCACATCGCCCTGAACTTGGGTGATGTCGCCGTGAGGGACGTCGATCAAAGAAGTGAGCTCAGCATCGCCACCGGAGTTGGTCACGGAGACGGGGATGACAATCGAACCTCCTGGCTCAGCAACCGAACCGACCACGTGATCGCCAGCTTCGTTGCCCTTGATCAGGCTTGCTACCGGCGGCAACAGCGCGATCGTTGACTCGACCACAGCCGTGTCCGTTTCGGTGAGCGTGGTGTTGCGGGGGCCGTCACCAGTTGCAGTTGCCGTGTTGGTGATCGTGCCCGCCGAGCCGATCACAACGTCGGTTTGCACCGTTGTCGAGGAAAGCGCAGCGACCGTGCCGACAGCAATTGCGAAGTCGTCAGACGTGTCGAGTGTTCCGTTGTCGTCGACAATCGAGGCGTTCTCGAGATCAGCCGTGCCGTCGTTGCTGACCACGTAACAGAAGGTGACGGTGTCGCCGACCGAGACGTCGAGCAACTCCACGTCGTCAACTCCGCACGTGCCGCCAGCCGCCATCACGGTCTTCTCGATTCCTAAAAGCGGTTCGCCGCCGCCAACGAGCTCACCGAGCTTCTGGAAAGGAATCGTTTGATTTCCGCCAGCCACCGCATCAGGAGTGGGGAGGAGATTGCCATCGTTGATGGCAACGATGTGCGCCTCAGTGAGATTGCCCTGCAGGTTGCCGGTCGGCGAGGTACCTGCCGCGCACTCGATCCGAACGTCGATCCGAACGACGACGGTCTCACCAGACTCCAGGTCATCGACTTGGTACGTCACATAGGTCGAGTCGCCGCCTCCGCTGAGTTTCTGCCCATCGTTGGCGTAAGGAGCGGCGCCGTTGGCATCGATGCCTTCATCGATCACGGTGACCGTGCTGCCTCCGTCATTGCTTTGCGCTGGATCGGAGGGGTCGATGAGCAGGTTGACGACGTCGGTCAGACCGGCGCCGGTTTGTCCCGTTGCGTCGGCAAGGAACGTGTTTGTCATCTGAATCGTCTGGGCGTCGTCGGTTCCGTCGCCCTGGGCTATGAGTTCAACGAAGAACGTGACAAGGTCGCCGCAGGCAAAGTCGCCGCCTTGAAGCGATTCGACGGTGTCCTTGCCGTCGCCATCGGTATCGGACCCGAATGCACCTCCGCCGGTGGCGTGGTCATATTCTTCAGGATCCTCGGCGGCGAAGTTGATCGACTGAATATCGCCACCGTCAGCACCGGCAGGGGTTCCCCACGGCACGAACAACGTGGCGGCGGCAGTAAGCAATGCCACCACAGCCGTCATCAGATTCTTCAGGTGGCGCGCCGAGTTGCTTCGGAGCGAACGCATCGTTTCAGCATCCATATTTGACCATCCCTCTTAGGGGGCGGCACCAGGCGAGTCACAAATCCGAAGCACGCCCTCCGACCTCGATGGAGGGCCAGCGCTCCAAGTCGTCACCCTCGTGCTGCCGCCCGTTGGCTTGAGCGAACGCTACGTCAACCGATTCGCCAAATCGGGAATGCTCGCGCCAACACCCGGAATCTGGGGCCAAACCTCAAGTGCACTCACCTTCCTTGTCGATACACCAACATGGCGGATTCGCGTGCGCTCGAAGATGCGCTCACCTGTGACTCGTCCACCTTCTATTGCATTGCAACTGACGGTGGCGAGGTCGTGGCGTTGCCGACCGACCTTGCTCCCTACGCTGCGAGCTGCGAGCCTCCCGAGAATCCGACCAGCCTGTTTGATCCGGCTTCGTACGGCACCGTAATTTCGACGTTCCTCGCTGCGATCACCGAGGGCTACGGCGTCACGATCGTGATGATGACCGATGGCTCGAGCCGCCAGGTCGAAATCTTCAACCGGTTCGATGAGCTCGGTTGTGGCATCGTGTGCCTCACTGAAACTGATGCCATCCCCGAATTCGAGCAAGCCACCCCACTCGAACTCCCAACCCGACGAGTGACCAGCCGCATGAACGGTGCCGGACGCACCCTCGATGTCGATGAAGGGATCACTCGGCTCCTCGGGTGGACAGTCGACGAGTACGTCGGGTTGTCTTCGGTCGACAAAATTCACCCGGACGATCAAGAACGCGCCATCCGCGCTTTTGCCGAGCTGCTTGGTCGACCAAACGGACAGTCACGAACCCGTCAACGAGTCCGACACAAAGACGGAACCTGGCGATGGTTCGAGATCACCCACACCAACCTGCTCGACGCCGACGACTCGCACATCCTCTCTGAATCGATCGACATCTCGGACGAGATGCAAGTCACGCTCGAAACTCCAAGAGCGCGAGACGTTGCTCCGTTTACTCACCGAGAGCCTCCCGGTTGGCGTTCTCCACGTGCATGCGAACGGCGAACCCGGCATGCCGAACCCTGCCTGGGCCTGCCTCACCAACACCGACCGCAACGATGGTGTCGAGGAGTTCCTCAATCGTCTCACCGATGGTGATGCTGTTCGCCGACTTCTCGACTCAGCCCGAGATGACGGAATGGTCAACGACCTCTCGGTGACTTTCGACGGCGATCGCCCCGCCTGCCGGCACGCCGACCTTGCCATTCGTCCGCTATCCGCCGACGCTCCCCCCTTCAGCTTGCTGCTCACGCTCACCGACACCAGCGAGTCCGTTGCCACCCACACTGCCCTGCACCGGCAAAGCCGACACGATCATCTCACCGGTGCACTCAACCGGCGTGGGCTGGAAGAACGAGTCACCGAGGTGCTGAAAGATCGCCGAACGAGTCGCGTCACTGTTCTGTATTGCGACCTCAACGACTTCAAAGGCATCAACGACAGCCACGGTCACTACACCGGCGACGCTGTTCTCGAAGCGGTCGCCACCGAGATCTCCGGCGAGCTCCGGCCAGATGATCTCGTCGGCCGTTGGGGCGGCGACGAGTTCCTGATCGTCCTCGTCGATCTCGACCCGGACGACGTGACCCTCGTCGTCAACCGCATCGAGCGACGCCTCAGCGGGCGAACCGATCTGCTTGACGGTCACGAACTCACGATGTCCGTGGGTCGGGCCGACGCCGAGCCCGGCGACGACTTTGATTCGCTCCTGCGCCGGGCCGATGCCGCCATGTATGACGTCAAGTCGCAGTGGCGGGCCCGTCGTGTTGGCTAACCCAAGGCGTTGAGACACGGAACGAGGTCGAGATCGGTCACGAGGCGCTCGATAGCGAGCTGCGTGAATTCGAGCTGGGCCAGCAGAACGTCAGTTAATCGATCATTCGCGCAACTCGCCCTCGGGGAAGAAGGCGGCCCAGGCAAACCAGAACTCGTTGCGGTGGGTCACCGTGTCGAGCTGCTCACCAGCGAGCGGGCCGTCGAGCGCCCGGCCGAGAACCGTCCATTGCGTGCCGGTTTCGGCATCGACAAACGTGCCGTCTTCGTTCGCGTCGAAGGTGAGCCGTTGGCCGTCGACCACCGGGTCGAGCGCGAGGGCGGTTCCAATGGGATCGCCGATGGCGACCCGAGATTCATCGAGCGCATCGGTCGTGTCACCCGACCACAGAATGGCCACCGGCACTCCGCCAACCTCATCATTGATGGCTCGCTCAGTCTGGATACGAGCGAAGGCGTATGCCGCGTCGGTCAGGTCGCCGTCATCGCCAGCGGACACACCAACGACTCGTTCGAGCGCAGCAAGCCTCGGATCGGCCTCACCCTCGAAGAAGGCACCGATCGGGCCGTTGCTACTGGAGTAGCCCTCGTAGGGATTGGCGCCGTAGCTGATCGAGAAGCCTGTCTCTCTCGAGAGGCTTCGCCCGTCCGGAAAGTCGGCTGCGAACTGACCAAACGAGACGATCGCGGTGCTGGCGAAATCGAGCTGCGTGCCCGCGTAGTCACCCACGATGCTGCGACCCGTGATCTGCTGCCACAGCGAATTCGTGCGGTCGTCCCACATCACCAGATCGCTCTGACGGAGCAACCCCGACACGCCGAAGCGAAGCACTTCGCCGTCTACTCGCCGATCAAAGGCCAGCGCCGTATTGCACAGCGGGCAGAAGGTCACCGCAATCGGCACGTCACCGAATCGGTCGTTCACGATCTCGTGCCGGGTCAAGATCGACAGTGGATAGAAGCGGGCCTCGTCGTTGAATCGCACGAGGGCACCAGGCTCATCGGTGGCCAGCCACTTGCTCGCTTGCGTCACCGTCTCGAACAGCGGACGATCGATGGGCGGAATCCCATCTCGAGTGTCGGAACCTCCGAGCCCAACGGCGAGGCTCTGCATGTCGATCGTGGTCCGGGTCCAGTCCGTCGGCCAGATGCCTGCAGCGTTCTGGACTGTGCCATCGGTGGCAGCAATCCCTTCGCTGTTGGTGACGACGACGTCGTTGGTGTTGCCCGATCTCGCGCCGCCATCACCTGCGAGCGGAACGTCGGTGTCACGAGGATTGAACACTGGCGTGTCATCAACGACGTCAGCGGTTCCTGCATCCTCCGCTGCGGTGTCGACGTTGGGACCGAGCAAGGCAGAGCACGCAGATGCAACGAGCGAGATGGCAACGAGTGAGAGAAGGGCGGCAGGGCTGCGCCGGGTGGTGTGTCGAGAGCGACGAGTAGGACGAGCCATGGGTATGCAACCCCGACCAGCCCGTTCCTATTCAACCTCTGGCATAACGCCCGCCGAGTTCACCCTTCGAAATCGCGCAGTCCAGGGGCGAGACAGAGGGTTGGGTCAGCATCGACTGCGGCGCTGAGTTCGGTGAGCGCCAACGCGAGCAATTTCTCTCGTTCAGCCACGGCACTACCCAGCGACGGACGAACAGTTCCCACCATCGCCTCGAGTGGAGCGACGGTCTCCGACGAATCTGGATCTGGCAACACACTGCGCAGGGTGCGTGCGGTCACTTCCGCGAGATCTGGTTCCGGCCGGACTACTGCGATGGCCCAATCACGAACGGACCCCCACTCAGTCAGGGCATCAACGATCTCGCCTCCTACCGCCTCGCACGGCTGGGATGTTTCGACAGGTCTGATCGCCGCCTGATCCTCACCCGACGTGCGCTGCGTCCAAACTCCGAACCCGACAACAATGAGGATGCACGCCGCGATGGCGGCCCAGAGGCCAGTTCGGGGATCGTTCCCCGTGTCACCTTCGGCCAAGAGGGCGAGCGTCGCCGCCTCGACCTCAGGGTCCATTGTCCGCGGCCGATCCGCTCGGGCCAGCGTTCTTCGCAGTTCGTCCTCACGCATCTGCGACACCTTCCTCGTGCATTTCGCGCCGGTACGCATCGGCAAACGATCGTTTGGCCCGAGCTAGGAGAGACTCGGCTGCCTTGTAGGAAAGGTCGAGCGCTTCGGCAACCTCGGTGATTGAGTAGTCGTCGAGGTACCGCAGTGTCAGCACAGCTCGTTGCCGACTCGAGAGCGACGCCAAGGCGCGGTCGACCGAATCGTCCGCATCCGGAGGTGGCGCTACCGGCTGGCGTTCCGCCCGGAGACGGGCGAAGCGACGCTGACTTCGAGCTTCTCGACGCCAATGGTCGATCAACCGGCGACGGGCCACCGTGCGCAACCACGCCGGCGTCACCTCGTTGCCTCGGCCCTGTCGGAACCGGTCGCCGGCTTGCATGAAGGTTTCGGTCATCAAATCCTGAGCCGTGGCCCGATTTCCGCATCGAGCAAGCAAGAAACCGAAGACCGCTGAACCCTCCGCGGTAAAGAGCTCGGCCAACGACAACGTGTCCGGCCGTTCCGCCCCTATGAGGTTGTGAGCCCGATCGATCATGAAGTTCCTCGGCTCCTCATCGTACGAAACGTCAGAAATCCCTCGCTGGTAAACGAGGGATTCCCAGGCAGCCAGGCGATGGAGGTGTCAGGTTGGTCCAAACGGAGGGACGCAGATGCACGAGGTACAAACCAGAAAGCGCTTGGCCGTCATAGTGGGATTGGCGTTTGCCGCAGCGGCGTGCGCCGGCACGACAGCAGAGACCGCGAGCGACGACGTCGATGCGGCGAGCGACGATCTCGTGGCTGTCGAATCGCCCACGACAACGGCTGCCCCTACGGAGACATCCGAGCCCGCGCCACCCGTGGAAACCTCTCCCGTGTCGATTCCCGACCAGTGGCTCGGCGACGTGGTCGCTGACACCCCATCGGCGAGAGGCTGGATCGTCGATGCGGGCACATGGGCATCTGACGCCTTCGATCCTGCCATCGCATTCGACCTTCCCTCCGGCCTCACGTTGACCCACCAAGCCCCTTGGTCGTTTCAACTTGGCCTCGACGGCGCAGGCTCAACGGCAATGGCCCACGTCGTGCGTTCCTCGACCCTTACGCTGAGCACCGACGTCTCGGTGCCTATTCCGAAGACGATCGATGAGATCACGGAGTTCATCGAATCGAGCGACGGTTCGACGATGTTGGACCACGGTCGTTTCGATCGAGCGGATGCCGAGGTCGGATGGTGGGAGATCGTCATCAATGAAGAACTCGTTGGAGAGCCCTGTTCGATCGGCGAAAACTGTGTGCAAATCGCACGTTCTACTGGAGGAGATCCGGTGTTCTTCGTCCCCGGCGAACCGTTCGTGGTGGTATCGCTCATCGGCGAGGACAACCGATACGCCGCCTATGTGACCGGCCCGCCAGAAGAGAGAGCCGAGCTGTTCGCTGCGATGGACACGCTCTTCACGTCGCTAGTGCCGCTTCCAGAAGAAGCCGAGTCTCCCGACTACGCCGCCCGCTTTGTGAGCTCGATCGCAAATAGCCCGTCATCCGTTGCGGCCGGGAGCTATCACCAGTTCATGAACGGCGTCCACGTGCAGTTCAGGCTCGAGGAACCCGTTGATGACCTCGCTTTGGTGGCTGGCGAAACCGAGATGCTGATCCTCGCTGCGCCTGTGGGAGACATCGCGATCATCGCCTACGGAAACATGGTGGTCGACCCGTCGATTGCGCAGGCCGGGTTGGACAGGGATGCCGCGGTGGCCATCGCACGACTCCCAGATCCGCCCGCCTCGATCGACCAGTGGGCGGCCTATGCCGATGAGCTCGGGGAACTCACTGCGACTGGCACCTCAAACATCGGTGGCATCGAGGTTCCGTGGTTCGAGTTCTCGGTCGAACCAGGATCTGGTTATCCATGCGGCCCGAACTACGTAGCACCAGCGAGCGAGTGCATCGAATTCCTGTCGAGGTGGAGTCACAGCGAAGCCGAAGCCACCAATCGACACTTCATCTTCGCCGAAGAGCAGATCATGGTGATCGCATACGCCGCGCCGGAGCACACGATTGACCAGGTACTCACGGCCTTCCAGCCGCTCCTCGACGGGTTGAGCGTGTCGACTGCGGGCTAGACGGAGCTGCCATCGTCGTCAAGACTCACCCATGGCATCGCGAACAACGTCCGCTCCAGTCGGACAACTCTTCGCCCGTTTGACCGTGGTGCTCCTGCTGATCGCTTCGGCCTCATGTGTTTCCAGCGACGACGAAGCGGAGGCACCGCCGATCGAGTTGCCCGAAGGATTCGAGTTGGTGAGCGTCCGGTCTGCCGAACACATCGGACCCGAAGGAGCACGAGTGGTGGGCACCACCGCAATCGTCGGCGCATCGCCTGCGGACCCTCGCTTTATTGAATACACGACCTTCGAGTTGGCTCCCACCGACACCAGCTCGAGGGTGGCACAACTGATCGGCCCAGCAGTGGCGAGTGAATCGATCGCCATCAACACCGACGGACTCTTCGCCTTCGTGGACGATGCCGGTCTCAATACGGCCCCCGTGCGCCCCGCCCTCCAACTGGTGGAACACGGGCCGGTGATCAACGCAACGTTCCGAATCCCGGTCGAACCGGCGACCGTGATCATCGGAGCGTCCGCCAGCTTGCAGCCCTACGACATCGAAGAACTCATCGACTCGATCACAGCTGGCGACGATGCGTTGCCCGACGGAATGTCAGTGATTGCTGACCAACCGCTCCCAAGCGGCATCGTTCTCGAAGCGGCCTCACCGATTGGGACAACCACGACCTACGTCTACGAGGGTGTCGCCCAAGGCTGGTTCGACTACATCGTTCGCAGCGACCCACAAGGGGAGCCAGATGCGTTGTTTTCGCAACTGGCGCCTCTGGTCAGTCAGCGTCCTCCGAGCAATTTCGGGATCAACGGTGAGCCGCTCGATCCGGTCCGGACTGCGTTCTGGGACGATGGCAAGCTGGTGATCATTCGCCATCCCGACGCCGTGCCAACCGCTTCGGTGGCCGATCTCTTCACAACGATCGCGGCGGCAGACCCCGCAACGCTGCAAAGCCTGATCGACAGTACGCCTGTCGAGAATCCAACCCAGCCGGACACGGTCCCGGACAACCCGACCGACAACACCGGGCCTGTTCGAGCGCCCACCGATGCCGAGATGGTTGGATTGCAAGCCTTCGCCGAATCGCAGCGCGGTGTCGAACTCGGCCAACCGGTTGCCTTCGACTTCGTCCCCGTCTTTCCGACCGAGGGACTCCAGATCGACTTCATCTCGACCGAATTGTGGTTCGTCGTCGAAAGCCTCGGTCTCGTCGAGGACGGGCAAACGTGGGAAGACGCAAACCAGGCCAGAGTCGATCGCATCCGCGGCACTCCGGGAGTCATCGCCCTGCAACCGACCCAAACCGAGACCGACGTGGTGGTCGTGCATGAGATCGTCCACCTTCTCGATCCGCCACCGGCAGAACCAGCAAACAACGAACTGGTCAGCATGGGGCAGGTGGTTTCGGAGGGCAACGCCCATCGCGTGGCCTATGACTACCTGCTCACGCTTCCGGATGACGAGCAGCAGATCATGATGCCGTTCCCGCACATCTTCGACGGAGAGCCCGATCCACGGCTCTCCCCCGCCGTGCGAGACATCATCGAATTCGCATACGACGAGGGACGTCTCTTTATGGCCGAACTGGCCGAACGAGGCGGCGAAGATCTGGTCAACGACGCCTTCGATCGGCCACCGGTGTCGACCGAACAAGTGCTCTTTCCCGACGCATGGGAGCGCAATGAAGCACCGATCCTCGTCCCTCGCCCCTCAGCTCCCGATGGCGCGACGCCGCTGGTCGAGGGAACGATGGGCGCCTTTGTACTGCTCCTCGCGCTCAGCAATCTCGACGCCGAAGCGAACGCTCGGGATCTCACGAGCCAATGGGCTGGCGACAGCCTGGTGGTGTACGAAGCCGATGCCGATGTGTGCATGGATGCCGTGATCCAGATGGACACCACAGAGGCTGCCGCACAAGTCGGTGCTGTGCTGCAGAGCCAAGCGCTCACCGTGCAGACCGACGACGTCTTCATCAGTGCCACGTTCTGCTCCTGAGCAGTGCGCCATCGGCCAGCTTGCCGCCTCAATGAAATCAATTTGAGGTCGAGTCACTAACGTTGCCGAGTGTCGATTTTGAAAGACTTCTCGGTGTCGACGATCACCGCTGGATTCGTCGCCTCACTGGTGGGGTTGACGAGCGGAATCGCCATCGTGTTCGAGGCTGCGCAGGCGCTCGGCGCCAGCGACGAACAGACCGCATCGTGGGTATGGGCGCTTTGTTTCGGCATGGGCGTGCTCACGATCCTGCCGTCGATCACGCTCCGCATTCCCGTGATGGTCGCCCTCTCCGCTCCGGGCGCGGCGATCCTCGCCACGCTGTCCCCTGGCGACTTCACCCTCAATCAAGCTGTCGGTGCCTTCATCATCAACGGCGTGCTGATGGCGGCGGTTGGCTTCTTCGGCATCTTCGAGCGGTTCATGCAGCGCATCCCCATGCCCTTGGTGAGCGGATTGCTGGCGGGCGTGCTTGCGCGGTTCGTGCTGTCCGGTTTC
>CALHCB010000021.1 GCA_937930695.1 uncultured Acidimicrobiales bacterium | reverse complement strand
CTGGTGGTTGGTGTGTTCGTGGCTGATCGCCACCTCGCCATCGACTGGTCCCCGGAACGACAGCTGGAGGAAGTCCTCGCCGGATGTCGATGAGTGGTGAGAGCGGGTCGGCGCTGCGGTTCGCTGGTTCGTCTCCGGGCATGGACGTACTCCTTCTTAGGGCTCTCCGACGAGCGCTTCTGGATTCTCGGCGAGCCAGGCGGCGGCATCGACGGCTTCGGGCTCTTCATAGCCCGAGGGCATACGAATCAGCCCAGCGGATGAGAGGAAGTAGACCTCCCATGAGTGGTAGCCCCGGTAGGCCAGTTCGTTCTCTTCAAGAACGGCTGCGTAGGCCGAGACGGCATCGACGTATCGCTGGGATCGGTTGTAACCGAATAGTGCGCTTTGCATGTCGTCTGGTCCGCCGACCAGCGTCAGATACACGCCGGCGCCGATGATGGCATCGCGATCAACAGTCGGATCTCCTTCACAGCACCCTGTCCACGTGGAAGGAAGGAACTGCATGGGGCCAACGGCACCGGCGGTGGAAAGACCCTCGATCCGTCCCATACGAGTTTCGACCAGGTTGATCGCCGCGAGGTAGGTCCAGCGGATCCCTGTCTGTTCTTCGGCTTCTTTGTAGAAGCTGATCAGCTCGGCTGCCGGTGCCGGTTCGTTGATGCGCCACGCCGGCAAGGTGCTGCTCAACGTTCCGCTCCGCACAAGCGCCGAAAGGTCTTGTCGGGCAGCCCAGTTCAGTTCGACCGCGGGAAGAATCTCAGGATCGACTGCGGCGAGGACCTCGGGTGCCCAGTCCGGGTTGGCGGAGATCAGCCGATACATCTGTTGTTGGCGACGGCCAATTGGCGCCGACGTCAGGTCATCGACGGCCGGATCCCGCAACGCCAGTTCGGCGGCGGATAGCTCAGCTGCGACTCCCGCAGCATCAACCGGAAGTGGGAGCAGGTCGACGGCAACGGTTGTTGGTGGTGAGGTGGGCGCCGCAGTTGTGGGCGCCGCAGTTGTGGAAGGCGCAGTTGTCGGAGGGGCCATGGTTGTTGGTTCGGTCGTCGCCGGTTGCTCGCTGGTCGCCACGGTGGACGGACTGTCTGAGGCAAGATCCGTGGCATCGACCTCGACGCCGCTGCACGCTGCGCCGAGAATCGCGAGTGCGACGATCGCCGCCCAAGATTTGCGTCGTCGGCGCTGCGGCGGAGCGCTCCGAAGACGTTGCTGGCGTCCGCTTGATGACGTCATGGGAGAGGTGTCCTCGACGGACTGATCGGGGAAGGGGTCCGGTCGTCCAGTGTTGTCGAGAATGGGTCAGCCAGTGGCGACCGGGCGATCCGGGTCTGTGGACCACCCAGACCACGAACCGACGAAGAGTCGAGCTCGGCCTTTGCCTACCGCTTCCATGGCGAGAAGGTTGTTGCAGGCACTCACTCCGGAGCCGCAATAGATGATGGCGTCACTGTCGAGGCCTGCAGACTCGAAACGCTCGCGGAGCTCCACATCGGGACGGAACCGTCCGTTCGCTCCTAGGTTCTCGGCGAACGGAAGATTGATCGCACCCGGGATGTGTCCTGCTTTGGGGTCGACCGGTTCGGTTTCGCCCCGGTAGCGCTCCGGGCCTCGGCTGTCAGCCACGATGCCGCCCGCTCGGATGTGATCGACGACATCGTCGGCGCTGACAAATGCCCCGTCTGGCCAGTCGGTCGGCGTTCGCTGAACAGCGTCGACGGCAACCTGTCCTCGTTCGATGGTTCCCTTCCATGCTTGCAATCCACCGTCGAGAAGGGCGGCGGGTTGTCCGAGTTGTCGGAGCATCCAGACCAAGCGTCCGGCCACCATGCCGCTGAGGTCGTCGTAGACGACGACCGGGGCTCCGTCGCCAACCCCAATGCGTCCCAGGCCGTCGGCAAACGTCTGAGGGTCGGGCATCGGATGTCGACCGACGATCGGACCAGCGTCGCCGGCCAAAACGGTCTTCATATCTGCGAAGCGGGCGCCCGGAAGATGCCCGTCGAGGTAGGCCGTCCATCCATCTCGGCCGTCCAAATAGGAACGGACGTCGCACACGATGACGACGTCGTAGTTCGAGCTGAGCCAATCGACATCGACGATTGGCGGGAGCGAGGTTAGTGAGCCGTCTGTGTGTGGCATTCCGACATGTTGCCCCGAAGATGCTCGGAGACCACACGTTCGAGTTCGTCGCTGGCCACAGGCTTTGTCAGATATGCCGACACGTCCGAGACTCGGCCGTCGTCCAGATCAGCCTCGTTCAGCTCGCCAGTGAGGAGCACGAAGGGAACTCCGGAGTCCGGTCGACTCTCGAGCAGGTCGAGTCCGTTCCGGTCGGGCATCACATAGTCGCAGATGATGAGATCGAAGCTTTCGGCGGTCGTCGAAAACATCGCCAACGCAGTGTCGACCCCGTCAGCCTCGCTGACCGTGTGGTCCTGTCGTTCCAACATATGGCGAAGTACGAGACGCGAAACGGCGTCGTCATCAACGATCAGGACATGGCTCATCAGATCACCAATCAGCCAAGAGGGAGTCGATGTCGGTTGCCATCTCGAAGACCCGATCGAATCGAGTCAGCTCAAACACTCGGACCGCGTCTTGCGCCCGAGGAGCAACCAGTTTCAGGTCGCCACCGGCCCGGCGAGTGTCCTTCATTCCCTTGACGAGTGCAGCCAAGCCAGCAGAATCAACGAACTCCACCGCAGTGAGATCGATGGCGATGTTGATCTGTCCGTTGATGATGTGCTCGTTGAGCACCGTTCGGAGCGGGGCGGCTTCGAGTGCATCAAGACGACCAGTGAGAATCACGGTGGTGACGGAGATCTGATGGTTTCCAGTGAGGATGTCCATAGTTGAGTGTCGACCTTTTCCTGGGGAGCCTTGAGGGCTCATGTTGAAGGATGTTGGATGGGTATTGGGAACTGCGCCGTCCAGCAATTGGTGTCGTCTTCTCGGGAGTAGCTGACAGATGTCGCAACTTGTTCGATGATCATCAGTCCATAGCCACGGACCTGCGGTTGGTTCGCGTCTGGTGCGGTGACCGAGCTCTCATCGAACTCTCGACCTCGGTCGGTGAGCAGGACAACAAGGCTGTCGTCGTTCGTTTCCGCCGAGAGGTTCAGAACGCCATCGGCTGGGTTGGCGTGATCCACGCTGTTCGTCGCGAGTTCGTGGATGGCGAGCTCGATCGGACCAATGCCGTCTGGGCCCCATCCATTCGCATCGAACAGACAGCGGAGCCACGGCCCGATCTCGCGCAGGGCGAGATAGGTGGCATCGAGGCGGAGATCGACGGTTTTCGTCATGAGTCAGTGGCCTTTGGTGTTGCCGAGACGCCAAGAATAAGGAGTGTTCGGTCGTCGCTCTGCTCTGCGGTATCGGCATGACGTTCGAGCATGGTGAACAGGCGAGACCCTAGGTCGTCTGTGGGGCCGGGATCTTCGCAGATGAGTCGAGCGAATTCGTCGTCGCCGAGCATTTCCCCGGATGGATTCTCTTGTTCGGTGAATCCGTCGGAGGAGACAATGAGACGATCGCCAGGTGTGGTCTCGTAGACCGACTCGGTCAGCGCATCCTCTCCGAGCATCTCGAAGGGGAGCACACCGATCGGCGGCACGGAGGCATCGACGAGGTCAGCTGAGCCGTCGCGAACGAAAAGCACGGGACTATGGCCTGCATTGGCCAGTCGGAGCACTCCACTTGCGGGATCGAAGGACCCGCCGACCAGCGTGACAAACAGGCCAGCATCCGAAAGATACTCATAGACCCAGGAATCGATCGCCGATACCACAGCAGCGGGCCCGCTGGTCCCGACCGTCTGGAATGCCGCCATCGCGGCGGAGATGACGTTGGTCATCATCATGGCAGCGGGAAGACCCTTGCCGGAGACGTCACCGACCACAAAGTGAAGCACCTCTTCGACATAGGCAAACGTGAAGAGATCGCCACCGGCGGAGCGAGCCGGGTCAGAACGAGCGAAGAGATCAAATCCAGGTACGTCGGGCCGCCACTTTGGCAAGGCGCCAACGGCCAATTCAGAAGCGGTGTCGTGGTCACGTGACACCACGGCCTGATCGACGGCTTCCTGGTGAAGTCGGGACGTGTGGAGCGCACCCAGGGCCATGTTGGCCACCGCGGAGAGCAGCTTGTGGTCCGCCGTCCCGAACGGGCGGTCCGCGCGCCTCGCTATCAGCGTGGCTTGAAGCCCGGATGAATTTGAGGCTTGGACCGAGGCTGTTGTGGACGCGGTGAGAGTTCTTGTGGTTCCGCCGCGCACGTCGTCGATCGATCGATCACCTGCAGATGCGACGTCGGACTCTTCACCGAGGATGAGGCCGTCCTCGGCAAACAGCAGCATTGACTCTGCGTCGAGAAGTCGCTTGGCCCGAGACAAGATCTCGCCCACCGATGCGTGGACATCGAGCGAGCTCGTCGAGACTTTCGCCAACTCATAGAGGGCAAGAAGTTGATCGTTTGCCTCGATGAGGGCTCCGGTGAGCGACTCGAGCGGAGAGTCCGTGCTGGTCATGGTGGTGGAGGGCGGTCGAGGTGCTCAGACGATGCTGAATGCAGCGTCGAGCTTCGTGAGTTCGAGAATGACTCGAACCGGATCGGAAGGAGACACCAGCGTGAGGTCGCCGCGTGCCTCGCGACAACGCTTCATGCCTCGTACGAGTTCAGCCAGCGCGGTCGAATCGACGAACTCGACGTTGGCCAGGTTGACCCGGATGTGGTGGTTTCCGTTGCCGAGGGCATCGGTCAACGCGATTCGGAAGATCTCTGATTCATGAGCATCAAATCGGCCGGTGAGCTTCAGTTCGATCGCTTCTTCAGCCGGATGGGGAAATGTGGTGATTTGCATGGTGTCGTCCTGTCGAGAGCGTGGTGGGAAGTACGGCTACGCCGCTTGCGTTGCTTTTGGTTGGGGATAATGCGGATCGTTGATGAGCGGGTGGTTGTCGGCGTCGTACCGACCCCGCAGGTCGTTCCACCGAATGACGCAGAGGTCTCGGAGAAACTCGACTGCGACCTTGGCGGCGTCAACCTTGGAGCCTGGGGCGTCGATCCAGGTGACCGGAACTTCGCAGGTCTTCAGATCGAACTTGCCAGCGAGATAGAGGATTTCGAGGTCGAACGAGAATTCATCGACGAGTTGGCGGCGGAACAAGAGCTCCGCGGCATCTGAGGTGAACATCTTGAAGCCGCACTGTGTGTCGGCAACCGGGATGCGGAACAGTCCTCGAACGATGAAGCTCAGGCCTGAACTGAAGATCTTTCGACTCAGCGACTTGTTCGCAACGTCGGCCCCTTCTGCGGCGCGGGAGCCGACGACAACGTCATAGCCATCGTTGAGCTGTGCCGCCAGGGCCTCGAACTGCTCGATCGGCGTGGACTGATCGGCATCGGCGAAGAGCACGATGTCGCCTCGGGCTTGGAGAACGCCTCGGCGGACCGCGCTGCCCTTGCCACCGTTCTTCTCCGCAAGGAGCAGGCGCAGGTTGACGAGGTCGAGCTCCTCGACGAGTTCGACCGTCGAATCCGTCGAGCCGTCATCGGCGACGATCAGTTCCCACGGCACATCGAACGAGCTCATGTGCATGGCGATAGCCCCGATGGTGGGAACGATTCGCCACTCTTCGTTGTAGGCGGGAATCACAACGGAGTATCGCGGGCGCTCAACAAGCGGGGTCGTTGACCACTTTCGGTACGAGTCGAGTTTGGAATCGGTCATGTCAGGGCTTCCTGTACGTCTTGGACGGGGGAGGTCTTGGGCTGTCGTAGGCCAACGACGTGGCTGGCTCCGACAGCGAGGAGAAGGAGGGCCATGGCTGTGACCTGCGCATCAATCAGGGAATCGATGCTCTCTCGGCCAAACAGCAGCAGCGTGGTCTGCATCGCACCGCCGGCGAGAAGGACCAGAGCCTCGCGGATTCGTCCCATCGAGAGGTGGTGGCTGACGATGAGGTTGGCCATGGCGAAGAGCGACGTAGCGAACGCGTAGCGGGCAAGAGGTGTGGACACATCCGCGTACTCGGGACCGAAGACCCGACCGAGAACGGTGCCACCGAGGAGCGCCGCGCCGACAACGAACCCGACGCCCATCACGGCGACGATTCCGAGGCCTGCGTAGAGCAAACCGTTCGAGTCCTCGCCGAGTTCCTCCCGCTGAGCGGAAGCTGGGAAGAGCGTGGTTGCAACCGACCAGGAGAGGAAGAACACCGCTCGACCGACCAGGGCGATTGCTGCGTACACCCCGGCGGTGTCGGGATCGAGGAATCGCTTGGCAATCAGGACATCACCGTTGTTGATGATGATCTGACCCAGCAGAAGTACCGCCACAGGACGGGCGTAGCTGGTGAGTTCACGGATGGCGTCGACGGCCATGGGCTCGCCGATCGACCGTCCGCTGAGCAATCGAACGTGGAACCAGACAGCGATGAAGGAGACGGTGAGTCCGATGGTTGCACCCTCGACCCCAAAGCCAGCAGCGACGAGCGCGACACCAGCGACGACGCGAACGATCATTTCGACGACGAACGTTGCGGCGAGCGGGCGGAAGGTCAGGTGCCCTTGCAGAACGCCGCGCCCGACGGCCTGGACAAGGTAGAACGGCATGCCGACGCCCAAGATCACGAACGGCCATGCCGACGCGGAGTTGAAGAAGTCACTCCAGAAGTTGGCGCCGAGAACGAGCACCGCAGCGACGGCGATTCCTGCAACCCGGGCTCGCTTCTCGAGCCACCAAGACAGTGAAGCAGTTGCTGCTTCGTCTCCAGAAACTGCGTTGACGCCCGCGAACCGAGCGGCAATCAGCTGCAGGCTGATGGCAATCGCCGTAACCAACAACATGATGGTGACCATCAGGTTTGCGTCGGCGAATTCTGCTGGCGTGAGCCAGCGACCAAGAAAAACGTTGAGCAGATAGTTGCCCGCATTCGCGATGATCATGGCGATTCCGAGAACTGCACCACCCGCGGCCAGTTGTTTGCCATCGGTTGCGTTGGCAGACGACGCGTCCGAAGAGGACCCGTGGTCCTCGAGAGGCGGCGTAGCGTCGGCGAAGTCGGTTGCCACGAGTGTCAGCCCTCGTCAGCCATCAGAGCGCTCAGGTGGATGAGGTGCCAGTCGATGACTTCGGCCATGGGGATACCCGTTGCAGCCAAGTAATTCCGCTGCCCGTGTTCGATGCTGAGGCCGGGATCGTCAAGCAACTTGGCGAGTGCATCGGCGAGGCTCGCTGCGTCGCCGGGTTCGAAGTACTGCCCAATGAAGCCTTCTTCCTCGATGACTTCGACGAAGTCGCCGATCGCTGGCAAGACGGCGCTTCGACCGTACGAGCCAGCTTGATGAAGCACACCCGAGCTTCCGGTCGTCGAGGTGTAGGGAAACGCCGTAACTGCAGAACCGGTGAACAGGCCGGGAACGTCGCTCTCAGCGACGTATCCGGTGAAGACCACGTTGTCGAGGTCTTCGCACTTGCTGGCGACACCCGCGAGGTAGCCCTTGGAGTTCGGGCTATCGGTACCGGCAATGACCAGCTCGAGGTCGTCGTACCCGCGCTCGAGGAGGCGACGGAACGCATCGACGAGAACGTCGACCGTCTTGTATGTGCCCCACTTTCCGAAGGCCAGGATCTTCCGGGGGCCGTCGTCCGGAGGTCCGAACGTTGGTTCTGCGATTTCTTCGAAGCTGCCATGGGGAGCCAGCAGCACGTTGTCGGCCCCGTAGTTGTCCCGGAGGAACTCGACGTAGCGAGGAATCGTGAGGGCGACGTAGTCGGTTCGCAGAATTGCTCGGGTGAGCAATCGCCCAGCGGTGTTCATCACCCAAGCCGCGACCTTGGAGTCGGCAAATCCGGCGTCTTGCATGTCGACATTGTCAGCAAGGTTGTGCAGAATGACGGCGGTCGGAATGCCGGCCATTTTCAACATGGTCGGGATCAAGAGGCCGAGACCACCTGGCACACGTTCGTCGCCAAAGGTCGCAAACTGGAGGTTGACCAGAACTGCGTCGACCTTGGCGGCGCGAACCGCCTTCACCAGACGAATCGGGTTGGTGATGGCGTTGAACTTCCACGAGACGATGGATTCGACCTTGTGGCTGTTTTCTTCGAGAGTGAGTGGCGGGCCGGCGTCGGTCTCATCGGCAAAGATCACCACGGAGTCGACGTCGATGTTGGCCGCCAGATGGTTGACCATGTGAAAGCCGAACTCGTTCAGGCTGTTCTGCCCGGGCGGGAACGCGGTGATGACACCAATCCGACGTGCACCATCGAGCGGCGCTCCAGAGCTGTTCTTGTTGATCGTCACGTGTGAGCCTCCGAGACAGTTATCGGTCGTTGCCGATAGATGCTTGATCAATTAGCTATCGGCGCCTTGGCCAACACTGTGAGCGTCGCTGTCGAATAGGTTTCGCCATCACTATCGAGGACGAGATCGCCTCCCATTGCTTGGGAGATTCGCCGGCTCAGGCCAAGGCCGAGACCGAGACCTTGATGAGCACGAGCTGTCGAGTCGTCCAGCATCGAAAAGTCGGAGAACAGCCCTTCAATCAGCTCGGGATCGATTCCCGGTCCGGAGTCCGAGACCGATACAACAAGTTGATCCTCGTCGTGGTGAAGAACGACGCGTACGGCACCTCGGTTTGCGTGTGTCGTGGTGTTGTCGAGCAGTTCGTCCACGATCTGACTGACTCGGTCGTCATCGATCAAGAACGATTGGTCCTCGAGATGGGATGAGACGGTCAAAAGATGCCCGCCTCGCATTGCTCGTAGCTGCCAACGATCTCGGATCGAGTCGGCGAGGTCGGAACCTGCGATGAGGCGCAAGTCGGGACGCAAGCTTCCGGTTTCGAGGTCGACGAGGTCGAGCAGCCGGGCGAGAAGCTGATGAAGACGATCCGCTGATTCCCTCGCGGTGCCGAGGTAGGTCTGGGCCTGCTCTCCCGAGGTGTGGGGCGTGAGCAGCTCGAGCATGCCAAGGATGCCGTTGAGTGGCGTGCGCATCTCGTGGCTCAAGGTGGCCAGAAATCTCTGTCGGGAGCCGGACGCGACCTGGAGCTTCGCCAGCGTGGCTTCCAGATCAGCCGTCCGCTCTTCCACCCGTTGGTCGAGGCTCCGGTTGGTGAGCCACAGTTCCCGCATCCCCCGATCGGCGATCTCCTCGGCTTGACGACGGGCCTGTCGTTCGCGACTGAGCCGCCGCTCAAGGCGGGCGATCTTCTCGTCGGAAGTCATCTCCGGCGAGGACTTGATGGGTGCGGGAGTGTCGGTCATTTCGCCGTTACGTTGACGTGGCGAGCTTCACGGCGCGGACGTCGAAGACGGTCACTTCTTCGCCAAGGCCGCTCACAATGGTGACCGTGACTTCTTCATTGAAGCGATCGCCGGCTCCGATGATGAGTCCCTCAGCCAAAATGCCGAGTTTGCGGGCCGACTTGTAGGTGATGCGCAGCACGTTGTCTTCGCGATCCTCGAACTCGAAGGCCGGTGGCTTCGCGTCGGGATGCAGCTTCAACACTTCGGGGTGAATGATGTCGTTCACCCTTCGCAAAAAGTCGTGGGTGCCTTCGGCTTGATCAACGAGTTCGGGATAGCGGCTCGCGAGATGGGGAAAGGCATGGCGGCCGAGCACTCGGACGAGATCGTTGGGCTCATGTCCGGTCATGGGGCAGGCAGCACCAACGAGTGCGGCAAGGTCCGCGTCGTCATAGCTTCCGAGGGAGGTGTAGTGACCATCGAGCTTCGCTGCGTCGAGCAGGTCATCCCAGGTCTCTTCGTTGTAGAGGCTTACGACGGCCTCTTCGACTGCATTGAAAATGACGCCCTTCATTGGGGCTCCTCTGCGTTGGTGATGTTGGGGGTGGAATGAGAACTCGTGAGTTGGCGGTGCAGGCCAGTGAGTTCTTCTGTTGCTCGATCGGTTTGGCGGACGAACTCGGGAATGAGCGGTGCCGCGAGCTGAAC
Source organism: uncultured Acidimicrobiales bacterium (assembly GCA_937930695.1). Lineage (GTDB taxonomy): Bacteria > Actinomycetota > Acidimicrobiia > Acidimicrobiales > SZUA-35 > CALEWY01. The sequence goes on along the minus strand of CALHCB010000021.1, from coordinate 5,650 downwards.
GGTTTCGGCAGTCGCTTCGAATTCAGTGCAAATTGCTGCGAGCTCGGAAGCTCCGAGAAGCGCGCATGTCGACTTCAAGGTGTGGGCGGCTCGGCGAGCTCGGGCCATGTCACCTTGGGCGACGCCTTCGATCAGGTCGGATTTCCATGATGGAAGCTCCTCGAGGAACGTCCCGATAACCGTTGCGACGACGGTCGCGTCACCGAGGTCGGCGATCAGTTGCGCGACCGTGGCCTGCTCGATGATGACCTCTGACTCCGATTCGACAGCTGGCTGGCGATCGGGTGTGGCCCATCGGCCAATCATTTCCGCGAGGTCATCGAGAGAAACTGGCTTTGGCAGGTAATCGTCCATCCCTGCCTCGAGGCAAGTTTCGCGATCGCCAGACATGACGCTCGCCGTCGTGGCGATGATCGGTGTGCGACGGGCATCGCTTTCCGAGGCGCGGATTCGACGTGTGGCCTCAAGGCCGTCCATCTGTGGCATGTGCCAATCCATCAAGATGACGTCAAAGGACTGCGTGGCAAGAAGGTCGAGAGCTGCGGTACCGCTGGAAACGGTTGTTGCGTAGTGGCCGAGTCGTTCGAGCTGACTGCTGGCAAGCATGAGGTTGACGTTGCTGTCGTCAACGACCAACACATTGGCCACTGCGGTTGCTGGCTGCGTGGGCGGTTTTGTCACAACACCGGCGATATCGCTCTTGCGACGCGCCTCCGCGAAAGGAATGTCGGCGAAGAACGAGGTGCCTGAGGGGCTCGTCTCGAAGTGGAGCGTCCCATCCATGAGCTCGACCAGCTGTTTGGTGATGACGAGACCGAGGCCGGTTCCCTTGAACGTGTCGGCCTGGCGGGCTTGTCGATAGGGCTCGAAGAGGTTGGGCCACGCTTCCTCCGGAATGCCTGGGCCAGTGTCGACTACAGCAAACCGGATCTTGCCATCGAGGGGACGAACGGAGAGTTCGACGGTTCCTGTCGCGGTGTACTTGATGCCGTTGGTCACCAGGTTGACGATGATCTGACGAAGACGATGCTCGTCGCCGAGGAGCGCTAGGGGAACTGCTGGGTCGATCGTGACCTTGAAGTCGAGGCCCTTCTTCGTGGCATCCGCTCCGTGTGCCTGACCGATTGCGTCGGCCACCGCGGCGGGGGAGAAGGGCTCGGTGAGCAGTTCGAGTCGCTTGGCGCTGATCTTGGAGAAGTCGAGCAGTTCATCCAACATCATCCGGAGGGCGGTGGCCTCGCGGTTGATCGAGTCGAGATGACGCTCGGTGTCTGATGTCAGCGAAGATGAGGACAACACGAGTTCCGTGATGCCGAGAATGGCATGCAGAGGACTGCGCATCTCATGGCTTACCGCGGCGATGAACTGTGCTCGGTCTGCCAGGGCAGCCTCGAGTTCGGCCTGTCGTTCTTCCCGCTCTTGTCGGAGAATGACTTCGTCGTCGACGGGGCGAGCCGTGATGACGATGCCGGCGATGTCGACGTCGTCGAGTCGATTGACTGCGCTGTAGCCAACGTGTCCGTAGGTCCCGTCTGGCCGTCGAAGTCGAGTTTCACCGCGAACCATGAGTTGATCGTCCGTGAGGATCTTCCCGAGTTTTGCTTCGATCCCTGGTCGGTCGTCGGGGTGCACGAGGTCGAAGAGGTCAGCATCATGCCAGAAGGCCGTTTCGTAGCCGAGGTCACCTCGAGAAACTGCGCTCGTCCAAATCGGCGCGCCGGAAGCATCCACGACTGTCACTGTGTCCTGAATATTCTCGATCAGTTTTTGATAGCGGCGCCCTTCAGCGCTGCCAGTTTGGTGAGCAAGCTCGACCACAGGGCAACCATCCTCTTCTGGCCCGATCCGACCTCCTATCGACCGATGGATCTGAGGTTTGAGTCATCTCGTACGCGAAGCGTTCAAATTTCGGCCTGTTTCTGCCGATTGATCCGTGTGTCGAAGCATGCGCGTGCCGCGCCCTCGAAGTCATTGAGACGTGGCACCGACGCGCCGCTGAACGTCCCGGTGCGGTTGCGGTGGGCGCTCGTGATCGTCTTGCTGTTCCACGGTGGGCTTTTACTCTCGGGCACGTTCCGCGGAACCTACGACGCGTACGTCCACATGTTCCTCGGCGATCACTACGCCCGAGATTGGTTCTCGACGTGGGACCAACGCTGGTACACGGGCTTCACGACCGTGTCGTATCCCCCCGGGACACACATGTCGATGGGTGCACTTTCCAAGATCACGGGGAGTCTCGAGACAGCCTTTGTGATCGTGCAGCTGTCGTCGCTTCTGCTTCTGACCGTCGGCGTCTATCGCTTCAGTCGGTTGTGGGTCGACGACGAGGCTGCGGCGAACGCGTCGCTCCTCCTCGTGACATCGTCAGCTATTGCCGAGACAGTGCACCTCTACGGCCAGCTTCCAACGACGTTCGCGCTTGCCTTCCTGCTGAACTCAATGCCGTCGATCCGCAAGTGGGTCTTTGAAGGGCGATTCGTCGACCTATTCATCGGCATCGTTGTGCTCGCCGCGTGCACCGCGGGCCATCACGTCACCACATTGTTCGGTTCGGTCTTCTTTCTGGGCCCGGTTTTGGTTGCAGGTCTGCTGAGCCAATCTCGTATTCCTCGGGAGGGCGAGAGTCCGATCGTCGACCCGCCGATCGGACGTCGCACCATTCGACCGTTGATCTCTCGCCGGCTTCGACGCGTGTGGCCCGCCATTATTCGGGGCGGAATCCTCGGCCCCTGCATCGTCGCCGCGCTGGTCATCGTGGTGTTGCCCTATTGGATCTGGAGTGGCTCTGACCCCATCACTCAGATTCCGATTCCGCACGGCAGCCGGGCCAACTTCTTGGCCGACCTGAATATCGGGCTGATCTTCTTCTTCATTCCGTGGGGCCTGATGTTGCCACTCCTGCCCTACGCCTTGACCCGAGCCATGGTCGACCGAATGTGGCCTCTCGCCGCCTCGATCTTCCTGCTCTTCGTGTTGGGAACCGGCGGAACGACACCGATTCCGAAGCTGCTGCTTCGGGCGGCATTCGACATCCTGACCCTCGATCGTTTCACCTTCTGGGCCGCGATCCAGATCCTCCCGCTCGCTGGTCTCTTCGTGAAGAGCCTCGAACATGGTTCGATCGCAGCTTGGTTTCGTCGCACCGGCGGTCCGGTCCTCATGCGGACTGCTCAGGTTGGTTTCATCGTCGCAACGCTTCTTCTGTGCCTGTTCTCGGCGACGCTCGCAAGATTCCGACCGTTTCAGCCAGACACCATCGATCCCGACCCGATCGTCGCATTCATCGAGAAAGACCAGCATGAACGATGGCGCTTTCTCACGCTGGGTTTTGGCGACCAGATGGCGTGGCTCTCAGCACAAACGACGGCGACCCAGGTCGACGGCAACTATCACTCGGTTCGACGCCTACCGGAGCTGACGTCGACATCGGTCGAGCGGCTGGAGGGTGCGAAGTACCGCGGTATCTCCGGCTTGGGTTCGCTGCAACAGTTCCTTGAAGTCCCGGAGAAGTACCACCTCAAATACGTGTTCTCGAACGATGCGTTCTATGACCCGCTGCTGCACTTCCTCGGCTGGCAGGAGCTCGGCCCTCTGGAGAACGGAATCGTCGTTTGGGAGAAGGGTGATATCGAACCGCTCCCTGCCGTGTTGCCGGTCCGAGAAGTCCCGGGTTGGCAGCGGTTCATGTGGGGCACGATTCCGCCAACGATGATCTTGTCGGCACTGTCCCTCTTGTTGTGGTCAGTTCTTGGCCGCCCGGGTTTGCGCGCCACGAGAAGGCCACCAAACACTGCCATCTTGGTCGGACCGTTCGGCTGGATGGACCGACGGTTCCAGAAGAAAGAAGCGCGCCTCGGCCAGATTCCAGGGTTGCAGAGTAAGTCGATACAAGATGCAGAACGGTGGGGCCTCGTCGTATTGCAACGAGTGCGAGCCCGAATGGGCCGGCAAGTCGGACGTCGAAGGAAGTTCGCTCGTCTTTCGGTGTTGATCGTCGTCGTGGCGATGCTTCCCGTGCAGGGGTTTCTTGCAACCACGGCTCCGCCGAAGCCGGCAGAAATCATCGAGGCCTACTACAACCATCTTGACTTCCGTCGCTGGGAGGCTGCCTATGAGTTGCTTGATCCAGTCACTCGCCCGAACTACGAGCTCTGGCGACTGCAGATCTCCGTCGAGGGTGGTGTTCTCGCCAGCTACGCAAAGCTGGACTCCATCGAGAGTGTGCTCCTCGAGGAGACCAACGATCGATCGACAGTCCGCGTCGACCTTCAATATCTGACTGCACTCGATTGGTATCCCGTGCGACGAGATCATGACTTGATCGATCGTGAGGGTTCGTGGTTCATGGTGCCTCAGGCCCCGGACCTCACCATCCCACCGGACCAGCTCGTTCGACGACCTTCTGTCGACTATCTCATCCAGGGCCGTCGTCGCGTGACGTCTTTGACGAGCGAGCTCACTGACATTCAGGATCGTCCCGAGATCGCGATCCGCGGAGCCAAGCTCGTTGAACGCGACGGCCTGCCCGTCGTTGTTGGCGAAGTGATGAATGTCGATGTCGACCCTGCGGACATCACGCTCACTGCCGTTCTTCGCAACGCCGATGACGAGATCGTTGCTCGCTACAACGCCACTGATCACATCATGAACACGCTGAATCCGCGTGAAACCACACCCTTCCGAATCGAGTTCGAGGAGGTGGCAGCCGGAACAGACGTCGACTTCAACCCGCTCGACTTCAGCCCGATCCAGCTCGACGAGGAGATTGTGTCCGTCGAGCTCTATGCCAAGGCCGTCGTCACGTCCAAAGGCCTGTACCGAGGACTCCAGCTGAACAAGCTGGACATGATCGAGCTTGACAATGGTTCGCTCGCTCTCCAGGGCGAAGTCCGCAATGACGGCGTTGTCGAAGCCGTCATTCCGATGGTTCTGGTGAGCTTCCTCGATGAGGAAGGCAAGGTTGGTTGGGTAGAGCGGTTCTACATGGACACATCGATCCGGTCGCAGCGGTCCGATGAGTTCATCTATGAGTTGACGGACCTCGAAGGGCTCGACCCTGTCGACCTCGAGGTCGAGGTGTATGCCAACGGAATCGACCCTCAGAACGGTTCGTTGGATCTGCCAGAGGGGATCATTCCCGCTCCGGCTGGTTCGAGCTTCTCGACCATCCGAATCGACCTGGTCACCATGGTTCCGCCGGGGACGCCAGGATGATGCGATTGCGCAGGCTCGTTCCCTGGGCCACAAAGGGCGCCCTCGGATTCTTGGTCGTGTTTCACGCTGCAATCTTTGTGGTCGTGGCTGGATCATCAGGTAACGACGGCGAGCCGAGGAGTGAGCCGCCTGCGTTGTTGGCGTATCGAGAGCTCACGATTGTGGCGCCTGCCGAAGTTGCGGCGGGTGAGCCATTCGAGGTCACCGTCACCGGAGGGCCAGCGGAAGATCTCGCGACATTGGTGATCGATGGCGGGTACGGACCCCGTGAAGTGACGAGTGTGATCGACAATGGCGTGGCCGTATTCGAGGTGCTCCCCAATCAAGGTCCTGAGGCCGGGACTGCGTTGCTCGAGGTCACGATCGGCACCGCACGAATCAACTCAACCGTCGAGGTTCTTCCGGGAGAACCCGTCGACCCACTCGATTTGTA
>CALHCB010000020.1 GCA_937930695.1 uncultured Acidimicrobiales bacterium | reverse complement strand
AGGTAGTTGTGGGAGTTGCGATCGCTCAGGAGAAATTCTTCCAGCGGCGATCCAGCTCGGCGGAGACCTCTCGCAAGCGAGCGGCGTGTGCGGGATGTAGTTCTCCGATCCAGTCGGCATAGGCCAACTCGGCTTCTTGGCGAACCAAATCAGTGATCGTCACCTGCTGGCACGAGCGGAGATCGATGGTCAGTTCTGGAAACGGCAGAACCGTTGCCGACAACTGGTCGGAGGCGGCGTCCGTGACGCTCGAATTGGACACGTCAAACGACGGAACAGGGGCTTCAGCGATGCTCATCGGGCTGCCACCACTTCGAATGCAACCTCAACCGAAGCGAGGGCGCCGAGCACGATGTCTTCGAACTCCCCGTCGATTGGACCGATCATGCGAAGGTCCTCGAGAACATCAGCAATCAGGAGCCGAAGGCCCTCATCGGTGGTGGATTGGTAGAGGTCGAGCAGCCAGTCGGTGCAGCGATCAAAGGAGATTGCTGAGTCTCCATCGTGATCGGTCACGGTGGCCCAGAAGGCTTCGCTTGTGCTGATTGGTGACAGTGTGTCGGTCATTCGGTTTCTCCCAGATAGCCCCGCTTGCCCGGGGTGTTTGTGCTTCTGGGAATGAACCTAAATCGATCCTCTGAAATCAGAATCGGGGGAACCCCTGGTCTGGACGGGGACAACTAGGGGGATGCTCAGGGGGTTACCTGACGAACTCAGTTTCGTGCTCTTCGATTGCCCCCGGCCTCGCCATAGCCACGTCCTAACCGGCGGGCTCCCACGTTTGATGGTTCTCGCACCAGCGTTCGTCGTGGAAGTGGTCACCGTGCTTGCGACGACGGGTCTCGCCGTGGACGGGCTTCGACGCCTTCTTGGTGACGCGACTCTTGTTGGTAGGGCGGCTCATCTCAGGTTTCTACCAGCGATGGCCGCGCTCGCTCACCATGTATCGACGTTTGGTCGCTTCTTTCCTGCGTTGTGAGCAGGTTCGGGAGCCGAGACGAGCACCGTCCGAATCCAATTCCGCGACGTCACGGGATCGATCACATCATCGATTTCGAAGTGATCTGCCATGCTCACGCCCTTGCCGACCTGGTACATCCTGGCCACCATCTGTTCGAAGGTTTCCAACCGTTCAGCCGGATCGTCGATGGCTGCCAGTTCGTTTCGATAGCCGAGCTTTACGGCCCCTTCGAGTCCCATGCCGCCAAATTCGCCCGTCGGCCACGAAACCGTGAACAAGTTCGACTTGAAGCCACCGGCAGCCATTGCCTGCGCTCCGAGCCCGTATCCCTTGCGCAGCACGATTGTGCAGACCGGGACGTCCAAGCCAGCTCCGGTCACAAACATCCGGCTGGCGTGTCGCACGAGCGCTGTCTTCTCAGCTTCGGGGCCGACCATGATTCCCGGTGTGTCGCACAGAAACACGATCGGGATGTTGAACGCGTCGCAGAGCTGCATGAAGCGACTCGCCTTGTCTGCCCCATCGGAGTCGATCGCACCGGCGAGATGAATCGGATTGTTGGCGATAACCCCGACAGGCCGCCCCTCGATCCGAGCAAACGCAGTGATCATCCCGAGCCCGAAACCCTTCCTCAGCTCCAAGACTGAGTCGACGTCGAACATCGTGTCGATGACTTCGCGCACGTCGTAGATGCGGAGACGATTCTCCGGGACAATATGGCGAAGTCGTCGCTGATCGTGCGTTTCCCAATCTTTCGTCGGCCCCTGGAAGTACGACAGGTACCTCTTCGCCACCTCGACAGCCTCGGCCTCATCCTTCACGAGAATGTCGATGACGCCGTTGGCCACCTGTTCAGAGACGGGGCCAACCTCATCGGGACGATAGATCCCCAATCCGCCCCCCTCAATCATCGCCGGGCCGCCCATCCCAACATTGGAGTCCTCGGTCGCAATGATGACGTCACAACAGCCGAGCAGTGCGGCATTTCCGGCGAAGCAGTAACCACCATTGATGCCGATGAGCGGCACCCTGCCGCTCAGCTCGCCCCAGAGCGCAAACGCCAAGCAATCGAGGCCAGCCACGCCGATTCCATCGGTGTCACCTGGTCGCCCGCCTCCACCTTCGGCGAACAAGATCACGGGCAGCTCCAAATCCCGCGCGAGTTCGAAGAGTCGATCTTTCTTCCGGTGGTTCTGGCTTCCCTGGGTTCCGGCCAACACCATGTAGTCGTAGGTGACGACCACGCACTGTGTGTCTCGCTCAGAGCGACGGACTCCCTCGGGGAACAGGTCGCCGTTGACCGAGCCAATGCCGCCAATGAGACCATCGCCCGGAGTCTTTTCGATCAAGTCCTCGATGCTTCGGCGTTTCCGCTGCGCCGCAACAACCAGCGGACCCCACTCGACAAAGCTGTCGCCATCGACCAAGTGGGCCAGATTCTCTCGAGCCGTTCGCTTTGCTCGCGAGTGCCGTCGAGCCACTGCCTCGGGACGGTTCTCATCGAATCCGTACCCATGCCTGGTAAACACCTCTGCCAAGTCTGGCCGGATCACGTCGAGATCGATCTGGGCCGCCGCGGCGATCTCGCCTGCATCAACCTGCTGTTCTTCCAGCACGATGAGCGTTGCGGCCTCAAAAACTGCGTCGCCAGGGGCAACGGCGATTCGCTGGACCACACCGCT
>CALHCB010000019.1 GCA_937930695.1 uncultured Acidimicrobiales bacterium | reverse complement strand
GGGAACAACGTCAGTGCGGAGTGCACGGGCGCAAAGGCCGACGGACCGACGAAACAGATCGTTGTCATTTGATAGGGGAACCGCACTGCCTCGAGGCCAAGACGCTCCGAAGCCGCATGCGGGAAGTCGCCGGGACAGATCGTCTCGCCGACCTCGATCAACATCTCCAAGTCACGAGTTGTGCCGTGACCGTCGACAACTCGACCAAGAATTCGCTCGAGCCACGTGCCGCCTTCACGACAGGGCACGCACTTGCCACAGGACTCGTGGGCATAGAAACGGGTGAGGCTATGGGCGGCTCTGGGAATGTCGGTCGTGTCGTCCATCACCATGATGGCGCCCGAACCAAGCATCGAACCGGCAGGACCGATCTCGCTGCCCTCGAAGGGCAAGTCGAGTTGATCCGGTAGGAACCAGGGAGCGGAACCGCCACCCGGGACAAAGGCCTTGAGGGTTCTTCCCTCACGCATGCCACCGCAGTACTCATCATCAAAGAGGAGCTGACGGAACGTCGTCGTGCCGTTGATGATCTCATAGACACCGGGACGCTTGACGTGTCCCGACACGGCGACCATTCGGGTTCCCGGAGATGTCTCGGTGCCGATCTTGCGATACTCCTCGGCGCCGTTCGTGGCGATCCATGGGAGGTTCGCCAACGTCTCGACATTGTTGACGATGGTCGGCTTGCCGTAGAGCCCGATCGCAGCCGGGAAATATGGCGGCTTCAGACGTGGCATTCCTCGATTGCCTTCGAGACTCTCGATGAGGGCGGTCTCTTCTCCAACGACATACGCGCCGGCGCCCCAATGCAGAACGATGTCGAGGCTGAAGTCGGTGCCCAGAATGTTTCGACCGACGTAGCCCGCGGCGTATGCCTCGTTGAGTGCCGCGGCAACTCGCTCTTGGGCCAGCGCCATCTCGCCGCGGATGTACAGGAAACATTGGCTCAGCCCGACCGCGTACGACGCGATCAAGCAGCCCTCGATGAGCTGATGAGGATCGAGCTCCATGAGAAGTCGATCTTTGTAGGTCCCAGGCTCGGACTCATCGCCGTTGACGACCAGGTACCGGGGAAAGACGTCGGGCGGCATGAAGCCCCACTTGACGCCGGCCGGAAAACCAGCACCACCGCGGCCGAGCACGGTTGCATCTCGGATCTCGGTGTGGACCTCATCAGGGCGCTTCTTGAGCGCGGCCCGAATGCCCTCATAACCACCCGTGGCCAGGTAGCCGACAAGCGTGTGGCTGTCTTCAACGTCAAAGCGCGACGTGACGATGCGCGGCGTTTCGTTGGCGACGAATCCAGCCGCCCGTTCGACTTCGGTTCCACCCAAGCTCATGAGTTCTCCTCAGCATCCTTGGTTGGCATCCATACGGGTGGCCCGTCCACCTCATCGGGCGGGACTGCGCCGACCGATCTCCCCGCAGGGATTTGTTGACGAATTCGGGAAAGCGTTCCGTGAGCGGGAATGGAATCCGCGCCCTTCTTGCCTGCTTCACCCTCGAGACGATCGATCAGACCATCGAAGTCTGCGTGGGTCACCCGGTATTCATGTCGGTAGTTCACCTGAAGGCAGGGCGCTTCGGTGCAGGCGGCCTGGCACTCCGCCTTCTCCAGTGTGAAGAGGCCGTCCGGTGTGGTGGCACCAACGGTCACGCCGAGACGCTCTTCGGCGTGATGAATCAGTTCGTCGGCGCCGAGCAGTTGGCAAGACAACGTGCCGCACACGTTGATGACGTAGCGGCCAACCGGTTCCAGCTTGAACATCTCATAGAACGAGCAGGTTCCAAGTACTTCAGCTGGAGTGATCTCGACGAGTTCAGCAAGGTGGCTCATCGCGTCCTGGGCGACGTAGCCGTCCTGTTCCTGAGCCAGGTGCAGGAGCGGAATCAACGCAGACTTGCGTACGGGATACCGGGCGATGATTTCTTTGGCCAACATTTCGTTGGCTGCAGTCAAACGAGGCATTAACGATCCACCTCACCCATGATCGGATCGACACTGGAAATGACCGCAACGGCGTCGGCAATCAAACCTTGCGACATCATGTGCGGCAAGGTCTGGAGATTGATGAAGCTTGGGCCTCGGATGTGCATGCGATAGGGCTTTGGGCCACCGTCACTGACGATGTAGCAACCAAGCTCGCCCCGCGGTGACTCCACTGCGGCGTAGACCTCGCCCTCGGGAACCTTGAAGCCCTCGGTGAAGATCTTGAAGTGGTGAATCAGCGCTTCCATCGACTCGTCGATTCGGGCGCGAGGTGGCGGGGTGACCTTGGTGTCTGCGGCCCGATAGTTGCCCTTCGGCATCTTGTCGAGAATCTGACGCACGATGCGCATCGATTCGCGAATCTCGTTGAGCCGAATCGCGTAGCGATCAAAGGCATCACCGTAGGTGCCAACGACGACGTCGAACTCGACCTCGTCGTAGGCGAGATAGGGCATGTCTCGGCGAAGGTCCCACGGCACACCAGCAGAACGAAGCACGGGTCCGGTAGTCGACAACGCAATGGCCTCATCGGCGCGCATCACGCCGACACCCTGGAGCCGTTCCCGCCAGATGGGCTGGCCGGTCATCAGAATGTCGTACTCCTCCAGGCGAGGAGGAAGGATCTCGAGCAGGCGCAGAACAGAGTCCCGCCATCCATCAGGAAGATCAGCGGCAACTCCACCCGGTCGGATGTAGTTGTGGTTCATCCGAAGCCCGGTGACGAGTTCGAAGAAGCGCAGAACTTCTTCGCGCTCGCGCCACCCGTAAATCATCATGGAGACTGCACCGAGGTCCATGCCGTTGGTGGCCATGAACAGCAAGTGGGAGGAGATGCGGTTCATCTCCGACATGAGCATGCGAATCCAGGTCGCTCGCGGCGGGATCTCGATGCCGAGGAGTTCTTCGACTGCAAGGGAGAACGCAAGCTCGTTGAACAACGGAGCCGCGTAATCCATGCGGGTCACGTTGGTCGGGCCCTGGAGATAGGTGAGGGCTTCGCCCGTCTTCTCCATCCCGGTATGGAGGTACCCGACAACTGGCTTGGATCGGACAACAGTCTCGCCGTCCATCTCGAGCATCAACCGCAGCACACCGTGTGTGCTCGGGTGCGACGGTCCCATGTTCATCAACATGGTCTGGTCGTTTTCGTCCTCGAGAGGAGCGTTGGCTTTCTCGGCCATCTGCACTTCGGACATCCGCATCACGGCGTGGTTCCGCGGCAGGATGTGAAGCTGGCCTTCGTGCACTTCGTCGGCCATTTCGGTGGCCATCTGATGTTCGATGGCGGGGGCAGCAGGCTCCGCCGGAGCCTCGGCTTGGGCGTCGGTCATTGCCACTACTTGGTTCCTTTGAACTGAACGGGAATGGCCCCTGTCGCAAAGTCCTTGCGCAGTGGATGGCCTTCCCAGTTCTCCGGCATGAGGATTCGCGAGAGATCGGGGTGCCCCTCGAAGATGATGCCGAACATGTCGAATACCTCACGCTCGAGGTAGTCACTTCCTGGGTAGAGCGTCGAGAGTGAGCCGACCGTTGGGTCATCCTCAGGAATCTGTACTCGAGCTCTGATGCGCTCGGCCCGCGCATGGTTGATAAAGCTCGCCACCAACTCGAAACGTTCCGGCGCTACGCCGGCCGGGAGGGGACGCTGACCCTGAAAGGTCAGGTAGTCCACGGCGGTGACGTCGATGCACATGAAGAAGCCGTCCGCCAAGATTGCAGAAGCCACCAACAGCCAGTTCTCCCGTGCGGGATGAATGACGAGCTGCCCACCTGTCGACTCGACCAGCGGGGCACCAAAGGCCATCGGAACATCGGGTGTCTCGACGATCGGTTCTTCGGTCTCGAGGTCTTCGGTGGTCTCGCTCATCGACGTGCCAGGCTAATGAGATGGGAATCGCCTTGGCCGTCCTTTTGCTCAACGACGATTCCGGCACCGGCGCCAGTTCCCTCGCGACGCTTCATCAGCTCACCCGATTCGATCTGGGCATGCAACGTATGAATGGCGTGGAGCAGCGTTTCGGGTCCTGGCGGACATCCAGGGGCATAGATGTCGACTGGAACGATCTGGTCAACGCCCTGGACAATCGCGTAATTGTTGAACATGCCGCCACTCGATGCGCAGACACCCATCGAGATCACCCACTTGGGCTCCATCATCTGGTCATAGATCTGACGGAGAACCGGCGCCATCTTCTGGCTGACACGGCCAGCAACGATCATCACATCGGCCTGACGAGGAGAGGCCCGGAAGACTTCCATGCCGAGACGGGCCAAGTCGTAGTGTGAACCGCCGGTTGCCATCATCTCAATGGCACAGCAAGCCAAGCCGAAGGTGGCCGGCCAACTCGAACGGGCGCGGGACCAGTTCACGAGATCTTCGAGCTTGCCCGTGACGAAGTTGTGTTCGATCCCGGCGAGACCTTGATCGGGAATGTCGCTGAGACCCATCAGGCAGCACCTTTCGTGACGAGTTCGTCATCGGACTCAACACTGGCTGTAACTGTTGGCAACGATTGTTCGTAACGACCTTCAAGACCAACACGACGAACAGTCGTTGCTGAGGTCCGGTCTGACGCCACCATGTCGTTCTGCCGATGGTTGATTTGCAACGGGCCCCAGTCGAGAGCGCCCTTGGAGATCAGATAGACGAAGGACTCAAAGACCATGGCGGAGAACAAGAGCACCGCTACCAAACCAAAGAGCCCAACTTCGCCATGGACCATGGCCCAGGGGTACAGAAAAACGATCTCGATGTCGAAGACAATGAAAAGCATGGCAACGAGGTAGAAGCGAACGGGAAAGCGCTGGGGTGGTTCGCGACCAGGGATGATGCCGCACTCATAGGGCGCGAGCTTCTGCACCGTCGGTCGGCGTGGAGCAAGAAGTTTGGAACCCACAAAACTGATCGCAGCAAAGAGCGCGGCCAGGATGAGCAGCGCCAAGAGCGGCAGATACTGAGCCATCGATGTTGCCTTTCGAAAAAGCTCGGGATGTGAGCGAAAAGATCAGGCCACTGCGGCCCGGATCTCCAGCTCTCGTTTGTCACGAACGTGCATTAACCAACAGAAGATGAAGAACAAGATGCCGTTGAAGATGGCAAAGAGGGCGGGAACGACACGGGTTCCGCCGAAGAGGGCCGGCAGCGGTCCGCCACGGTCTCGCTCCATCACAACACTGACAATGGACTTGTCGGGGTCAGCCGCTGCAACGGGTGGAGCCTGCCCGGGAAGAACGGGCTGATCGAGTGACCCCTGGACCTGGATCACGATGAGTTCTTGCGGGTGCCAGAAGTGAACGAACGTGGTGTCGAGCTTGTGGATCACACGATCGAAGGGATTGGGGTCATCCTTCAAGAGTGGCTTTCCGCCCGTGTTGTACGCACCGAAGGTCAGCACCACGTATTCAGCCGTGGAGTCAAAGACATGCTCTTCGGCAAGGAAGACATCGGCCGACGCCACAGCTTCGCCTCGACGGGGGTTCGAGCTGGCCAGATAGCGCCAGCCGTCGAATCGGTCAGAGTTTGCCTTATTGAAGGCAACGGCTTCGTTCTGGGCCATGTCGGGGTCGTCACTCGTGACGGCCTCGGCCTCGATATCGACTTCTTCGAGAACGAATCCAAGGCCAATCACGTCCTCGTTCTCTGCAAAGGGCAGACCATCGTTCTCAACAGATGGATTGTCACCGTTGATCTCAACGAGGGCCCAGCTCTCGGCCTCGCCAACCCAACCAATGCCGTAGATGGCCCAGAACACGCCCATCATCGCCATCCAACCGAAGAATCCGGCGCCCGAAATCAGACCACCCAGACGTGAGCCTGAGTTGGTGGCGACCAGGAGATAGGTGCCACCGATGAGCACAACAACACCAACGAGGACCGAAAGCAATCCCCGGAAGAACGGATCGAAGGCAATCCCGTCGATGAAGCCAAGCAAAGAAACGAACATCACAGGCCTCGCTCGTAATCGACAACTGCCTGAATGAACTCAGGCGGCAGGGTTTGACCGAAGGCAGGCATCATGCCCGCAGCACTTTGGCCGCCACGGCCGTAGCCAGCACCGGCATCCGCACCGTTGTAGATGAAGTTGTAGTGGGCATAGCTCGTGCGCTCGGGCATATCGATGACCTCGCAACCAAAGCCCACCCGGCCATCGGCGAAGATCAAGTCTTCGTCGCTCAGCGTCGTGACATCAATGGCTTCAGGGTTCTCGAAGCCATCCTGACTGTCGTCTGTCGTGAGCTGAGCGTCGCTCGCATAGGGATAGGCCTCAGAAGCGATTCCCTCTGGCTCCCACAGGTTGGAGATATCGGCACAGTCGGCGAGATCGCCGTGTGTGTCGCCTCCGGAGAGAATCGTGTAGGGCTCGCCCGAGCTGTTGATCGCAACGCCCTTGTCGTCGAGGCGGACCTCAGAACCATCCATGGCAAGGTAGAAGGCGCCCTGATCGTCGGTGAGACCACCGAATGGTGCCCAGGTTCCATCGGGCAACTTCCACGCGTCGTCAGGGAAGCGATCGGCGATGCCACCACAGAGACTGAAGCCGATTCCCGAAGGATTACCGCCGCCACAACCAGCGACGCCTTCAGCCAGCGGGTCTTCCCCAGGGGCCCAGGGAGCGCTTGGCCCAAGGGACCAGCCCGAGGTATGGCAGCGACCGCAGCTCAGCGAGCCAGCGTTGAATCCAGAGAAGTAGCCAAGGTTGAAGACTGCCTCGCCAACGGTGGCGAACTCGCCATCATCGAGTGAACGTTGGATCTCGTCGCGAATCTCGACGGACAGCTCATCAGCAGCCGCTTGGGCACTCTCCGGATCATCAGAGAAGTTGATCGCGATCGTGTCGAGGTTGGCGACCTCGAAGGTCTGGACGTATTCCATGACGTTCTGGACCTGTTGGGTGGTCAGCGGTCCACCGCCGGGAGTTCCCCATGCTGCCATCGGCGAGCCGGGTCGTCCGAAGTTGAGGATGTAGCGAACCTCGTCCTCGGAATAGCGCAGGAAGACGTTGTTCAGCGCTGGGGCCGTCCACGCCGCGTTACCGATGAACTGACCATCGGCATCTTGGAGCACGTATGCCGCCGTACCACCAACGCCACCAGCAGCGTGACAGTTCACGCACTGTGCGCCTTCGGTGTAGAGGCCTTCGCCTCGTGACTCGAAGTTCAGTTGGTAGGCATCGACCGCGCCATCTTGGCGACCAGGTTCAGCCAGCCAATAGAACGGAAGTGCAACGGCGGTGATGCCGAGCACGATCAACGCAAAGCTGAGCGAGCGGTCGAGCTTGACGCCCTCGAGCTCTTCATCAGAGAGGTACGGCTTCTTGTTGGCCGCAAGCTCAATCTCAGAACCGAGTTCGTCTCGGGCAGTGAAAACGTTGCGAAAGAACAGGGCAACGAAGGCCAGCAGAACGAGCGACGCAACGACGAGGCCTATGGCGCGAAAATCTGCGGCGAAGAAAAGTGAAGTGTGCATCAGTGACTCGAGGCGCCGATGCAGTTCGGGCCTTCAGCCTCCTGGCCTGTGGTATTGGTTCCGATGGGTGGTCCCTGAATCACGGTTCCAGTATCCACGATCAGCTCGTTGCCCGGGCTGACCTCCATGGGGAAGCGGTCCATGCCTCGTGGAGCAGGGCCGCCTTTCTTTTCACCGACTCGGTTGTACTGCGAGCCGTGGCAGGGGCATTCGAACCACTGTGAGGTGGTGCACTCGGGAACTCGACAACCGAGGTGTGGGCAGGTCTGGTAGAGCGCAACGACACCTGCCTGCAGGCCTTGTTCGACCTGGGCATAGAAGCCGTAGCCGTCTGCGGCCTTCTCAACCGCGAATGACGGATACTCGGTGACCCACATGCGGCCTTCCGGTACGTAGAAGAAGCCACCGCCAGCCTTGATGGCGTCTTGGATGTCGGTGATGCCACCGACGTTGATGCGCGAGCCGAAGCCGCTCGACCCCTGCGGCCACAGGAATGCAATGCATGCTGCACCGAATCCGCTGAGTCCAAGACCGAACATGGTGACGATGCCGCGGTTGAGGAACTGCCGACGAGCGACGCCGAGGGTCTCGGGGTCTGGTGGCACGTAGGCAACCGGCGCAGTTGGGCCCGCCTGCACGAGTTCGCCGGACCGCTCTGCTCGAGCGACGGCTTCGACCTCTTTGCCGGAGCTGGCGACCACCGAGGTCGAGCTCGCGCCGACACCGGCTGAGACGACGTCGGTCGATGCCTCGTCTTGGGACACCTCGACCGTGCCGCGGTCGCGCTTGACCGTCTCGCCAGCAAGCTGGCCGATGGCGCCATCGGTATCTCGTCGCCGAAGCGACGCTCCGGTGACACCGAGGCCGATCAGGGCGAGAAGAACGACCCCAACGATGATGAGAGTGATTGTCATGACAATTGCTCCTGTCTCAGAGCTCGAAGAAGAGGCCGTCGGCCCAAGGGAATACGAAGTTGAAGCCCGGTCCACGGAAGAACGAACCGATCATCACAAGCACGGCCCAGAACATCATGAAGATGGTGAAGAGGGCGACCGCCAGCTTGCGGTCCTCGGGCTTGTTGCTCGGGTTCTTGTCGATATAGGGAACCATGGTCAGGATGATGAGGCCGATACCCGGGATGGTCACGCCAGCGACCATGGGATGGAACATCGTCAGCAGTTCCTGAAGACCCAGGAAGTACCACGGGGCCTTGGACGGATTCGGGGTCTGGTTGACGTCAGCCAATTGGAGAAGCGGTGCGTTCACGAAGATCGAGAAGATCAAGGTGAAGGCGGTGCAGAACAGGGCGGCGCCGAATTCCACGATGATGAGGTGGGGCCACACATGGACTTTGTCCATGGGCTTCATCTTGATGTCCTGGATCGATCCCGACTTGACCACTGTCAGCAATCGCTGAGTGTGACCGGCAGGACCCGTCATGACCGGAACGTCAGCAACCGCGGTGGCGGCGGCAACGGCGGTACCCACGCCCGCAGCGGCGGGTGCGACTGCCGTGCCGGCGTCGCCTCGCTGCTTGGCTGACTTCGAACGCTCAAGAAGGTGAGCCGGGATTTTCGATCCGGACTCGCTCGCGGACGCATCCGACCCGCCCTCGGCGGGCGCGGCTGCCTCTGGCTTCTCTGCCTTCTTGCGAGCCTCGGAGGCTCTCTTTCGGAGGTGTTCTGGGATCTCGGTCATGTGAGTGATCTCCTAGAGGGGTCCAGAGATTCCGCCGTCTTTACGAACCCGCCAGAAGTGGATGGCCATGAAGATGACAGTGACGAACGGCAACAACAGAACATGGAGGACGTACCAGCGCAACAAGGTGTCTGTGCCGATGACCTTGCCGCCCAAGAGGACAAACCGAACCTGGTCACCGAACACCGGGGTGTAGCCCATCATGTTGGTTCCGACAGTCACGGCCCAGAGGGCGAGCTGATCCCAGGGAAGCAGATACCCGGTAAACGAAAGCAACAGGGTGAACTGCAGAAGGAACGTTCCAATGACCCAGTTGAATTCCCGAGGCGCCTTGTAGGCACCGTGATAGAAAACTCGAGCCATGTGGAGGAAGACCGAAAGCACCATGAGGTGGGCCCCCCATCGGTGCATGTTGCGAACGAGCAATCCGAAGGTCACTGAAGTTTGCAGGGTGTAGATGTCGTCCCATGCCGCCGCAGCGGTCGGCCGGTAGAAGAACATCAAGAAGATGCCGGTAATCGTTAGCAGGATGAACAAAAAGAAGCTGAGCCCGCCGAGGCAGAGCGTGTAGCTCACCTTGACGGCGTGGCGCTTCACCTTCACCGGGTGGAGGTGATAGAGCACCGAGTTCATGATCACATAGGACCGATTCCGAGGGCTGTCTGTGTAGCCCTTACGAAAGACAGAACCCGGTCGAAAGATCGAGTTCCACGTCTGTGAACCTTGGACGTTGTCGGTCAGCGCAGCAGCTTGGGCTTGCGCCTTTTCTGCCAGCGTCGGCTTGTCTTGGATTGACTTTGCCATGTTGATCCTGTGTCAGAGCGTTCCGGGAAAGGAAGATTCGGGAAATCGAGGGTGTGCGGGGTTACGCGAGACGCATTCCGTACCCATACCCATGGGACGGAGTGCGCTGGTGAGCATCGCCGGTCGCGGCGGGATCACTGATCTTGCCGAGGATGATGACCCCGGTCGGACACCGATCAACGCAGAGGGCACAGCGGGTGCACACGTCATCGTCGATCGTGAAAATGAAGGCATCAGCAGGGTCATCGCCGGGTCGGGCGACACCAAAGGACTCAGAAATCGCCTCGGTGGGTTGCATGTGAATGCACTTCCACGGGCAAATGTCGACGCAACCCTCACAGGCAATGCACTCGGATTGATCGATGTGAATGAACTGCTTGGGCTTGACTGCCTTGCCGAGATAATCGGCGTCGACTTCGACGAGCACGTAGTCGTCGCGAAACTCTGGGAGTGGCGGATTGGCATCAGTAGTCGTCATTGATCAGCCCCTCCGTACCAACGGCCGGCCGTAGGTCGAAGTCTCCACGTCGGTGGAGTCTGACTTCGTCGGCGCCTGCCAAATGCCCCACATCTTGGAGAAGATGCCGAGGTAAATGATGTAGATGATCGCTGCGATCGAGTCGGACACGACCCGGAGCGTGATGTCGAAGGGGAACCAGCCGCCCTGACTCTTGGCGGTGAGAAGACCACCAGCATCGAAGAGACGGTCTGCCCGGAAGCTCCACTCGTTCTCCGCCAGTGTCAGCCACTGGTGCGGAACAATGCCGAACACAACGAACAGCAAGAAGAAGATGTAGGCCGAAAAGAGCGATGCTTCGCCCCAGGTCATCTTGTAGTCATCGGCCAAGCGACCGCGGTACCAGAAGATGCCGGCAGCCATGAGCAATGAAATGAGAATCGACACGACGAGTGCGACCACGGGGGACTCCTGTTGTGAGCCGAACCCTGCCGTGGGTTGGCCGACCATCTCGATCAGACAACCAACAAACGGGGCGACAGCACATCACCAAGCGGGGCCAGGTGACTTTGTGAACGTTTGCACAATCTACTCGGCCTGAGTGGTCCCAACGCAAACCGTGTCATCGAATCTCCATACGGTCGTTCGCCACACCACAACACGACAGCGTCGAGCGATGCGGGGAGAACAGCAGATGGGGCACAAAGAAACGGTCCGGGATCACCGGAACGAGCGACGCCGTTGTACCACGCCCAGAAGCCGGAAACCACCTTTGTCGATGCAGCAGTGCGCGTAACCAGCTGAGATGACGTGTCGCCTGCTTTGACTACACGCGATTTTCTCACCGCCCAAGCATGGTCCTGACACCGCCGAGGGCCTACAGTAAACGCCGGTCTGGCCGATGCGTCTTTCACGACGTCTCGCCTGCTTGCTATCTCTACTGATTCGTTCCATCACTGATCTCACACTTCAGTGATCAACCCCGACCCAACGTTTGTTGACCGAGGATCTCCGTGACCGAAATCCCCGAACATCTTCTCAAGCGCAGCCGTGCCGCCAAAGGCAAGGGCGATGCTCCTGCTGCCAGCGACTCAACTGCTGTGACTCCAACAGCAGCAGCCGAGTCTGCTCCTGCTGCGGCAGGCCCGCCAGCGATTGCGGCCGCGGCCGCCGCCGTGCCAGCTGACTCTCCGGCTCCACAGGCACCGCCCGAACCGGCGTACATCGTCGCCGCAAACAACCGCAAGAAGATCCCCCTCTGGGCCTTGCCACTCGTCGCTGCACTCCCGATCTGGGCCATTGCGTTCGCAGGCACCATGCAACAGCCGGAGGTTGAAGATCCACTTTTCACCGGTGCCGAAGAGGTCTACCTCGTTGAAGGCGGCTGCTCTGGCTGCCACGGCGGCGCTGGCGGCGGCGGCGTTGGCTACAAACTCTCCGATGGTTCTGTGACGGAAACCTTCCCCGAACCCATTGATCAAATGGTGCACGTCGCTCGCGGTTCCTCCGCAATCCAGGGTGAGAGCTACGGAGCAGAACGAGCAGACGGCACACGTGAGTCCGGTGCCACCGGCAACAACATGCCGGCCTTCGAAGAAACGTTGACTCTGCTCCAACTTGAGCTCGCCATCTTCCATGAGCGTGCGGTTCTCTCAGGTGAAGACACCTCGAGTCCGGGCTACCAGGAGTGGATGGAACATCTGCGTGAGCTTGAAGAGGAAGGCAACGAGGATCCGATCGACCTCGAATTCCTTCTCAAGTGCGCCAATCCCGAGTTCACTCCCGGCGCCACCGGTGAAGGCAGCGATGACGAAGATCATCCTTGCCCCGGCCCTCACGAAGAATCTGAAGAGGTTGCTGCGGGGTAACGCCTGAGCCGTTCTGCCCTCCGCGGCGCGATGGCCTGTTCATTCGAGCAGGCTGTACGCGTGTGCTTCCTGGCGGACGACCAGTGACAACAAGTCGAGCAGTTGTGATCTGTGGGGCGTTTCTCGGAGCGCTCACGGCGAGCGCCGCCGGGGCCCAGAGCGCACCGATCCCGACTGCACCGCCCGAGCTCTCTCCCTCCTCGTCTTCGGATCTCAACGTCTCGGTTCCCGCACCACTGTTGATCGAGACCGTCGATGGAGTTGACCCAACGACAGATCCGCTTGTCGCTGATGCCATTGCCCTTCTCATCCGAGAACACGAGGCGGATCGGGCCCGAATCGCTGATACTTCTGGCACAGGCACATCTGGCTCTCACACCCCAGCTGGCCTCAGCGGTCCGAACCAGGGTTCGGGCATTCAGGTTCGCTACATCACACCGCCGCCCCCCGATGTGCAAGCCGTCGTTGACGCCGCTGCGGCATCGTGGAACGAGGTCCTCGATATCGCAACCACTGGTCCTGTCGAGGTGGAATTCGACTGGCGCATCCTCCCTGCGAACATCCTGGGCCTCGCCGCTCCCACCTCGTTCGAGCAGTCGACCGACCTTCCGCGCGACGACCTGTATCCCGTTGCACTGGCCAACGTGTTGCTCAGCACCGATCGAGCTCCCGACCGCGGAGAGATCACGATCATCCTGGCCGCCAATCTCTATGGCGTGTCCAACGGCTGGTTTGTCGACCCCAATCCGAATCCCGTCGTTCCTCCTGATCAACTCGATCTCTTCACGGTCGTCGTCCACGAGATCGGTCACGGCTTGGGCTTCACGGGCTCGGCTCGAAACCAGGTGCTGGGCAACGAGCTCATCGTCTTTGACCGACTTGCTCGCTTCAACGGCGCACCGCTCGCCAATGCCGCCGACATCGGCGCAGCTCTCACCTCAGAAAACTTGTTCATCGACATCGGTGGGGAGCGGCTGGCCGCGCTCTATGCGCCAAGCCGCTACGTCAACCGAGTCAGCTACTCCCACTTCGATGAGCAAACAGATGCCGCACTGCCCGGCGGGTTGATGACTCCGGCGTTCGGCACTGGTGAAGAGAACCGCACGATCGATGCCGCGACGTTGGGCGTCATGTCACAGTTGGGGTGGACGGTGCGGCCTGATGTCCTAACCCCGCGCATCCGCACGGTTGATGCCACTGGCGGCAATGTCACGGTCGGATTCAGCAACCAGCTCGGCAGGGCAGGCCTCCCACCCATCGCTCACCGGGTCACCGTCACCGACGAGTTCGGCGTCGTGCTGTCAAGCGACGTCATCTCGTGGCAGACGACGACGGCGACGATTGCCACTCCCATCGGGCAACCCAACGTGGTGGTCTCCGTCGAACCGGTTGGAACGACCGGATCGGGATCCACAGCGTCGGTGGTCCTCCGATCTCGGCCTTCCCGTGTCTCGGTCACGGGTGTAGGAACGAGCCGGTCCGTTCGCTGGCTCGGCCCGACCGCGCCGGCAGACACTGCGCTGGTCTACGTCGTTGAGCGTCGACGCATCAGCGAAAACTGGCAGGTCATTGCGACAACGCGCAACGAGTTCATGACCGATGAGGGTCTAACCCCCGGGGTCTACCAATACCGAGTTGCAGCCCAATCGCCACAGAGCACGAGCCTCTTTGCTGTCTCTCCCATCACCGGTGTCGATGACGGAATCACTCGGCCGATGGCACTCGACGGGCAAGTTGCTCGACTCTACGGTGCCTTTTTCGGACGCTCACCGGATAGCGCAGGCATGTCCTATTGGTTGGAGCAACGGGCACAGGGGACGAGCATCGACGCGATCGCCGATGCATTCGCCGCTTCCCGAGAGTTCCAGGACATTGCGGGTGAACCCGATGACGGCCGGTTCATCGATGCCATCTACCGGAGCGTGTTGTCCCGCGGCGCCGACACTGACGGGAAGGCATTCTGGCTCGATCGTCTGCAATCAGGAACGAGCAGGGGGCAGCTTGTCGTGGCGTTCTCTGACAGCCCCGAATTCGTTGCCCTCACCCAAACCCATCCACCGACCTCCAGCGTCGAGGGCGCTATCAACCGCCTCTACTGGGCCTTCCTCCAGCGTCCGCCGGAAGACACCGGCCTGCGCTTCTGGGCCGGCGGAGTTGAGCGCGGGGAGTTCCGGCTTCAGGACGTCGCGAACGCGTTCGCCACTTCAGTGGAGTTCACGAGCACCTACGGCGCACTGAGCAACCAGGAGTTCCTGGACCTCGTCTATGACAACGTGCTCGGGCGGCGAGCCGAAGACCCCGGCTTCAATTATTGGCTCGGCCAACTCGAGTCCAACCGCGACCGTGGTTCGGTCATGCTCGGATTCGCCAACGGCACGGAGTTCATTCTCCAAACCGGCACGATCCCTTGAGCCCAGTCCATTGCAGGCGCGGCTGTCATCAGATCCGAGAGCCAACGACGGTGGGTCAGCCAGCGGCCAAGGCTGCCGCCACCTCGCCCGCAGCGTCCACCGTTCGAGCGATGTCTTCGGCCGTGTGGCTCAGGCTCGGGAACATCGCTTCATAGGCCCCAGGGGCAAATGCGATGCCGCGGTCGAGCATCCCATGAAAGAACGTTGGGTAGACCCCCAGGTCGGCTGATGCCTTGGCGTCGTCGTAGTCACGAACGATCTCCTCGCCAAAGAAGAGGCCAACGAGCGGTCCGATCCTCGGGATTTGGGCAGCGATTCCAGCGGCCCCAAGTGCTTCCCCCAACCCATCGGCCAACGCGGTGGCGATCGAGATCAGCTCGTCGTAGCGATCATCGGTGAGCTGCCCCAAAACGGCCAGGCCTGCGGCGGTCGCAAGCGGGTTCCCGGACAACGTGCCTCCCTGATAGACCGGCCCGAGTGGCGCCACATGTCCCATGACTTCTCGGCTTCCGCCGAACATTCCGACGGGAAGTCCACCGCCGATGACTTTGCCGAACGCCCACACGTCGGGTTGCACGCCGCTCCAGGCCGTTGCTCCGCCGCGACCGAGGCGGAAGCCAGTGATGACTTCATCGAACAACAGCAACGCTCCGACACGGTCGCACTCAGCCCGGCACGCCTCCAGAAACCCTGGTTCTGGAGCCACGACACCCATGTTCGCGGCAACCGGCTCAATCGCCAGCACCGCTGTGTCTTCATCAAGCACCGGAACCACGTTGTAGGGCACGACAACCGTGTCGGCCACAGCGGCCTCAGGGACGCCTGCTGATCCAACGAGTCCTTGATTCGCAACGCCGGAACCACCCGCCGCCAATAGCGAGTCGGTGTGGCCGTGATAGCAGCCTGCGAACTTGACGACCTTGTCGCGCCCTGTTGCGCCACGGGCCAAGCGGATGGCAGACATTGCGGCCTCGGTTCCTGACGAGGTCATTCTGACCATCTCCAGTCCGGGCACCCAGGAACAGACCAACTCGGCCAACTCAACTTCAGATCGGGTGGGAGCACCAAAGGTGGTGCCGTTCCCCGCCGCAGTGCGAACCGCGTCGACCGCTGCGGGATTCGCGTGACCCAGAATCGACGCGCCGTAGCTCTGCACGAAATCGATGTACTCGCGGCCTGCCTCGTCCCACACTCGTGAGCCCGCCGCCCTGGCCACGAAGTAAGGCGTGCCGCCGACAGACAGGAAGGCGCGGACAGGTGAGTTCACGCCACCCGGGAGCACCGCCTTGGCTCGGCCAAACAGGTCGTCATTGATGGTCACCCATCGAGTGTGCCCGGAACTGGGCAATCACACGCCGTCAGGCAACGAGATGCGACCTGCGAAACCTGCCAATTGCGACGCCAAGAACTCACCCTCATCGATCGGGAGATCCCGAACCAACGTCGGGACCCCCAGGTTGGCCGTATCGACAATCAGTGTCACCAGGCCAAGCCGACGTTGGAAGAATGAACTCGTCAGACTGACACTTTGCAGTTTGGAGATTCGGATCAATCGGAGGGTTTCGTCGATGCGCCCCCGGCGCACGATGAGGTAGGGCGTGGAGACATACCAGCCGTCGACGGCATAGGCCCGGCGAGCGAGCGCGATCGCCGCCACAACCAGAACAGGGAGGAGACACAGCGGCCACCACCACATGGCGCTCGTGGGCCATTGGTTCCCCGACGACGTTCCGACGCCGATGAATGCGGCCACCAGACTGATGGGAATCAGACCGACGACGACCGACCGGATTGCTCTTCGGCGAACCGTGAGCGGGCTGACCCGCTGCAGGTCATCCTCGCTCACCGGGTCAGGCGGTATCCCCACCAGATCCGGAAGGAACTCGGTCCATGAATCGCTCTTGATGATCGGGGCACAGAGGTCGAAGCGACCAGAATTCGACTCGGCGACATCAGCTGTTGCGATAGCAAGGGTCTCGACTCCAAGCCGCTGGCGGACGAAGGGCCGCCGCACTTCAAGCAGCTGGATGCGCTCCTTGCGGGCCCACTTCTCGCGCGTCGAGAAAAGTCCATGGGATACCCGCAACCGGTCTGCCTCAGTTTCGAGCGTAAATCCGTTGAGATCGAGAACCGCGACGATTGGAACGACGAGACCGACCATCCAGATGATGCCGAAGCCCGAACCAGATACCAAGCTACCCACCGTCATCACGAGCAACGCGATGACGCCGAGAACAACCACACGTGACGACACCGCATAGACGAGGAATTGACGAGTCGAGAGTCGGTACCGCTCGACCCGTTGACCGCGAAGCAAGCCCACTTCCGTTGGATCGAGCAACGGCGGCCCGCCGGGTGGCGCCAACGAGGACCCAGGGGTTGTGGCCCTATCGAAGCCATCGGCCTTCGTCACCTGGTCGGTGAGGGTGGCGAGCAAGCGTCGGGCCGTGTCCTTGGAGACAACAGCCAGTTCGATCTCTCCCTGGGAGCCAGCTGACGAGATCGTCAACGTCTGCATCGAGAACACACGGCCCACGATGTCGGCACCGATCGACACATTCTGGATTCGGGCCCGAGGAAGAGCTGTTCGCTGGCGAACGATCACACCCCGCCGGTACAACACCGCGTCGTCGGTGATGGCATAGGAGGTGAAGAGATAGCGCAGGACGCCAAAAGCGACGACGGCCACCGGCAGGACTTCCTCGACGCCGATAATGCCACCACCAAAGCTCGGAAGCGCTCCAGACACCACCAGTGCGGCCACGAAGTTCCACACCAGAGCGAGGAGTTCACGGATCACCGTTACTGGGTGAAGCCGTTGCCAGTTCGGTTCCGGGCCGGTGATCAC
>CALHCB010000018.1 GCA_937930695.1 uncultured Acidimicrobiales bacterium | reverse complement strand
TGCCAGAGTTCGACGATCTGGTCGAACTCGATGATGATCCGGATGATTTCCAAGTCATGGCGTTCGAAGACATCGCCGAGATCACCGAAATGGAAGAAGAGACTGGCGACGGCACCAATCCTGACGACCGTTTCGTAGAAGAGGAAGACGACGACGACGAGCCGGTGACCGAACTGCGGCTCGATGGAGCGGATGACCTCGACGACGAAGGGTCAACGGTTGTCGAGCTGGCATTCGGACAGCGTTCGTGGCGTTTCGGGCACGTCATTGTCGACGAGGCACAGGACCTGACGCCCATGGAGTGGCGCATGGTGGTTCGCCGGGCGAAGGGCGGATCGATGACGATCGTGGGGGACCTGGCGCAACGGTCGATCGGATCGCCCGGAACCTGGAGCGATCACTTGCCAAAGGCGATTGAGAACTTTGACTATCGCGAACTGACCGTCAACTACCGGTCTCCTGCTGAGGTGAACAACGTCGCCGAGGTTGTTCTGGCCGAGCTGGCGCCCGAGTTGACCCCGGCCAGTGCCATCCGATCTTCTGGTCATGCTCCCCAGCTCGTGGCTCTGGACTCGCTCGCCGACGAGCTTTCGGGGCTCATCGAAGGCGAACGCTCAGCCAACGGGACGACGGGAGTCATCGGCTTCGATCTCGACGTCGCGGCGAGCAATAGTTCTGTGCAGGTACTCGGACCCTGGCAGGCAAAGGGCTTGGAGTTCGACACGGTCATCGTTGTCGAACCTGCGAGGTTCCTCACCGAACCCGGTGGGTTGAGCTTGCTGTACGTCGCGATCACCCGGGCAACGAGCCGGTTGATTATCGTCCACGAGCACGAGCTCCCCGCGCTGATCAGGCAGGCCGTGGGGCAACGAGATCTGCACGACTAGATCTGCACGACTAGATCTGCACGACTAGATCTGCACAGTCCTCAACAGATCGAGGATTGACGCGGCAACGGTCGCAACCGGACGGTCGGCGTCGACAGCCTCGAATCGGCGATAGCTGGGTGCCCGCGCTGCGAGCAATTCGGCGATGCGGGCCTCGGGGTCCGGGCCGTCGAGGAGCGGTCGGCTGCTTACATTGCCGACCCGTCGCAAGATCTCGGCTGGTGGGACCTCCAGCGTGACGATTCGGCCGGTTGCGCTGAGCACCGTCTCGTTCCGGCGATCGAGCATCATGCCGCCGCCGGTCGAGATCACCAGCTCGGTGCGCTCGGCGAGGTGACGAGCCGTTGCGCGCTCGATCTCTCGGAAACGAGCTTCGCCCTCGTCGGCGAAGATGGTTGGAATCGGTCCGTGTTCGGATTCGATCAAGGTGTCAGTGTCGATGAAGTCGTAATTGAGAAGGTTGGCCAGTGCAGCTCCGACGGTCGACTTCCCGGTGCCCATGAACCCTGTGAGCACCACGTTCGGAGCAATCGCTCGAATGACTCGTTGTTGGGCTTGGGCCCATGCTGGGTGGGAAGGATCGATCAGTTCCATGTGGCCCACTCCATCGAAAACATCGTAAGAAATCGAGAGGTCTGCAGCTCTGACTTGGTCGACGTAATTCGTCACATGATCGAGCGGAACATCCTCGTCCTCGGTGCCCTGCACGATTGCTTGGGGAACCCACTCTGAGAGAACCCGCATGTCCTGGAGGGCAGCCACGGGGGATGCGTTCCGGTAGCGGTCGGGTACGTCGTGGGGCGAACCTCCCAGAAAGTCCGAGATCGCGCCGTTGCCCACACCGTTGTTGTGGCCATCAACGAGGTCGCCAACTGGCGCCAGTCCAAGGCTCAGGTGGAGGCTGGGCTGAATCTGCGCGCTCGTCGACGCCCAAAGTGCCAAGTGCCCTCCCGCTGAGTGTCCGACCAGGGCAACCCTTGCCGGGTCAATCGGGTGCGTGGCACGCAGTGACATGAGATGGTTGATGCCATTGACGACATCATCCCCAGTGCCTGGCCATCCACCGCCGTCATGGCCAACTCGTCGGTACTCGATGTTCCAGGCGGCAACGCCGCGACTGACGAGGCTGGCTGCCATGTCGTTCATGAGTTCCAGGTCCCAGGCCGAACGCCAGAACCCGCCATGAATAAGGGCTGCGACGGGCCATCCAGCGAGCGGAGGTGAGGCGTCAGGGAGCCAGAGTTGACCGAACTGGTGCTCCGAGCTTCCGTAGGACGAGGACACGGGTTGGGCCACGGCATCGGAGGGTAGTAGGTCAATCAGACCAGGGCCGCGTGGGTGAACGCCCGAATTGCACAAGTGAACGCTTTTTGTGCCGATATGAGCGTCATGACCTCCGACGCGGCGTGGCAACCGGAAGCGACCATGGCTGCAACCGCACCTCCACCACCGCCTGCCGGCGTTGTGCCGCCTCCCGTCGATGCTCGCGAGCCGCTCGTTGATGCAGCGCCCGTTCAGCGGTGGCGATCCGGTGGACAACTTGGATTCGGAGGCCGAACCAGGGATGGCGAGCCAGAGCGACGCGCCTTTCCTCGACCTCCGACGACAGCACTCGATCTCGGTGTCCCCGTTGGATTGGTGGAGGACATCTTCATGCGAAGGCTCATGGGCCTGAAGGTGAGTTCTACGAGCGCGATGTCCGCAGACCTCGCTATCTCGCTGTCGGTTGTGCAGCAGATTGCTGACGGTCTCCGCGACAAGAAGCTGCTGGAGTATCTGGGTCTGGACGGTCGCGATTACCGATTCACACTGACCGAAGCCGGCCATCAAGCCACGACGGAGCGGATGAACATCTCGCTCTATGCCGGGCACGTGCCCGTGTCGCTGCAGGACTACGAGCGAGTCGTGGAGGTCCATCGGGATCGGCCTCGACCAAATCGAGCGGACACGACCGCAGCGATGAGCGATCTCGTGATGCCGACTCGGCTGATCGACAAGCTGGGTGCTGCCATGCTCAACGATGGAGCGATTTTCATCTACGGGCCTCCGGGAACCGGGAAAACGAGCCTGGCCGAACGAGTCGGCAACGTCTCCGCAGATGCAGTGCTGATTCCGCACTGCATTGAAGTAGACGGCAACATCGTGATGGTGTTCGACCCGTCGATCCATCGCCCAGTTGAGCAGCCTGAGGGACTCGATCCACGGTGGGTCGCCTGCGAGCGACCGTTCGTGATCGTCGGAGGCGAGTTGAACATGGGGATGCTCGACTTGTCCCACGATCCCGTCACCGGTGTGTACAGCGCACCCAAGCAGTTGCTCGCCAACAACGGAATTCTCGTGATCGACGACTTCGGTCGTCAGCTCGTCTCACCCGATGAAATTCTGAATCGCTGGATCGTTCCGCTCTCCCGCAACGTCGACTTTCTCAAGTTGGGCAACGGCACAACGTTCACGACCCCGTTCGCCGTCAAGCTCATTGTGTCGAGCAACATGGACCCGAACGATCTGGGTGACGAAGCGTTTCTTCGACGTTTGCGAAACAAGGTGTATGTCGGGGCCTGCAGCGACGAGGACTTTGACGAGATTCTCACGTTGGCGGCGGACCGCTCTCAGGTGTCGTTGACACCACAGTCAGCCGAGCATCTTCGCAAGGTGGCTCGTCACTACGTCGGAGATCTCCGTCCGTACATTGCTGTGGACTTTTGCGATCTGATGCAAGGAATCTGCGAATACGAAGAACGAGCGCCAGTGATGGATGCGCCGATGATCGCGGACATCGCTGAGCTGTATTTCGTGACCTCGAACTGACTTCCCTCAAGCCCTCAGTGCCCGACTACGTTTGAGCGAACCGAAGTAGAGGGGTGGACATGGTCGGGGCGTTGAGCGAACGGCTGCTCGAGAAAGGCGAATCTCGGAGCTATCGCGACCGTGACGTCCTTTGTCACGAGGGAGAAGAGAGTCGCGAAGCCTTCCTCATCGTCGACGGTGAGATCGACGCAATCGGTCACGGTGGGGCGGTACTGAATACCCACAGTGCCGGTGCCCTCGTCGGGGAGATCACGACGCTCGTAGGTGGCCGCCGCACTGCGACGCTGCAAGTTCGCGGACAAGCAACTGTCTCCGTCATTGATCGAGCGACGCTCACCAGTGCGTTTGAGGACGAGCCTGCTGAGGCTGAGCGGATTCTCATCGAGGCCAGGCGGCGAACTGCGAGAACCCACGTGGTTCGCTTGCTCGAGACTGAATTCGGATTGGACGATCCCGAACTGGTTGTTGACGCGTCGCGGGCCGCAACGTGGCTCGACCTTGAACCGGACGAGACTCTGTTCGCCGAAGGTGACGAATCTGATGCGGTGTATCTCGTCCTCACCGGGCGGCTGAGCGTCGAGACACTTGATGCAGGTCGACTTGCGGAGTTGGGTCGCGGCGATTTGGTCGGCGAGTTGGGTCTGATGACGGCTCGGCCACGCAGTGCTTCGGTGCGGGCAGTGCGAGCTTCCCAACTGGCCCGCATCGGGGGTGAGGACTTCCGCCGTCTCTGTGCGACCTATCCGTCTCTGATCGCAGGGATCATCACACGTCTGACTCCTCGGGAGCAGACCGAAGCACTCGACGGACATCGCTCACGAACCGTCGCCGTTGCGGTGACAACGGATGTCGATGCCGATGCTGTCCGTGGAAAAATGGAACGGGCATTGTCTGCAATCGGCCCGACTATCAGTGAGTCCGCGCTGACCGCCGACGAGCGACTGGCTCAGCCGGGACTGGCCGACGCTGAGCCAGGCACGTTCGGGCAGATTCGAGTTGCCGAACTCCTGCACCGCAACGAGGTCGAGTACGAGAACATCGTGGTCTTTGTTGATGGCGATTATCCACATTGGTCCGCCCGTGCCATAGGTCGGGCCGACATTCTCATCGTGCTCTGCTCCTCAAACCCTTCCGAACCAGAATCGACCCGGATCTCAGAGATCCTCAGCCGTGCATTGCCAGGTGTCCCCACATGGCTTGCCCCAGTTCACCCCGAACACGTGCGGGTGCCGAGCGGAACCACTGCCCTGCGGCAACGATTCGATGTCGATGAAGTCCATCACCTGTCAACGAGTGGGGGCGAAGTGAAAGAGGCCGGGCTCGGCCGTCTTGCTCGGCTCGGCGCTGGCCGTGGGGTGGCGGTTGTGCTCAGCGGCGGCGGCGGACGTGGATACGCCCACCTCGGCGTGTTTCGTGCGATGGCCGAAACGGGAATTCCCGTTGACCGCATCGTGGGGGTATCGATGGGATCGATCGTGGGCGCGGTTGTGGCCCAGGACGTGCCGGCTGATCAACGAGTGCGGATACTCGAAGAACAGGCAGCAGATCTTCTCGACTACACCCTGCCGGTCGTGTCGTTGATCAAGGGTGAGCGGATCTCCAAAACACTCGCCAACCAGTTCGGCGCATGGAACCTCGAAGACCTGTGGATCCCGTTCTCGTGCATCAGTACCAACATGACCACCGCGGAGGCGGTTCCGCACCTCGCCGGTCCGTTGAACGAGGCAATCCGGGCGTCGATCGCAATTCCAGGCGTGCTCCCGCCAGTGGCACACGAAGGAGACCTACTGATCGATGGGGGAGTGCTCGACAACTTGCCAGTCGGCTTCGCTCGCAGCGACCCGTCGATCAGAACCGTGATTGCAAGCGATGTTGCGCCGCCACGGGGGCCACGCGCCCGAACCGACTTTGGCGACTCGGTTTCGGGTTGGTCCGTTCTTCGTGGCCGGGTCGGCCGTTCGCAGGACAAGTATCCGGGACTTCTGTCGATTCTCATGCGGTCGATGCTCGTTGGCTCTGCACGTGCTCGTGAAGAGCACCTTGAGCAGGGATCGATTGATCTGTATCTCGCCCTCGATCTCCGCGGGGTGGGTCTTCTTGACTTTGAGGAAGTGGAGTCGGTGGCAGACCGAGGGTATGAGTCAGCGATCGAGAGAATCTCTGACTTTGCAATGGAGATGGGTCTCGCCAACCCGAGTCAGTAACCCGACTTAGGACCCAGCGAGATGGCGTTCGAGAAATTGATCAGGGCCGTAACCGAGCAGGCTGGAGTGGCCCTCGTTGTCGACAATGATGAGTTCGACGTCCGCTCCGGCATCGGCCAAGTGAGTGGCCAGAATCTCGGCTTGTGAGACATGAACGATTCCGTCGAGACGCCCGTGCACGACGAGTATCGGGGCACGTCCTGTGGAGAGGGCCGCTGGACTGGCGAGACGAGCCGCCTCGGTGCACGCAGACCCTGAGCAGCCCAGAACGTCTTCGGAGAATCGCACGACATCTGGTCCGGAGAGTCCGTTGAAGAAGTTGATCTCAGGATCGAGAAGCGGTCGGAAATCAGTGGGAGCGCCGGCCAGCACAACGGCAGCGACAGGAAGTTCCTTGTGCGCGACCATGGCAGCGAGATGGCCGCCTGCGGAGAACCCGTACACCCCGATGCGATCTGGATCGAGGCCCCACATCGATGCGTTGTCGATGATGAACTGAACAGCACGTGATGCGTCGTCGATGGAGTCACTGACGTGATGAGGTTCGGTGGCATATCGGTAGTTGATGGACACCACGGCGAAATCGCGTTCGGTCCACTCCCAGATGGGAAGCGAATCTGACTTGTCTCCGCCTACCCAACCGCCACCATGGATCCAGATCACGACAGGGATCGGTTCGTCGTCAACCTCGTGATCATTCGGGAGGTAGATATCGAGGCGTTGCTGAGGATGATCGTCGGCGTAGGCGACATCGAGAATCGCCTCTGCTCCGGTGACCAAGGGCGTCAGGCGCGGTTCTGGCCGCCGTACCTCCATGAGATACACCACGGCGAGCGCCAGAAGAACCGATAGCCCGCCGGTGCGAAGCCGGGAGGCTGAGTTCACGCGCCGCTTCGATCGAGTTCTCACCCGCATCCATCGGCACGAGCTCGCGGATCCAGAGGAAATGCGAACCCGGGGATTCCTGGCTCAGGCCGCAGCTCGGGTACGGCGCAGTAACGGGTCCGCAGCGGCGAGCACCTTGTCCGTCACGTTGAGAACCGTTGCGGATGCGCCCTTGGAGTCCGAATCGATCAAGTTGCCCATCACCTGAAGCGTGATGTTGGCAATGGTCTCGGTGCCGACCGCCATCCGGAGGCCACTGCGCAGAATCCATGGATGGCCAATGAGGAACGAGAATCTTCGTCCGGTCCGCAGGAAGCTGTCGAAGCGCTCGCCGACGAGTCGGTCGTACTCGCTCGGAGCCGTCGACGGGTTGGCGACGAAAAGTTCGGCTGCCAACATTCCGGACTCGAGTCCGTAGTCGATTCCCTCACCGTTCATTGGGTTCACGAGGCCCGCAGCGTCGCCGACCGCTACCCAGCCGGGACCGTGCCGCAGCTGAGTGCTCATGGGAAGACGCCAGGCACGGGGCCGCTCGAGATTTGGTCCCAACTCCCAGGGTTCCTGAACCAAGCCTCGGTAGGAAGCCAGCAACGTATTGAGGTTCAGGGACTTGAAGTTCTTCATCGTGGACAGGGCGCCCACGCCAATATTGACGGTGCCGTCGCCCGCAGGAAACATCCACCCGTAGCCGGGAACCGGCGTCCCGTTTTGATCTCGGAGGGTCAGACACGCTTCGAGATGTCGGCTGGCATGACGAGGAGACTCCGCGTAAGTGCGGATCGCGAGGCCAAACGGCTCGTCAGCAACCCGTTCGGCCCCGAGCATCCGGGCAACCTGTCCTGGTGCTCCCGTGGCCACGATCGTGAGGCCGGCTTCGATTGTCGAACCGTCAGCGGTCACCCCCGTGACCCGGTCACCGTCGAGCACGGGGAGCGCCTCGGTCTCCCATCGGACGTCGGCCCCCGCAACAACCGCAGCGTCGATCAGGGCGGCGTCGAGCCTCCGGCGCGGCCACACGGCCCCACGCGCAGGAAAGCGATCCGTCTCCGGCCACGCCAGTTCGCGCACAGTCTTGTTGGCGATCATGCGCAAGCCATCAATCTGATGTGCATCGGTCAGCTCGATGTCGAGATCTTCCAATGCAGCGACGGCGCGCGGCGTCAATCCATCGCCGCAGACCTTGTCGCGCCCATACGGGGCCTTGTCGAACACCTTGACGGTCGCCCCAAGGCGCGCCCCGGCGATGGCAGCGGCGGCTCCGGCTGGGCCGGCTCCGATGATGGCGATATCGACGTGTTCGGTCACAGGACTCTTACTTTGGACCGCCGGAGCGGACCATGAAGGATCACGTGACAGGTGACCACCTCGGTCGGGGTGTGGATCAGAGACAAGTGGCGGATTCGGGATCTGCCGGTCTCAGCCGATTGATCGAAGATCAACCGTGAAGATCAGCGTCTCATTCGGAGCGATCACACCGCCCGCGCCAGCAGCGCCGTAGCCGAGCGCCGGGGGGATGGTGAGGCGTCGTCGTCCGCCGACCTTCATGCCCATCACGCCTTGATCCCATCCTGGGATGACGTGTCCTGCACCGATGCCGAAGGTGAGCACGTCGCCGCGGTTCCACGATGCGTCGAACTCCTGGCCGTTGGACCACGCAACACCGACGTAGTCGACGTTGACTTGCACGCCCGGCAGAGCCTCAGCCCCATCACCGACAACGATGTCTTCAATGACGAGATCGGCTGGGGCGTCGCCCGCGGGGACGGAAATCGTGGGGCGAACAGAGACGTCAGCCCCCTCTGGGTTAGGGGAGTTTTGGTCAGTCACGGGCCGACTTTACCGTCTCGTATGTGTCCTTCGGCCCGACTGAATGCTCCAATTGGCCCATCCGGCTCAACGTTTCGATGCCACGAGCCGATTGAAGGAATATGCACGACGACACCGAGCTCGCAACCGAAGAAGAGGCGGGCGGCGGAATCCGCTCACAACGAGGCGCCAGCCTCGTGGAGTACGCATTACTCCTGGCGTTGATCGCCGTGGTGTGCGTCGCAGCCGTTTCGGCTCTTGGCGGCACCACCGCCGTTCCGTACAGCGAAGTTGCTTCGACACTCGGCTAATCGCAAGTCGTCTGACTACTCGCAAGTCGTCAAACAGAAAACTGGAGCGGGTACGGGGAATCGAACCCCGGTCAACAGGTTGGAAACCTGTGGCTCTACCATTGAGCTACACCCGCAAGGTCGACCACGTTACCAAGTCCGTGGCAATCTTTCGTCATGCCGAGAGCGGGAAATGTCCAAGCGAACGCGCTCGATGTGTGCATCGACGAGTGGGTCGCGAGATTGCTCGCCCGGGCGGCATTGCTTCCAAGTCCGCTTCGGCAAGACGTCCTCAGTGGTTTGACGCGATTCGCAGCGGAGCGAAATGTTGCCGAACTGCCACCCCAGGGCACGTCGCAATCCGTCGTCGACTCCCTCGACGACGGAGTGCTCTCCGAACTCGGACGCTCCGTTGGGGCAATGGCCGGAGCGCTTCCGTGGGAACCGACCACCCGTTCGGACGATGATGGGCGCGACCTCGGTCTTTGTGTCTTCGGCCCGCTGCTCGGACTCGACGCAACCCAAGCGGGGCTGATGCTGGTACGCCCTGGATCTCAATACCCATTGCATCGTCACGCGCCGGCCGAGGCGTACCTCGTGCTTTCTGGGACGGGATCCTGGCGGTTTGGGGGAGCGGAAGACTTCGTGCCGGTCGAGCCGGGAAGCATCGTGGTCAACAACCGGGCGGATCTCCACAGTGCGATTGCTGGGGAGGAACCTCTGCT
This sequence comes from uncultured Acidimicrobiales bacterium, assembly GCA_937930695.1. Lineage (GTDB taxonomy): Bacteria > Actinomycetota > Acidimicrobiia > Acidimicrobiales > SZUA-35 > CALEWY01. The sequence continues at coordinate 42,202 of CALHCB010000018.1, read as the reverse complement.
CGCGTTCTACGTGCTTTGGCCGTGAGGAACGCCGGCGAGGTTGCCACGATGCGCGACGAGTTGGCTGTTCAAACAGCTACTCCCATGGTGGTTGTTTGCTCGTGCCTGTCGGAATAGCTTGGAGCCCTTGTCGCTCTGGGGAGTAGATGTTCGCGAAGGGTCCACTCGAACGCACGTCAACGTGCTTGTCCAGCGGTGCGTCGCTGGCGACGGTGCCGCCTGGGCTGAGGTCGTGCATCGCTATGAACGGTTGGTGTATTCGATCCCCATTCGAAGTGGTCTCTCCGAGGATGATTCGAGCGACGTTGTTCAGTCGGTCTTCGGTGCCCTGCTTGCCCAAATCGGACATATCCGTGAACCAGAACGTCTGGCCTATTGGCTCATGACCGTGGCCCGTCGCATGACATGGCGTCGTCTCGATCTCTTGCGGGTCGAGCGTTCGGCCGATCTCATGCACACTACGGACGTCGCTGCGCCGGGTGCGGTGGACTCGATGGATCAGTTGGTCGAGGAAGCGGCGATGATCGATGCGGTCGAGTTGCTGGAGGAGCCCTGTCGGTCACTGCTGATTGCGCTCTTTCTTGACCCGAACGAACCAAGTTATGAGGAGATCGCCGATCTGCTCGGCAGACCGATCGGGAGCGTTGGCCCCTCCCGCCAGCGGTGTTTGCAAAAGTTGGCTCAACTTCTGGACGTACCTGCATGAGAACTCCAAATCCACGCCGACCCCGCTTCCTGGATCTTGAGTCGCTTGATGCCATTTCGGTTCCGGCGGTCGTGACCAAGAAGGCGCTCGACCTCTTTGAGGTTCGCACGGTTCGCGATGTCGAACGTCTCGAACCCGTTTCATCGCCCGGGTTGACGCGGACACGGGGCAGTAGCAGTGTCGGCAAGCCTCAACGACTGTTGACGTTTGCGGGTCGGCAAGCGGACATCGCTCTGGATCTGATTCAGGGCGCCGATGGCAAGACGGATATCCGAGGCCTGGTGCTCCTGGGTGACGGAGTGTTCGGACAGGATGCGCCATTTCAGGACTGCATCGCCAGTCTCTGGTCCTCTCCTGCGCATACCGACGTCGTTGGTCCGATGGGAGAGTTTCGGTTCAACGACGTTGCACCTGGCGAGTGTGAGCTCGCGGTGAGTTGCGATGGGGCCTTGCTGCTCGCAGACCTCACGATCGCTTGAACCTGCCGTGTTTCGGCCGGTGCGCGTGAAACCCCACGGAGCGCAATTGGTGGTTTCAAGTCGACTCCTGGGAGCTAACGTTCTGGCTGTCGCCGGCGAGTCAACGAGGCTGTGGTGGTTGCGTCGTCTCGCCGGTGATGTACCTGTGTCCGACGAGCTCGGAGAAATACATGGGCACCAAGGTTTTTCGCCTTGAGGGCCGGCCGCTCGCTCATCGTCAAAGGCCGTGACTCGTGATTGGGCCATCAGATTTGCGGGGGCGCCTCGCAGAGGTCGCCAGGAGAACGCATCTCGATCTGGCCGCCGCAGAGGTTGATCTCCATCTGCTTGTTCGGGTTGCGTTCGAGCACGAGGCGTTCGAGGAGGAAGGACGCGCTCGATATCACCTGAGCCGAGTCTTGCTTGAGACCGGTCGGATGGAGGCTGGGGAACGTCAGCTCCAGGAAGTGGCTCGGTGCGGCGAGCACGCTGATGACGACTTCCTCCGCTTGGCGTCGCTCAACGGACGAGTCGCCATGTTCGCCTGGATGAATCGTGCGCTCGAGGCGCTTGATCTAGCGCACGAAGGCAAGCGCCTGATCGACACCATGGCGCTGGGTCAACCAGTGTCTGGCGAGATCGAAGAGATGGGGCTTCGGTTGGATGGCAATATCGCGTTCTTGCTGGGGCAGCTTGGCCGCTATCCCGAAGCCATCGAGGCAACGCATGCGTTTCTTGCCAGGGTCGATGCACCAGAGACCGAACTGTTGGCGGCCCAGTCTCGTGCCAACCTCGGGATCATCCTGATCACCATGGGTCATCCGCGTCGGGCGTTGGTCGAGCTCGAGAACGCAGCATCGGTTTTTCAGCGGCGAGAGGCCGCCGGTTGGATTACGCGGACCTTCATTTACCGTGCGAAGGCTCACGCTGCGGTCGGTGAGTTCGAAGACTGTCTCGAGATGATTGGCGAATTGTCGCTCCGACTGGAGATCAAGCATCGCCAGACCGCAGCGAGGACCCCGCTCTTCCGGCCTTTCGACGAGAGTACGGCTCGTGTGGTCTTGGCTGAGGCGTACTACCTGATCGGAGCCGAAGACGAAGCTCGTGAGGTCCTGGAGGAGACGCTCCCGTACATCGTGACATCGTCGCTACTCAACGACAAAGCCAATGCGCTCACGCTGTCGGGAGAACTTGCAGCGGATAGCGACCCGCACGAGGCGCAGCGTCGATTCCGCCACGCATCTGCGTTGCTTGTCGCCTCGGGCAACGAGCTTGCGGGCGCTCGATCGGTTCTTCGCTTGCACGAATTGGTTCCTGATGATGACACCGCACTCTTCGATCAGGCAGCCAGTGTGATCGATGCGGCTGGTACGCCCCTTGATCGAGTTCGCCTCTGCCTTTTGCGGTTGTCGACGTCGCAGCCGCCGACGACCGAAGCCTTGCTTCGGGAGGCAGAGGATCTCATCACTCGCTGTTCCGCCCCTCACTTGTTGTGGCGAATTCGATGCAGGCGTGGTGAATATGAGTTCGAACGAGGGAACCTTGAGGCAGCTCGGGAGGCCCTCGTCGAAGCAATGGCGGTCGTGCGCCGCCTGCGGGCATCGATCCCTGATGAACGCCTTCGGATCCATCATGGATTCGATCATCGGCGGGTCGTTGAGCAAATGACTGGCGTGCTGCTCGAGCTCGAGTTGACCGATGAGCTCTTCGAGCTTCTCGAGGATTCCTACGCTGTCACGCTGCGAGAGCGCATCGAAGGGAGTGTCCGACCTTCGACGTGGCCAGCGGTCTCCGGTGAACTCGGGGCGATCTACACCGAAATGCCTCGATCCGACGCCGCGACCCAGGCAGTTCTGCACGAGCGGGCAAAGGAACTCGAATTCCTTCTGCCGTCGGGGAGTCTCGAGCTTGCCGCTGCACCCGCCGCTCGGAATGTCGGTGAGGGTCATTCGCTCGGCACGAGCCCCAGCCTGGTGTATGGGATCTTCGAGGAAGAAATCTTTGGCCTTGTTCGGTCCGGCTCGGGCCAGACGCGTCTTGTCCGGGAGCTGACGACCTGCGGTGAACTCGAAGATCTTCGGCTCGATCTTGCGTTGCAACGAGGGCGAAGCGAAGCACCAGCATTGGTGGCACATCGCGAGATGCTCGATGCGATTACCAACACAATTCTCCGGCGGCTATTCGATTTACTCGTTCGCCGCATGGTGGACTCTGATCACCGCGAGTTCAGTGACGAGTGGCAAGCCGCAACGGATGCCCAGATTGTCGTCGTGCCGCCGGTGGGGTTCGCAGACTTGCCATTCGCTGCAATGCGCAGCAGCGACGGGCATCTGGCAGAACGTATGGCGATATGCACCGCACCGTCGACGTCAGTTGCCGCTTGGGTAGGTGGTCGCGCTCGAATGGGTCGGGCCACATTGGCCGTCGGAGTGTCATCGCCTGGGCTGGAGTTCACCGAAGTCGAAGCGCGTCAGATCGCTCGGCTGGTGGGAGGCGACCTTCTCATCGGACGGGATGCAACCGTCGCCAAGGTGCGGGAGCGAGCAGCAGCGTTCGATGTCTTGCACATCGCGTCACACGGCGTTGCTCGACCGGATGAGCCTTGGTTCAACGGGCTGCGGTTGGCCGACGGATGGTTGACAATTTCGGAGTTGAGCGGCTGGCGTCTTGATGGTCAAATCGTGGTCTTGAGCGGCTGTGAAACGGGCCAGCAGTCTGGACGAGGGTTGGAACAACTCGGGCTCCCTCGGGCGCTTCTGGCAGCCGGAGCCGGGGGAGTGATCGCCTCACTTTCAGAGGTTGATGATGAGCGAACACTCGATTTCATGGTGCAATTGCACCGGCATCTGGCTGTTCGCGGACCGGCGGAGGCATTGCGGCGTACACAGTTGGATTTCGCTGCGCAGTCCATCGATCTCCGTCAATGGTCGTCGATTGCGTACATCGGCGGGCCGGATCGAGAGTTGGCGCACATGCACCGAGCGCCTGGTCCACCAGGTGCACAGGGCGTCGGATAACGTCTGCTTGTTGCCGATGAGCCAACGAGGCTGTGGTGGTTGCGGGGGCTCATCGGCGGCGCCACCCCTGCCGTGGCCAGAGATCTCCTCAGCGTGCTGGTTCGTGCCCATTCTGCGGAGCCTTTAGGGTTGCTGGGTGACCGCGACACGACATGTAGTCCGATCTCAGGCAGGACGTGTCAGCGAAATCTTGGCCAGGGCCTTCGCTGAGGATCCTGTCATGACGTGGATGTTCCAAGGAGCATCGGATCCAGCCCGGCCTCTTGCAGCCTTCATGCGTATCATTTGCGAACGGTCGATCTCAGTAGGTCACGCCTACGAACTGGCCACAGGAGCAGGAGCCGCTCTGTGGGCTCCACCTGATTGTGCGTTGTTCGATGATGCAGCCGGTATGGAGCTCTTCGGCGTGTTGTCTGACGAAGTTGGGCCAAAGCGGGCCGAGTCCGTGCTCGTTGCGTTGCGAGAAGCGACAGATTTTCATCCCGAAGAACCTCACTTCTATCTCTCCACGATCGGTGTTGATCCGGACTCAAGAGGCCATGGCTATGGCGCAGCGCTGCTCAGCAGAATCCTCGATGTCTGTGATGCAGAACGCGTCTGCGCCTATCTCGAGTCGAGCAATCCACGAAATATTTCGCTCTACGAACGCCACGGTTTTCGTGCTGTCGTGGAGGTCCGGTTGCCGGATGGACCAGTCATGACGCCAATGATCAGGCAACCCCAGCAGCCGCTCACGTCAGGACGTTGAGATTCCGAAGCGGTGAGGCGTTCCGGCGCCGATCGCGATGGCGGCAGCCAACCTGTTGAGGTTGTGGCAGTTTTTCGTGGTTGCCAGCCACACAAGTGATGCGTTGCACCAACGTGTTGTTGTCGGGATGGTGAGATTTGAACTCACGACCCCCTGCTCCCAAAGCAGGTGCGCTACCAACCTGCGCCACATCCCGGATCGACGTTGAGGGTAGCGGACGACTGGTCGGTGGGGACGCAGTTTGTCTCTCGTTCTCGAGAATCGCGAGGCGCCAGCACAGGGAATTGCGAAGCGGCGTTATTGAGAACTGGTGATGGTGACGGCCTCGGTACACTTCTGCCGGTGAAATCCTCAGTGGAAGCCCTCGAGGGCAACAAGGTCAAGCTGGTCGTCGAGGTCGAAGAAGTTGAATTCGACAAAGACATCGATCTGGCGTTCCGCAAGCTCGCCAAGGAGGTACGCCTTCCGGGCTTCCGCCCGGGTAAGGCGCCGCGCAAAGTGCTCGAAGCGCGCATCGGAGCAGAGTTCGCTCGGCAGGAAGCCTTCCGAGACGGCTTGCCGAACTACTACGTCGAGGCCGTAAAGGAACACGACGTCGACATCATCGGCCCGCCCGAGATCGACATCACCGATGGTCAAGATGCTGGCCCAGTTGTTTTTGACGCCGTGGTCGAGGTGCGACCAAGCATCGAGATCTCTGGCTACAAGGGACTCGAGCTCGAGATTCCGTCGCCCGTCGTCGCCGACGAAGAGATCGACGATCAGATCGAACAGATGCTCGGTCAGTACGGAACCTTGGAGGACGCAGATCGTCCGGCTGCTGAGGGTGATCGGGTATCGATCGACATCGCAGTGACCCACGAGGGCGAAGCGATCGATGGATTGACCGCCGATGATTACCTCTATCAGATCGGCATGGGAGCTGTCGTTCCAGAAATGGACGAGCAGCTCACGGGTGCTGCTGTTGGCGATGAGTTGTCGTTCGACGCCGCACACCCCGACGAGGAAGAAGAAGAGCCTCTGCACTTCGAGATCACCGTCAAAGCCGTACAGGAAACGGTCCTGCCGACTGCAGACGATGCGTGGGCCAAAGAGAACTCCGAGTTCGAGACCCTCCAAGAACTACGCGATGACCTCTCGTCGCAAGCGTCGAAGGGCAAGATCAATCAGGCCATTGCGGCTCGCCGCAATGCAGCAGCCGACAAGCTCGCTGAGCTCGCTGATGACGACGACATCCCCGAGGCACTCGTCACCATGGAATTCGAGAATCGGGTGCAGGACATGTCGATGCGTCTGCAAGCCCAGGGCCTCGACTTCGAGCAATTTCTTCAGTTCAGCGGTCAGTCTCGTGACGACGCCCTTGCTGGGCTGCGGGAACAGGCCAGTCACGGTGCCAAGCTCGATCTCGCGCTGCGAGCCGTTTCGGCCGCCGAGAACATCGAAGTTTCTGACGATGAGCTCGATGAGGAGTTCACCAGGGTCGCTGAGCAGATCAATCGAACCGTCGAAGATGTCCGTCAGGAGTTCACCGACGCCGGTCAGCTCTCAGCGGTACGATCAGATCTCCAGAAGAGCAAGGCACTCGACTGGCTGATTGAACAAAGCACCGTGGTCGATGAAGAAGGTAACGCCATCGACGTAGCGGATTTGGAGCTTCCTGAGGACCCTCCCCAGCCCGAGGCTTCCGATCAGCCACAATCTGATACCCCTGACGAATCGGACTCGGCTGAGTCCGAAGGAGACGACGCATGAATCGCCCCTCCAGCTTCAACCCGACCGGCGGAGTTGTGAACCCAATCGCCACCAACTACATGGTGCCGACCGTGGTCGAGCAGACCAACCGAGGCGAGCGAGCGTTCGATCTCTACTCTCGTCTGCTCAAAGACAACATCATCTTTCTGGGCACGCCGATCGATGACACGGTCGCCAACCTCATCTGCGCTCAGCTCCTGCATCTTGAGTCAGAGAATCCCGAGCGAGACATCAGCGTGTACGTCAACTCACCTGGCGGCGACATCAATGCGCTGTTCGCGATCTACGACACGATGCAGTACATCCGTCCGGACATCACGACGATTTGTTTCGGACAGGCCGCATCGGCTGCAGCGGTGTTGCTCGCAGCGGGAACGCCTGGCAAACGCCTGGCACTTCCCAATGCCCGCATCTTGTTGCACCAGCCCTACACCGGTGCCCAGGGTCAAGTTTCTGACCTCGAGATCGCAGCAAACGAGATCGAGCGGATGAAGGTCCAGCTCGAGAACGTGTTGGCCCATCACACGGGCCAAACCCGAGAAAAGATCGAGAAAGACACCGATCGCGACTTTGTCATGACGGCAGCAGAAGCGAAGGAATACGGTGTGATCGACGAGGTAATCGATACTCGCAACGCAACGGACACCAGTGGCCCGATCCGGGCCGTGGGTAGCTGAGGGACCAGGGGACGCATCGTGGCAAAGTTCGGTGAAGGTGGCGAGCTGCTGAAGTGTTCTTTCTGCGGAAAGAGCCAGAAACAGGTCAAGAAGTTGATTGCCGGACCCGGCGTCTACATCTGCGACGAATGCATCGATCTTTGCAACGAGATCATCGAAGAGGAGCTGGCTGAGGGAACAGAAGTCACCTTCGAAGAGCTCCCGAAGCCTCGTGAGATCTACGAGTTTCTCAACGAGTATGTGGTTGGGCAGGCCGATGCGAAAAAGGTGCTGTCGGTTGCCGTCTACAACCACTACAAGCGCATCCAGTACGGGGCGCAGTCCGCCACGACGCATGGTCAAGACGTCGAACTCTCCAAGTCGAACATCTTGATGATCGGGCCGACCGGCTGTGGCAAGACTTTTCTTGCCCAGACCTTGGCCCGCATGCTCAACGTTCCGTTCGCTATCGCTGACGCAACCGCACTCACCGAAGCGGGCTACGTCGGCGAAGACGTCGAGAACATTCTGTTGAAGCTGATTCAGGCTGCGGACTTCGATGTCAAGCGAGCCGAGACAGGAATCATTTACATCGATGAGATCGACAAGGTCGCTCGCAAGAGTGAGAACCCGTCGATTACCCGAGACGTTTCGGGTGAGGGCGTTCAGCAGGCACTGCTCAAGATTCTTGAAGGAACGGTCGCTTCCGTGCCACCGCAGGGTGGGCGCAAGCATCCGCATCAAGACTTCATTCAGATCGATACGACGAACATTCTGTTCGTCTGTGGTGGTGCCTTCGCCGGCATCGAGGACATCGTCGAAACCCGGCTGGGGACCAAGTCCGTCGGCTTCCGTTCTGAGATCCCCGAAGAGACGGAGAAGGCGGTGACCAATGTTTTTGGTTCGGTCCTTCCCGAGGACCTGCTCAAGTTTGGTCTCATCCCTGAGTTCGTCGGTCGCCTTCCGGTGACCGGCACGGTGTCCAAGCTCAGCCGCGAAGCGCTTGTCGAGATTCTGGTCGAGCCGAAGAACGCTCTGGTCAAGCAGTACCAGAAGTTCTTCGAGATGGAAGACGTCCTTCTGGAGTTCACACCTGAGGCCCTCGATGCAGTGGCCGATCAGGCAATGCTGCGAGGGACCGGTGCTCGCGGGTTGCGCGCAATTCTCGAAGAGGTGCTCCTCGACGTGATGTACGACCTTCCTGGGCGCGAAGACATCGGGCGCTGCGTCATCGACGCCGCGACTGTCCTCGAGCGCGTCAATCCCACACTCGTTCCCCGTGAAAAGGACGATGAGGGCCACCGGCGGGCCTCTTGAACTTCGACTTTCGCCAAGCAGTCGCCTTTCTCGACGCTCATACGAATCTCGAAGGTAAACGAGGGTCAACGCCTACTGCCGAGCTTCCGACCGCTGGCAAGACCGACGGGCTCACACTCGGCCCGATGCGAGAGCTCATGGCCGCTCTTGGCGACCCTCACCTCGCCTATCGCACCATTCATGTCACGGGAACGAATGGCAAGGGATCGGTCACACGATTCAGTTCGGCCATGCTGGCCGCCACGGGGCTTTCTGTTGGCACGTTTACCAGCCCCAACCTCGAGCGGCTGAACGAGCGCATTGCCTACAACGGCGAGATGATCTCTGATGATGAATTCGCTCGGATCATGTCACTTCTGGCGAGCGTGGAACCACTACTGGAGTCCACACCCGGACGATGGGACTTGTTGAGTGCGGCCGCTCTGACCTGGTTCGCCGACCTGGGAGTCGATGTCGCTGTCGTCGAAGTTGGCATGCTCGGACGATACGACTCCACCAACGTCGTGGAATCCGATGTTGCCGTCCTGACCAACATCGGCAAGGACCACACTGATGGCAAACCGGGGTGGGAGCGCCAGATAGCCAATGAGAAGGCCGGCATCATCAAGCCGAACAGCCATGTGGTGCTCGGTCGTCCCTTTGAAGAACTGCGAAGTGAAGTCGACGCTGAGGAATCACTCGGGGTCTGGGAAGCTGAGACGGACTTCGAGGTCGTCGGCAACTCGATTGCGTTCGGTGGCAGGGTCGTCGATGTCCGAACGCCCTATGGCCTTCACGAGGAGATCTTCATTCCCGTGCACGGTGAGCACCAGGGCGAAAACTTGGCGACCGCGATCGCCGCCACCGAGACCTTCTTCGGGAAGGCGCTCGATACGGATCTGATCAAGGGCGCCCTGGAGGAAATCGAGATTCCCGGCCGGTTCGAGGTCGTGAACCGTGAGCCAACCGTGATTCTCGATGGCGGGCACAATCCTGATGGAGTTCGCACCGCCAGAATGACGCTGGAGACCGAGTTCGCTCGGATCGGGTCCTGGATTTTGGTGTTTGGCATGCTCACTGGACGAGATCACACCGAAATGCTCGAGGCCATCAATGCGCCTGACTTCGACGCGGTTATTTTGACCCAACCCACATGGTCACGGTCGGTGCCTGCTGAAGAGTTGGCGGTCGCGGCCCATGACCTTGGGATGGACCCTCAGGTGGTTACCGACCCCGTCGAGGCCTTTCAACGGGCGAAAGCCGTCGCTGGCACCGATGACATCATTCTGGTTGTCGGCAGCTTGTATCTGATCGGCGACATCCGCCCGGCGGCTCGCTCGGTGCTCGAAGACTGAGCGTCGGGCAACAGCAATCCGTCAGAATCTGGCCCAGCGGTCAACAAATTCAGCAATGGGTAGAGCGACCCAGGCACCTCAAGGTTGAGGGACCCGCCGCCGATGCACCAGATCGTGAAACGTCTCGGTCTGCCACGAACTCTCCACAGCTCGCACACGTTCGCGTCGAACGCTGGATCGAACCGGCAGCGGGGCGCAACACTCGTTGGCTACGCACTCGTGTTTTCGGCGATCGCGGTGACCAGTCTTGCTGGCATCGAAGCGTTGAACCGGACCTCAGGTGATTACCTCGGCGAGACCGGTGAACAGGTTGGTGTTGCTCGACCATCACGATTCGAGACCGACTCGTCATCCGGTTCAGGAAGTGGCGGTGGATCCGGCGGAACGACCGATCCGATTGATCCACCACCTCCTGCCGCAGCCTTTCCCGCTGGTGTGAACCCAGATCCCAACGTTCCCGTACCGACGGTGACCGGTGGCGAGGCCATCCTGACGATTCCTGCTGGCATGCCGCCAACCGGCAATTTCGATGGCAGCGGACCATGGGATGACGATGACTACAGCTTCATCTTCACCGAGGGGATGTTCACCCAGGTCGGCACCCAGACCGTGAGCGGAGACTCCGATTGGGGCGGAGATTTCACGCTCGTGGATGGTCAGACCTATTGCTCCTTCTACTATCACTACTCGCCGACGATCAACGAGGGCAACAACCCGACCACGACGATCGACTTCGGCAACACAGTCGTGGGCGTTGCGGGTTCGACAAATGCCCTCAACCAGACCGACAACCAGGCGTTCATCGGATCAGGCAACTACGGTCCGACATCAAGCCCGCTCGAGGGCAGTGACAAGGCCACCATCAACGGCAGCGCTGTCGTCTTCGAGAACTACGCGGTGCCGAACGGTGCCGACAATGCCCGGATCATCACCGAGTGCAACCCGCCGGTCGTGAACCCGCCGATGATCCAGACCGCCGCCGATGCGGTGCTCACCGGCCCCTGGGACACAACCGGAGGCATCTTGACCTCCAACGGAACCACGTCGGTCGATGCGCCGAACTACAGCGAGACGGCCACATTCACCTTCGTCGCACCAGCTGACGGCGACTACGACATCTTCGGCATCGTCCACGGAGCGAACGGAAGCGATGACTCCTTCTGGGTCGACGTCAACGTCGACGGTGCTCCGGCTGACAACGACTCCATTTGGAGCGACGGGTCCGGAAACCACAGCTACCAGTGGGGTGGGATCCCGAGCGGTCCTGCCGAAGATGAGGTCGCTGACGGCACCGGAGGCGGTGGCGGCACGAACATCTCGCCTTGGACGTTGACCGCTGGTCAGACCGTGACCGTGATCGTGTCAACCCGTGAAGATGGAACCGAGCTTCACCAGCTCGAACTGCGCCAAGTCGGCTAGCAGGGTGGCTTCTCACACACCTGCGGTAGTCTCCCGCAGGTGAGCAGAACCCTCGTCATTTGTAAGCCAGATGCTGTCGAACGCGGTCTCGTGGGAGAGATCCTCAGCCGTTTCGAACGCAAAGGCCTGACCATCGCTGCAGCCCAGCTTCGTCTCCTCGATACCGACACACTCGGTCGTCACTACGAAGAGCACGTTGGCAAAGGCTTTTACGACGATCTGGTGGCCTTCATGAGTCGCAGCCCTGCCCTCGTCGCAGTCATCGAGGGCCCGGATGACACCTTCGCCATCGTGCGGACGTTGATGGGACCGACCAATCCGGCAGAGGCCCCGCCCGGGACGATTCGTGGAGACTTCGGCACCATCATGACGGAGAACCTGGTGCACGGTTCAGATGCCAATGAATCCGCAGAGCGCGAAATCGGGATCTTCTTTCCGGGGCTCTGAACCGGCCCACTTCACGATCATCTGCTCTGGGTGAAGTTCCCCGGCCCTTGTGAGGCTCTAGGGTCTCTCGTAGGGTGAGAACGGCGAAAACGGGGAACTCCCGAGGAGTACGTGTGGCCGTGAAGCGATTTTCCAGTTTGCTCGGCTCGGTGGGAGCACGAGACATGGCTGTGGATCTAGGCACAGCTAACACCCTTGTGTACGTACGCGGCCACGGCATCGTGCTCAACGAGCCGTCCGTGGTTGCGATCAACGTGAACAGCTCTCGGCCGCTTGCCGTTGGCCTCGAAGCCAAGCGAATGATTGGTCGCACGCCGAGCCACATTCAGGCCATTCGGCCATTGAAGGACGGCGTGATCGCCGACTTCGACATCTGTGAAGAGATGCTTCGGTACTTCATTCAGAAGGTCAGCCCCGGACGGTGGGTGGCTAAACCGCGCATTGTCATCTGTGTTCCGTCAGGTATTACTGGCGTTGAGCAGCGAGCGGTCCGAGACGCAGCCGAATTTGCGGGTGCTCGCCAGGCCATCATCATCGAAGAGCCCATGGCGGCGGCAATTGGTTGTGGTCTCCCCGTCCAAGATCCGACGGGCAACATGATCGTCGACATCGGTGGTGGCACCACCGAGGTGGCCGTCATCTCGCTGGGCGGCATCGTGGCAAGTCAGTCCGTTCGTATCGGCGGGGACGAGCTCGATCAATCGATCATCAGCTATATCAAGAAGGAATACAGCCTTGCGCTGGGCGAACGTACGGCGGAGGACATCAAGATCCAGCTCGGCTCGGCGTACCGCTTGCAGGAAGAGTTTGAAGCGGAGATTCGCGGACGCGACCTGGTCTCTGGGTTGCCCAAGACCATCGTGACGACGACAGAGGAGATGCGTGAGGCGCTCGCCGAGCCGGTCAGCTCGATCGTTGACGCAGTGAAAGTCACGCTGGACAAGACTCCGCCGGAACTCGCCGCCGACATTATGGAACACGGCATCACCATGGCGGGTGGCGGCGCGCTTCTTCACGGACTACCGGAACGACTGGAGAGCGAAACCGGCATGCCGATCAAGCTGGCAAAGAACCCGCTCCACGCTGTTGCGATCGGTTCTGGCCAGTACCTCGAGGCCTACGATTCGCTCCGGAACTTGTATCCAGGCCAGCAGGACTAATAGGGCACCTGATCCCGTACTGACATCAGGACCGTGGCTACCCGCACCTTCTCCTCCCGCCGCCTCATGTTGCTGCTCGCTTGCACGGCGGTTGCCATGATGACGATCGACGCCCGTGGTGGCGGGCCGTTTCAGTCAGCACGTGCCACCGCGTACGGCGTTACCCAGCCGGTCCGTTCTGCTGTTGGGTGGGTGCTGAGTCCAGTCGCTGACATTTGGCAGGGTGCGGTGCACTACGACGACCTGGCCCGCGAGAACGATGAGTTGCGCCAGCGAGTTGCCGAGCTCGAGGGTCGGGTCGATGGGCTTCCCGACGTTCAGGGAGAACTCGACGAGCTTCGCCTCGCTACCGGCGTCGACTTCGTTGAGCGTTATCCACTGGTTGTCGCTCGCGTGAGCTCGGATCGTCGAACCTCGGTCGAGCGCATCATCGAGATCGACCGAGGAACCAGCGACGGCATCTTTGAGAACATGCCGGTTGTGACCGGCGAAGGTTTGGTCGGTCTCGTCATCCTCGCGACTGGCGATCGGGCTCAGATTCGGCTCATCAGCGACCCGCGGCTCAATGTCGGCGTTGTCTCCAAGGGAACACGGGCCATCGGAGTCAGCACCGGCGACGGTGATGGCGCCGATCTCATTCTCGACCTGGAAGAAGGGGCCGAAGCGGTGGTGAACGAAGACGCTCGGTTCGAATCGAGCGGTCTCGAGGGCAGCCGCTATCCGGGCGGAATCCCTGTCGGGCAGCTGACGATTGTTGATGGAGCACCGAAGCTTGTGCCGTTCGCCGATCTCGAGCGGTTGGCGTTCGTTTCGGTCATTCTTGTTACAGACAGTGCGCCATGATCGCCCGGTTTCGGTGGTCTCACATCGTGATCGTCATCGGGGCAGTGGTGATCGCCCAAGTGGCGACGTTCGACCAAACGCTCGTTGCGGGAACGGTCCGACTCGACCTGCCCTTGTATCTCCTGATTGGCGTGGGGTTTGTTGCCCGTAGCGATGAGGCGGCACTCCTTGGCTTCGTTGTCGGCCTCTCGGTCGATCTCTTCCAGTTCTCGCCTTTTGGGCTGAACGCCCTGTTGTTCGGGATCGTCGGCTGGAGCTTGGCCGAGGCTCGGGTTCGGATGCTGCAACCGGGAACCACGTTCCGGACCTTTCAGGGTGCGCTTGCAGCGGTCGCAGTGACCTCGTTGTCGTGGTTTGCCGGAGCCATCTTCGAACAGGACCCTCCGCCGTTTACGAACCGAACCCTTGGGATCCTGGCCACGATCGGCATCATCGGAGGTGTGCTCGTGCATCCCGCGACACGTCTCGCGAGATGGATGGTCGATACGCAGATGACCGCACCTGGTGGCGCCGACGGGTCGGGAAGAGTGATCGCGTCATGATCGAGATCCCTCGTCGACGATTCGGTGCGCTCGCCATGGTCGCCGTCCTGGTCTTTGCCTCGCTCTACGGCAAGTTGTGGTTTCTGCAAATCATGTCCAGCGCAGACTTTGAGCAGTCGGCAACGAGCAACCGTGAACGAGACATCATCGTGGAGGCCCCACGAGGACGCATTCTTGATGCGAAGGGACGGGTTCTCGCTGGTCGACGTGAATCGCTCGTTGTCACTCTCGATTGGACCACGCTTCGTGACATCGATGCAGAAGAACGCGGCGAGGTGTTTGCCGCCGTGGCTGGCGAACTCAACGAGGCAGGTCTGAAGACCAAGACATCAGATCTCGCAACGACCTACACCCGAGCGCGAGATGGCTCGCTGAAACCCGTGATCGTCGCCGAAGATGTGGGTGAACAGGTTTGGATCTTGATCCAGGAGCGGGCATATCCAGGCTTTCAAGTGGAACGACGATGGGTTCGCACGTATCCGTATGGCGATATCGGTGCGCACATCGTCGGCTATACGGGCTCGGTCCGGAGTCGAGAACAAGCGGACACGCTGAACGCCGACAACGAGGACAAGACCTATCTGCCCGGTGATGCCCTCGGTATCGCCGGTATCGAGAAGATCTTCGAGCAAACGCTTCGGGGTGTGCCGGAAGTTCGTCGAGTTGAAATTGATGCCAACAACCGTGTGATCCGGACAGCCGAAGTGCTGCAAGCGTCGGTGCCAGGCAACGACATCCATTTGACGGTGGATATCGATCTGCAATACGCAGCCGAGCAGATTCTGGCCGACGAGTTACGCCTTGCGCGGCGTCGTGAGGCAGGCGAGGGAAACCTGCCCCACGTCGGGGAGGCCGGGAGCCTGGTTGCGCTCGATGTCACCGACGGATCGGTGGTGGCGCTCGCATCGTTCCCCACCTATGACCCCAGTGACTTCATCTTTGGGATCAGCACTGAGCAGTTTGAGTTCCTGGAGAACAGGCAGGACAAGCCGCTATTCGATAGGGCCACCCGTGGTTTGTATCCCGCAGGATCGACCTTCAAGGTAGCGACGGCCTACGCCGCGCTCGAGAGTGGGCTGCGGACGGAGTGGGAGATCTGGGAGGACGAAGGTGTCTACGACATCGACGAGTGCACGGCTGGCTGCCGGTTCCGCAACGCGGGAAGCGCCGTGATGGGGCCGGTGGACCTGCGCGAGGCGCTTGAACGATCGAGCGACACCTACTTCTATGCCGTCGGAGCCGAAGCATGGGAAAATCAAACCCAGGTCGGTCAAACGCCGATCCAAGACGCTGCCGCGCTGCTCGGCCTCGGAGCACCAACGGGAATCGCATTGCCGAACGAGGCAGAGGGTCGAGTGCCGACTCCTGAGAATCGATTGGAAGAATTTGGAACCGACTGGTTCGCAGGCGACAACGTCATCATGGCGATTGGGCAGGGAGAGGTCGCGGTCACGCCACTACAGCTGGCGAATGCCTACGCAACGCTCGCAACGGGCGGGACTCGCTACCAACCGCGGCTGGTCGAGCGGGCGAGTGACGCCGAAACAGGGGAGACCACCCTCGAGGTGCGGGTCATTGAATCCGCCGGTGAACCCCTGGACCCCGCGTTTCTTGCAGCCATTCGGGATGGACTGTTTCGCGTCCCAGCTTCCGGAACCGCAGCTGAAGCCTTCGCTGGCTTCCCGTTAGATCAGTACCCGATCGCGGGAAAGACGGGAACTGCTGAGGTGACGGGAAAGGCTGACTTCGCGCTCTTTGCCGGGTTCGGGCCTGGCCTGAACCCCAAATATGCCGTCTCAGCGGTCCTTGAAGAAAGCGGATTTGGAGGAGATGCTGCGGCTCCCGCAGTGCGACGATTCTTCGAGTTACTCGCCGGCATCGAACCAACACCACCGGCACCGCTGGCCACCGAAGATCGCTTTCAGTTTGATCGACCGCTCATCCCAGAGAACCTCAACGTGCTCGATGAACCAGACCAGGCCGACAATCCAGAGCAAACAACCGATGCCGCTGGCTCGCCAGCGTCGACGACGACAGCGATTCCCGCATCGAGCGTTGCCGATTCCACAGCGCCACCCTTGTCAGAAGGAAACACCACCGAGTCAACTGATCCGGGCGAGGCGACAACCTCAACAGCTGCCGATCCTGCAACGACGCCGAGCTCGGGCGATCCTCCTCCGACCAACGAGGCGACCACGACGTCCGCCAATCCGGCGACGGCACCTGAAACGAGCGAACGCAACGAAGAAGCGAACGAAGCCGACAGCGCGACTGCCGGCTCGACTGCGGAGGGTGGCTAATGGTCGCCATACAGTCGAACGCCCCCTCGGTGCGGGGCGAATCTCCAGCCGCGAAGTTGAGAAACGTCGATTGGTCGCTCACCGCTTTCGTCCTTCTTCTCGTGCCGATCGGCATCATCGCGATCTACTCAGCAACGCGCTCAGGTGCGGGCAACGAATTCGTCTTCCGGCAAGGGCTCTTTCTGGGCGTCGGGCTCATCCTGATGGCGCTCGTGGCCTCGCTGGACTATCGGGCGTTCCGAGACTTTCTCGGCGTCGTGTACATCATTACCGCGTTGGCCCTTGTGCTGGTGCTCTTCATCGGCAAGGAGGTGTCCGGAACGACGGGGTGGTTCGTGATCTTCGGATTTTCGATTCAGCCGGCAGAGTTCGCCAAGTTGTCACTCATTATTGCGATCTCCGCCATGTTTACGGGCCGAACCGGTTCTGTGGAGGCGCCGCGGATCGTGTCGGCACTGGGGGCTTTGGGAGCTGTCGCCTTCCTTGTGTTGCTGGAAGGCGAGACCGGATCGATTTTGGTCTACGGCTTCATTGCTCTTGGGATCTTCCTGATCGCTGGGGTGCCAGCCCGCGTGCTGTTGCTCCTCTTGGCTTCCGGAGCGGTGATGGTGTCGGTATTGCTCAGCAGTGATTTGTTGGCCGAGTATCAGCAAGATCGATTGACGAGCTTCATCGACGCAGAGTCCAACGTCGAAGCTTCCTACAACCAACGACAGTCAGAAACCGCGGTTGGTTCGGGTGGACTCACGGGCTTAGGACTGTTCGAGGGGCCCCAGACACAACTTGGATTCGTTCCTGAACAGCGCACGGATTTCATTTTCACCGTTGTGGCCGAGGAACTGGGGTTCATTGGGGGAGCGGTGATCTTGGGTCTCGAAGCCCTCATCCTGCTGCGCATCTTCCGAGTGGCACAACTGGCTCGAGACAGCTTCGGAACCCTGATCTGCATTGGCGTCTTCAGCATGTTGCTGATCCAGGTGTTCCAAAATGTCGGAATGACGATGCGCCTGATGCCAATCACAGGAATCCCGCTGCCCTTTGTGTCCTACGGCGGGAGCTCGCTCATCACGTCGCTGATCGGGATCGGCCTTGTGCAAAGCGTTGCCATTCATCGTCATCGCGGCAAACCCGTCGAATAGCCACGAGATACTGGGGTTTTGGTATCTCACCGATGTGAGACTGAGCCGCTAGTATTGCGATCCAGTGACATCCGTATGGCCTCAACTCGAGCCCCGGCTTGCCCACGTCCAGAAGCCGGCCAGGTACATCGGCTGCGAAGACGGCGCCAAGGCGAAAGCTCCCGATTCCAGCCTCATCAGCTGGCTTTTTACGTATCCCGATGCGTATGAGATCGGACTTCCAAACCAGGGTCTGCAGATTCTCTACGAGATCATCAACGAGCGCGCAGATGCTCGAGCCGATCGCTCCTACGCACCGTGGAGCGACCTCGAAGCGATCATGCGAGAAGAGAACATCCCACTCTTCTCCGTCGAACACCACACGCCTGCAGCAGAATTCGATGTGCTCGCCTTTGGCGTTTCGGCCGAGCTGACCTACACCAACGTCGTCAACTGCATTGACCTCGCGGGACTGGCCGTTCGGGCGGAGGATCGTCAAGAGGGTGACACGCTTGTCGTGGCCGGTGGCCATTGCATGTTCAATCCCGAACCTCTTGCCCCCTTCCTTGACGCCGTGGTCTTGGGCGATGGCGAAGAGCCTGTTGGCGAGATGACCGACGTCCTGGTTGCCCAGCGTGCGCTCGGGGCATCTCGTGCCGAGACGTTGGCTGCCTTGGCCCAAGTCGAGGGCGTCTATGTTCCGAGCCTTTATGCACCGGTCTACGACGGCCCGGCGCTTATGGGCACCGCACCAATCTCTGACGTCGCGCCTCGCTCCGTCGAGAAACGGACCGTTGCGGATCTTGCCGAATGGCCCTATCCCAAAGAACAATTGGTGCCGCTCACCGAGGTCGTGCACGATCGGCTCAACGTCGAAGTGTTCCGTGGATGCACCAGAGGCTGTCGTTTCTGTCAGGCAGGAATGATCACACGCCCAGTCCGTGAGCGACCGGCTGATCAAGTGCGCACCATGGTGCAGCAGGGAATCGAACGCACCGGGTACGACGAGGTGTCACTCACGTCGCTCTCAACCGCTGATTTCAGCGGGATCGAGCCCGTCGTCATGGGCCTGATGGATGACAGCGAAGATGCAGGCTGTGGTCCATTGTCAGTGTCGCTTCCGAGTTTGCGGGTCGATGCGTTCGGCGTCGGAATTGCCGCGCAGCTTCAACGGGCAAAGCGATCCGGTCTCACCTTTGCCCCAGAAGCCGGAACCTGGCGGATGCGCCAGATCATCAACAAACTGATTCGCGAAGAAGACCTGTACGAAGCCGTGGATGCTGCCTTCAGTCAAGGTTGGCAGAGAGTGAAGCTGTACTTCCTGATCGGCCTCCCGTCCGAGACCGACGAAGACACGCTCGGAATCGCCGAATTGGCGACGCGCTGTGCCGAGATCGGCCGGACCTACACCAATCGTGCCACTGTCACGGCGTCGGTCGGGGGGTTTGTTCCCAAGCCGTTCACGCCGTTTCAGTGGTTCGGTCAGAACACCGCAGACGAACTCCAACGCAAGGTCAACTTGCTGCGCGACGCCACCCGTAAGACAAAGGGCGTCACCATCAAGTGGCACGATCCTTCCGCGACCTTGGCCGAAGGAATACTGGCTCGCGGCGATCGGCGAATTGCCGATGTGGTCGAAACGGTCTGGCGAAACGGCGGTGTCTTCCAAGAGTGGTCAGAGCATTTCGAGCTCGACCGATGGGTCGATGCCATGGCCGAGCACGATCTGGACCTCGAATGGTTTACCTACCGCCACCGCAGTGAAGACGAGGCGCTTCCGTGGGACCATCTGTCTGCCGGGCTCCACAAAGATTTCTTGTGGGACGATTGGCAAGACTCGTTGGCCGAAGTCGGCCTTCCCGATTGCCGCTGGACGCCCTGCTATGACTGTGGGGCATGCACGGGCTACGGCATCGAACACGTCGTAGCCTCTGCGGTTCCACCTGCGGGTGGCAGCCAAGGAACTGGCCAGGATCTTTCCACGGGTGCTGCGGTGCCCGTAACACTCGGGAGGCGCTCCGAAGGGGCATCGGCTCCATTGAGCGCAAGCTCATGAATGGCCGCCTCATGAAACGTAATTCATGAACCCGCCCGCCCGATTTACTGTTCGCGTTCGCTTCTCCAAGACCGGGAAGATTCGATTCATCAGCCATCGAGACATGGCCCGAATCGTTGAACGCTCCATCCGAAAGCTCAGGCTTCCTGTCTCGTACTCCGAAGGATTCTCCCCTCGTCCGCGCATCAGCTTCGGCTTGGCGTTGACGGTGGCCTATGAATCGGAAGCCGAATACCTCGACATCGACTTTGTTACGCCAGTCGATCTCGAGGAACTGCCTACCCGGCTCACCGAGGCGCTCCCCGACGGCTTGTCCGTTGAAGCGGCGGCGCATCTCGAGCCCGGTACGGCCTCACTTCAGGAGAGCATCTCCTGTTGTCGCTGGATCATCGAAGTCCTTGGTGACTCAGCTGACGTAACAGCTGCAGTGTCAGACACCCTGAATGCTCCCGAGCTACCACTCGAACGTGAGCGAAAGGGCAAGACCACCACGGTCGATGTCCGCCCGGCCATTCTCGAAATCGAGATCGCCGGGCCGACGGATAATGGTGTGCAGCTCGTGGCACTTCTCTCAACAGACGCACTGACGATTCGACCATCAGAGTTCATTCGGGTCCTGTCGCCAGAGTTCGGTGAGGGACGAATACGCCGCACCCATCAGTTCATCCAACAAGACAACGGCAATCGGTCTGAGCCCATCGAGGCTCCCGATTCGCCCGCCGCACCCCACACGTTGCTGACCAGGTCGATTGCCCCCTCTGAGGCGAGCGCCATGTCCGACGAACGGTGTGCGTCATGAGAAGGGAAGATTTCCATGAACGTGTCCGAGAACGGCGGCGCAAACGACGCTGCCGATCGGGGACCAAACGAGGGAGCTCGTTCCCGGCCTGCCGAGAAGCAGCCGCAAGCTCCAAAGCCAAAAATTGGCGACACCAAGCCAGCAACCGCTGCAGCCTCGGCCACCAAGCCGAAGTCCCCTCAACAGCCCGAATCCAATAAGGACGGGGGAACGAGCCCGGCGAGCAAACGTCGTCGTCGTCGCCGCCGTGGCGGTGCCAAGAAGCGCCCCGAAGGATCCCAGCCAATCGAGGCTGTGGTTGCCGACGGCCCAGTCGAGCTCGATGAAGAACAACTGAGCCGGCGCCGAGGTCGGGTGCGCAAGGGCCGGCCCGTCGGTCGCTATCTGATGGTGGTGTCCAAGAAAGCCGACGCCACTCATATTGCGGTGCTCGAAGGTCGCAACCTGATCGAGTACTACGTCTCTCGCCCAAGCGACGATGTCTTCCAGATCCACGGCAACATCTACCTGGGCAAAGTCCAGAACGTGCTGCCCGGTATGGAGGCAGCGTTCGTGGATATCGGCACACCGAAAAACGCGGTGCTGTATCGCGGCGATGTGCAATACGACAAGGACGATGTCGACGACTCGAATGGTCGTCCCAAGATCGAGCAATTGCTCAAGGCAAAGCAGTCAACGCTCTGCCAGGTCACGAAGAACCCGATCGCACACAAGGGTGCCCGGCTCACGACCGAGGTGTCCCTCCCGGGCCGCTTCGTCGTCCTGGTACCGAACAGCGACACCTACGGCATCTCGAAGCGCTTGCCAGACAACGAACGGCGCCGACTTCGTCAGATCCTCGACAAGGTGCGGCCAAAGGGACACGGGCTCATCGTCCGTACCGCGGCCGAGAACGTGACGGCAGAAGAAATCGAGCGCGATGTTGCTGGGCTCGTGCAGCAGTGGAACCAAATCGAGAAGCTCTCGACAAGTTCCAAAGCCCCGAATCTGCTGTACCGCGAGCCCGACATGTCGACCCGCATGATCCGTGAGGAATTCAATAAGGAATATCGCGGCGTCATCATCGACGACCAAGCGCTGTTTGACGAGGTGTCTGAATACATCTCGGTGATCACTCCAGCTCTGGCCGACCGAGTCGAGTACTACGACGAGGGATCAGAGGGTTTGTCGATTCTGGAGCGCCACCACGTTCATGAGCAGCTTCACAAAGCTCTCGATCGCAAAGTCTGGCTCCCGAGTGGTGGGTCGTTGATCATCGAAGGCACCGAGGCCTTGACGGTTATCGATGTCAACACCGGCAAGAACGTCGGCTCATCAAGCCTCGAAGAGACCGTCTTTCGGAACAACCTCGAAGCTGCTGAGGAAGTGGCGCACCAGCTGCGATTGCGTGACATCGGTGGCATCATCGTCATCGATTTCGTCGACATGGAAGATCGGAAGAACCGCGACGAAGTGATGCGGGTGTTCCGAAAGGCGCTGAGCCGAGACAAAACGCGAACCCAGGTCTTCGACATCAGCGAGCTCGGTCTGGCGGAGATGACGAGGAAGCGGATCGGCGAGGGTCTTTTGGAGTCGCTTTCCGATTCTTGCCCGCATTGTTCGGGCCGGGGCCTTGCACTGCATGATTGGATCGCTCCGCCGAAGGGGGCCAACGCTCAGCCTGCGGCCAAGGGGAAGTCCGGCGGCAAATCGCGCTCTCGGCGCCGTTGACCTCGGGGTCATTGCCGGCCCAAATCAATGGGCTTTCATAGGATGTAGTGCCGAAAACTCGCTGATTTCGGGCAATCGGGCAATGTTCCTCCCCATGCTTGGGTGGATCCACTCTCAAGAGTGGTGCCCCTCAGGCCGACTTGATGAGTGTGACGTATTCATCGGTGGCACCAGAACCAGGGAAACGCGACCATGCCACGCGTAGTCGCGGCGCGGCCGCAGTGGAGTACGCGCTGATTCTTGGCGTGCTCGTGCTCGCCGGTGTCCAGGTAGCGGCACTGCTTACCGAGTCGACGACCCAGTACCAGAGCGAGGCCGCAGATGACATCGGCGGCGAACAGGTTTGGCTGCCGAACACGGTCGCGCCTCCGACGTCGCCGCCTCCGACAGCACCTCCCACGACGCCTCCGCCTCCGACGACGCCTCCGCCTCCGACGACGCCGCCTCCGACGGCTGCGCCGACGACGGCCGCCCCAACCACGCCTCCGCCTCCGACGACGCCGCCACCTCCCACGACACCCCCTCCTCCGACCACTGGTCCGCCTCCGACGACGGCGCCGCCTCCGACAACGTCGCCGCCTCCGACGACCCCTCCGCCTCCGACGACCTCACCTCCACCCACCACCGCAGCACCGACGACGTCTCCTCCACCGACGGCGCCGCCAACCACAGCGCCGCCAACCACTCCATTCGTTCCTCCGGCGGGCTGATTCGTGATCCGTCGACCCTCACAGGGCGAGAAAGCTCCGAAGGACCGCCAGCGAGGCGCCGTTCTCGTCGAAGCTGCACTCACGCTTCCGCTCTTCTTCCTCTTGATCTTTGCGATCATTGAGTTCGGGTTTGTCTTTCGCGACTACGTCGCGCTGACTGGTTCGACAAACGAAGGAATTCGGGCGGCATCGATCGGCGGCAACGACCTCGATGCCGATCACCACATTCTCGAGGTGCTGCTTGATGCATCCTCTCCTCTCGAGGATGGGTCGATCCAAACCATCGTCATCTTTAAGGCAAACGGACCCGGTGACACGGTTCCCCCGAACTGCTTGATCACCTCTCAGGACACTGCGCTCGAACAATGCAACACCTACGACATCAGCGACTTCAGTCGACCGCTGGCCGACTTTGGCTGTGATCCGCTGCAGGGGCTCGACGAATATTGGTGCCCGAACGAGCGTGATGTCACGACGACCAGTGCGGACTACATCGGGGTTCACGTTGTCTTGCAGCGCAACCTCATCACGGGAATCTTCGGTGATGCGAAGAGGATGACTGCGACGGAAATTCTGCGCATCGAGCCGAGGGACCTGTGATGCGACGTCGAAGGCCTGATGGTCGACGCCAACGAGGCGCAGCGCTTGTCGAGGTGACGATCGTCGTCCCACTCCTCCTCACGATGGTGCTTGGGCTCGCTGAACTGGGATTCCGCACCCAGGAGAGCCAGAACGTCGTCAACGCGACACGGTCTGGAGCCAGGGTGATCTCGTCATCTGGAAATTCGCGCTCAGCAGATCACGACGCGCTTTTGGCGATTGGTGGTGCGGTCGACAACTTTGACCCAACGGACATCGTCAAGATCATTATCTTCAAGCCAGAACTCGATGGCTCGATGCCGGCTGGCTGCATCAACTTCCCATTGAACAACGAATGCAATCACTACGACGGAACTGATCTGACGCTCCCGGCAACGAGCTTCGCCGGAACCGAGTTCGTTTCCGGCGTCGAGACATGTGCTGCAACATCCGCGGACACAACGTGGTGTCCACTTGATCGCAATGTCGAGCAGTACCCATCTGCGGACTGGATCGGCGTCTACATCCAGGTCAAGCACAAGACGATCGCCCCGTTTCTCCCCGATACGACGTTGTCCGATACAACGATCATGCGACTTGAGCCGAGGTTCGACTGATGGCAATCCGCACCCACGTTCACGACTCGACTGGCACACGCACCAAGGAGCGGGGCTACGCCCTCGCGCTGACTGCGTTGCTGCTGATTCCGTTGATGGCGATCACTGCTATCGGTGTTGACATCGGTGTCTGGTACCTCCAAGGAAGCCGCAATCAGCGGATTGCGGATGCAGCAGCACTCGCGGGAGCAGTCTGGCTCCCGGATCAAGCCAAGGCTGAATCCGTTGCGATCGAGGCAATCGAAAAAAATGGCCTCAATCCAGGCGTCGACTCGTCCATCGATGTTGCCTTCACCAGCAACTTCTCGCTCAAGGTCACTGTTTCGACGGTGAGTGAGCTTTCATTCTCCGGTGCGTTCATCAATGAGTTCGCGATTACTCGCTCCGCCGTTGCCGAGTATGCGCCGCCGGTCGCGCTCGGCAGCCCGAACAACGGTCTGGGTGCCGAAGGGCTTTGGCTCGCGATCTCGGGAGAGTGTTCGGTTCGTGAGAACGGAGATCTTCGTTCTGCCCGGTGGCTTGCTGGCTATCCGGGTGGTGCCTACCCCCCAACGAGCTGCAACACGGGCGTCCCGAACCCCGACTACAGCGGCGAATACATCTTGGCCGTGACGGTTGATCAAGTCGGGACCCAGCCCATCAGAGTGCAGGTCTACGATGGGACGTTTGCTCCTTCTGCAGCAAAGTCAACCGACCTGAGCCTGCATCCCCCGGCAACCTTCGACACGACATTTACGCTCTATGACGCTCCAGGTCCGCCATTCGATCTCGCAGGTCATGCGGTGCTGTCGAGTACGACGTTCCCAGCCTACGACGCAGCGTCCGATGCGGCATGGACCACTATTGGAATCATCCCGACGCCAGAAGTTGGAACGTATTACCTCCGTGTGAGCACGGAAGGCAGCGGTGGCAATCAGTCCTACGGCTCCAATGGATTCGCGGTCCGGGCCTTCAGCGGCGGCAGCTATTCCTTCTGTACCACCTTGGGTGGCGACCCGGCCTACGACCCGACGTGCCCGCAGGTGTCAGCGGTGAAGGATCTTCCGCTGTTCGCTTCGTTGAGCAATGGATCCGCCGAGTTCTACCTGGCGGAAATCGCCTCTGTGCATGCAGGCAAGCAGCTTGAAATCACCCTCTTCGATGTCGGTGAAGGTGCAGAACGCATCGAGATTCTCGATCCAAACGGTGCTCCGGTCGACTTCGCTTGGTCAACAGATTGCTCTGTCACCGCGGCAACACCCGGGTGTGCCGGGGTAGCGGAGAGTTGGACGTGGCCAGCTGATGGAACGTTCCACGCCTACACCCTCGATGTGAGTGGTACAGGCCAACAGATCTATCTCGATACCTTGAGCGATTCGACGTGGAATGACCGCAAGGTTGTCGTAACGCTGGATATTCCGATCGACTACGCGACCGCATACGCGGCGCGGTGGTGGCGAGTCCGGTACTTCTTCGGCACAGACATCACGGACCGAACAACATGGTCTGTGCGAGTCATTGGAGATCCCGTCCGGTTGGCCGGTTAGTCCGGTAGCCTTGGACCACTATGTACGCAGTCGTGGCCACTGGTGGCAAGCAGTATCGCGTCGAGGAAGGCCAGACCCTTCGGGTCGAGCGAGTTGGCACTCCCGGCGACGACATCGAACTCCGTCCCGTTCTCTTGGTTGACGGTGAGAACATCTTGTCAACCCCCGATCAGTTGAGCGGGGTGACCGTGTCAGCCAAGGTGCTTGACGAGGTCAAGGGCAAGAAGATCGACGGCTTCACCTACAAGCCGAAGACCAATCAGCGTCGTCGCTATGGCCATCGCCAGACGTACGCAAACATCGAAATCACCGGAATCAAGCGAGGCTGACATGTCGAAGACCAAAGGTGGCGGTTCAACACGGAACGGTCGCGATTCTGAGAGCAAGCGTCTTGGCGTCAAGGTGTTTGACGGCACAGCCGTTGGCGCCGGTGCGATCATTGTCCGTCAACGCGGCACAAAGTTTCATCCGGGAGAAAACGTGATGAAGGGCGGCGACGACACCTTGTTCGCCACCGCTCCTGGCAAGGTCAAGTTTGGGTTCCGCAAGGGCCGCAAGCTTGTCGACATCCTCACGGATTGATTGCATCAGCGGCTGCGCCGCTGAGCGGGCTCCCAGGGGGCCATCCGGCCTAGCGGCCTCATAGAGAAACATTGCCCACCGTCATCAAGCTTCAGTTGTTTGGTGCCGATGGAGTGGCATGGTTTCGAGCCTCCGCGAACGCGGACAAAAGAGCGAACGCGGTTCGTCAATTGTTGAGGCAGCCATCATCACGCCCGTGTTCTTGATGATCCTGTTCGGCTTGCTCGAATTTGGCCTCATTGCTCGAGATGAACTGACGACGACGAACGCCTCGCGCGACGGCGGTCGTGCCGCCAGTGTGTACGCCAACGACGCCCATGCCGACTATTGGATTCTCGAGTCGGTCAAGCAATCGATCGCCCCAATGGGAGAAGACCTGATCGAGTACGTCGTGATCTTCCGGATCGAAGACGTCGGCGACGAAATGAATCCGCAATGCCACATTCAGTCTGTTGCCGCAACGTCTGATCCCCTTCGTCCGTGTAACCGCTACTCCCAGACAGAGCTGCACCTTCCGCTCTATGAGGCCGACGACGTCACGCTGTCTGGCTACTGGGGTTGTGACGTCAACCCAGCACGTGCGGTCGATGATGCGTGGTGCGCCCGGGATCGCGAAACGTCTCTCTCTGCAGGACTGGATCTCATCGGCGTGTACGTCAAGACCAAGCACTACTACATC
This sequence comes from uncultured Acidimicrobiales bacterium, assembly GCA_937930695.1. Lineage (GTDB taxonomy): Bacteria > Actinomycetota > Acidimicrobiia > Acidimicrobiales > SZUA-35 > CALEWY01. Next base: position 15,127 of record CALHCB010000018.1, on the reverse strand, counting down.
ACCGGATTCTTCGGCGATCAGCGCTTTGTCGATGACGTCACGATCATTCAGATCGAGCCGGAGGAAGCGTGATGACGCAGCGCGCAAGGCGACGGTCACAGGGCGAGAAGGGTTCGATCATTGTCGAACTCGCCATTGTCCTTCCGCTATTGATGACCCTGCTTCTCGGAATGTTCGAGATGACGATGGCCTGGCGGGTCTCCCAGACATCTGTTCAAGCTTCTCGGAGCGGTGCCCGTACTGCGACACAACTCGGGGACAACGACCTCGCAGATCAAGCTGCCTTGAAAGCCATCCAGGCGAGCTTTGGCGATGATGCATCGAACATCGTTCGGGTCGTGATCTGGGAGGTGCCCCAGGACGCGTCCGGCTTTCCGACCGACGGAACCGTTCCGCCTGCCTGTGAAAACGCAACCGGGGGAGCGACTCCGAATTCGCCGACCGGAACGAACTGCAACGTGTACGGACAGGCGGACATCGCCGACATCGACAACCCCACCCGTTTCGATGCCAGCCCGACGTTCACCGACAACGGCTGTGGATCAGGACGATCGTCCAACTGGTGTCCGTCTGACAGTCGGGTGCACAGTCAGCAAACCGCCACGTACATCGGAGTTTGGGTGCAATACGAACGCGACTACGTGAGCCACATTCTTCCGGGCGACAGCCACATGATCACCCAAACCGCAATCATGCGAGTCGAACCGAAGACGAGCCAATGATGACCACGCCGATCCTCGAAGAAGTGACAACCGAAGATCTTCCAATCCAAGTGGGGGATCTTGGCAGCCATGGCGCTGAAACGAAGACCGTGGACCAAGATCGTCGGTTGCAGAAGGGCTACGTCATCGCGACGACGGCCTTGATGCTGGTTCCCCTGATGATTTTCGCCGCCTTCGCCACTGATGTTGGCGCGTGGTACGTCCGTTCACAGCAGATTCAGCGAACCGTAGATTCTGCGGCGCTTGCCGCCGTGGTCTGGATGCCAAACCTCGAAGCGGCGGAGCGGTACGCGCTCGAAACGATCAAGGTCAATGGCTATCCGACCGCATCGCTGGTGGACCGCGCAACCTTTGATGCTCACACGGGCCCTACGGATGATCCACTGGTTATTGTCGAGCGAGTTGGCGACCAGCAAGTACGGGTTGATCTCCGAGCGAATGGTGAGGTCTATTTCGGCGGTGTCGTTGCGGATCTCGCGGACGGCATTGGCATTAGTCGTTTCGCTGTTGCGGAGTATGTGCTGCCGATTGAATTCGGATCCCCGACGAATTTCTTGGGGTTCGGAACCCAGACCTTGGAGGACGGCTCTCGAGTCAACGCGTGGACGGGAATGATGGGCTATTGCCTACCTGCTCACTATGGCGACGTTCGGGCTGCCTACTACCTCGAGAACAATGGTTGTCGGCACAATGGCTCAAGCAACTGGAACACGCTGCGGGCAACGGCCGCCGATGACGCATCAGCTCCAAATCCAAATCAGAGCATTCTCCTGAATCCCGAACATCGGCCCGAGGGCTACTACTTCATCGTCGACGTTCCTGAGGGCCGTGCTGCCGGAACCAACGTGTTCCTCTTTGATGCGCCGCTTTGCTCGAACAGTTCGGGCAAACCTGGCAATGACACGAACGACACTCGACTTGTGTACACGTTGTGGGATGGCACAGACACACCGCTTGACGACTCCGACCTGATCAACCCGATCGTGTATCAGCCGGGTACCGACACCACGCAGTGCAATACGTGGTTCAACCCGACGAACTGGAACATCCCGGTCAACATCGTCGACGGGTCAGACACAAATGCTGGTCGCTGGTTCGTTCAGGTTCAGAACGACGAGACTCGCTACGCTGGCTATGGCCGGGGCGTGAATTACTTCTCGATTCAGGCTCGTGACTTCGGGGCGACGACTCCGACCACTTGCTATACCTACTACGCAGCGCCGTGCGTCGGTGTGTACGCACGTGATCAGCTGCCAATTCGTACCCAGACCACAGGCGACTCGGCCACGTTCTTCTTGGCCAACGTCGAAGCGATCCACCAGGACAAGCAGCTTGAAGTCCGGATGTGGGACCTCGGCGAGGGCATGGACTACGTGCAGTTTCTCGATCCCAATGGGGATCCTGCCCCCTTCACGTGGACAACTGATGACCCCTCTCCGCCGGCAGAGGTTGGCCCAGGTGGCGCAGATGAGGATTGCACCGGACGAACCTCAACGGCAACGCTTGGCATCGACGGCAGCAACTGTCTAGAAGTCTGGCAGGACGGCGTTGCTCCCAAACTTCCGCAATGGAGTAACCACGGTCGATTCAACGGCCGATGGGTGACCGCAACCATCAACCTCGACGATCCCGACTACTTCACCGCAACCAACACGTGGTGGCGAGTTCGCTACGTCAAGGAGACCGGTCAGAACTCTGCTGACTGGACCACATGGGAAGTACGAGTCATCGGAGACCCTGTACGGCTCGTCGACTGATTCACGTCCCGTTCGTCACAGTCGCCCGGAAGGGCTGAGGGCTTTCTAGACTTCCCTCGTGTCCAACTTCGTCGATGAAAGCAATATCTGCGCCCGCGCGGGTGACGGCGGAGCTGGTTGTGTCGCTATGCGGCGCGAAGCTCACGTCCCCATGGGCGGCCCTGATGGTGGCGATGGGGGAAGTGGCGGGAACGTCTGGTTCGAAGCAGATACCAACGTTGCCTCGTTGTTGGCCTTCCGCGATCACCCGCACAGAATCGCGGCGAGCGGAACCCACGGCAAAGGTTCGAGCCAGCACGGTCGTGGGGGTGAGGACAAGATCGTCAAGGTGCCAGTCGGTACCGTCGTTCTGGACCACGAAACCCACGAGCCGCTCGCAGATCTTGCTCGACCAGGCGATCGATGGATGGCAGCTCGAGCCGGTGAGGGCGGGCGAGGCAATGCCAAGTTCCTCTCCAACCGCCGCCGAGCTCCGATGTTTGCCGAGCAGGGCGAAAAGGGTGAGGAGATCTGGTTTCGACTCGAACTCAAGCTCATGGCCGACGTGGCCTTGGTCGGCTACCCGAATGCGGGCAAAAGCACACTGATCTCTGTCATCTCTGCTGCAAAGCCAAAGATTGCGAACTATCCGTTCACGACGTTGGAGCCCAACCTCGGAGTCGTCCGACTTGGTGAGGACACTGAGTTCGTAGTGGCGGACATCCCTGGTCTCATCGAGGGTGCTGCCGATGGCCACGGTCTTGGACATCAATTCTTGCGTCACGTGGAGAGAGCGCGCGTGCTGCTCTACCTCCTGGACCTTTCGGCTGTCGATGGCGATTCTCCTGCTCGCCAGCTCGAGGTTCTGCGCAACGAACTGGCTCAGTACCGGCCTGATCTTCTCGACCGACCGAGTCTCGTCATCGGATCCAAGGCCGATGTACTCGAAGCTTCGGATTGGGGCGAGGATGCAGAGGTCGAGCTCGAAATTTCAGCCGTCGCCCATCAAGGGCTGGAACCCATGCTGTGGAAGGTAGCGGCGTTGGTCAAGGAGGCCCGGAGCACCGAAGAAGAGCACGACGGCTTCGTGATCCATCGGCCAGAGCCAGTGGGTGTCGAGATCGCTCGCGAAGACGATGGAAGCTATCGAGTGCTCGGGCGACAAGCCGAGCGTTCCGTTGCTCTGTCCGACCTCACCGACCCCGGAGCGCTCGACTACGCACTGCAGCGTCTCGAGAAGCTCGGTGTCTACAAGGCGCTGTCCAAGGCCGGCGTGCTCGACGGTTCCACGGTTCGTGTGGGTACGTTCGCGTTCGAGTACTACGCCGACTGATGTCGTTGCCAGCCGAGAGCCCGACGGTCGTCGTCAAGATTGGTTCGTCCTCGGTCACGACGGACGGCCTCATCAACCGCGGGGCTGTCGCCAAGCTCGCCTCTGAGGTGGCGCACGTGAAACGATCCGGCGCAAGCGTCGTGATCGTGACAAGCGGCGCGATTGCGGCAGGACTTCACATCCTCGGAAAAGACCGAACTGCGACAGGCAAGAACGAGGCGCTCTTGCGAGCAGCATCTGCTGTCGGCCAGCCGTCGGTGATGCGAGCGTTCGAGTCAGCGTTGGCAGAACAAGATCTCTTGGCCGGCCAGATCCTGTTGGCACCGACTGATTTCATGTTGCGACGGCGCTACCTCAAGAGCCGAGGAACACTGCGAGAGCTGTTGGCCCTTGGCGTTGTGCCGGTGATCAACGAAAATGATGCGATTGCTGATGATGAGATTCGGTTCGGAGACAATGACCGATTGGCGGCGCTTGTTGCGCATCTGATCGAAGCCGACCTGCTGGTTCTCCTGACCGATACCGATGGCTTGTTCACCGCCGATCCCCGGACGAACGAGGATGCATCGCTCATCGAGGAAATCGTGGCCATCGACCACGAGTTGGAGGCAGCGGCCGGTGGGCCAGGCTCTGATTCTGCGCGGGGTGGAATGGCATCGAAGCTGGCAGCAGCCAAGATCGCCACGTGGAGCGGTGTCGAAACAGTCATTGCCCGAGCTGCTCGTGAGAATGTTCTTCCCGCTGCTGTTGATGGCCCTACGTCTGAAGGTGGCGTTGGCACGCGATTCCTTCCCCGATCAGGTCGTCTGCCGGCCCGCAAGCTCTGGATCGCGTTCGCGCTCCCTGCAAGCGGGCAAGTGGAGGTCGATGACGGAGCTCGCAACGCACTCATCGATGGTGGCCGCTCTCTGCTCGCGGCGGGCGTAAGAGCGGTGCACGGGAGCTTTCAACCAGACGATGCGGTTGAAGTCATCGACAGCGACGGCGTGGTGTTTGCCAAAGGGCAGATCCGGTGGTCGAACGAGGATCTCACTGCTCATGCGGGAAAGAGAACAACTGACATCCCAGCTGGGCTCGACGACGAAGTCATCCATCGAGACGGCTTGGTTGTGCTTCCCGCCTGAAGCGACGGGAAGCATCTGGTCAAGCGGTTTCGCCCTCGACCTGGGCTGCTTGGGTCTCGTTGACCTCGGCCGCTGGAGCAGTGTCTTCGGTGAGGCCGAGCTGAGCACGAATCTCGCTCAGACGACTCTGTGCTTCGACGTTGAGCGATGCCTGCTCGACTTCGAGCATGCGGCCTTCGACGGATTCGGTGTTGAGCTCAGCAGCGCCCTTGGCCTTGGCGTAGCGGCTCTCGACCTTTTCGCGAACCTCTTCGAACGAAGGCACGTCCTGGCCGACCTGCTCGTTGAGTGAGGTCATCGCGACGTTCAACTGTTCCTGCATCTTGGCTTGGTCCAGCTGAGAGAGGAGTTTCTGGCGCTCGGCCAGCTTCTTTTGCAACGCCGAGGAGTTCTGGGTGACGGCGCTCTTGGCCTGATCAGCAGCCTGCGATGCCTGAAGGTGCAGAGACTTGAGATCCTCGACCTCGCGTTCGAGGACGATCATGCGGTTGGCGAACGCTTCGGCGGCGGAGGTGTACTCCGACATCTTCTTCTCGTCGTTCTTCTTCGAGGCGTCGTCGGCCATCATCACGGCCTGGCGGGCGTTGTTCCCAACCTTTTCGTATTCCTCCATGGCTCGATTGAGGCGAATCTCTGTCTGCTTTTGGTTGGCGATCACATTCGCAGCCTGCTCCTTGAGCCGACGATGCTGCTCTTGGGCCTCCTGGATTGCTTGCTCGAGTTGGACCTTTGGATCGGCCTTCTCCTCGAACGAACCCGTGAGTTTCGCTGTTGTGTAATTCCACCACCGCTTGATGAGCTTGAACATGGCGGGAATGTTAGTCCGCCAATCAGGCTCTCGGGTTCCGCGGGCGATAGCCCAAGAAGCGGAGGAATCCGATGTAGCTCAAGAGTGCGGCGAAGCCGACAACGATTCCCTCGATTGGCATGGGAATGTTCAGCAGAACGCGGATCGCAAGCACAACGATTCCGCTCGCCAGCCCGGCTGCCAGCGTGGGAAAGGCCAGTCCTGAGTTGATCGTGATTCCGATGGACTCGCTCAGTTTGCGTCGAAGGAGTGCCCACTCGACCCATGAAGCGACGAGCGTCCCCAAGCCGATTCCGGCTGGTCCGAGATGGGCCACTCGATCGGGGTTTTTCCTGATCGCCACATCCAGCGGTTCCCAAAAGGGCAGGTGAGGGAGCGCGTCCCAGCCGCCGATGACGCCGTCGACCACGGTGAGCCGGTCGGCTTGGAACATCACCATCACGGTCACGGCGAGCAAGACCAGCAGGCGCACGATGGCGACTTGGGCAGGCGTTGCGGTGTCGCCGAGGGCGAACAGGGCATTCTGGGTGACACGAGCCGACATCGCCGCGGGGAGCGCCAACGCATAGATCGCCATGGTGATCCCGAATACCACCGAGTTGTCCGACGAGAGATCTCCGCTGATCAGTTCGTTCGGCCAGCGAAACAGGGTGTCTGCAATCGCTCCGCCGCCGAACACCAAGGTCGCGGTGACAAAGGCTGCGGGAAGCGCCACCTTCCGAAGGCCGAGCTGGACCCGGTGGGCCACGAGGTCGGCCCGATCGTTTCGGCGAGACATTTCGGTCAGCTCAGTCGTGGCAATGCTGAAACCGAAGAGGCTGATCGGAAGGATGTAGAGCGGCACGACATAGCCGAGGGTGGCGAGACCGCCCGCAACGAGGAACGTGGCGAGAAAGATGTCGAGAAAGCTCGAGATCTGTACAACGCCTCGGGCGCCAACCGCAGGACCAAAGCGACGCAGCACCGTTCGAACATCACCGTCGCGCCGCAGATGCGGTGTCACGCCCTGGGTGAGGATCCTGACCCGCGGGATCTGCACCGCGACCTGCAACACACTCCCAAACAACACGGCTACGGCCAGCCATGTTGCTGCGGTATCAGCGTTGTTGACCAGTCGCTGGTCAAGCTGCGCATTGGTGAGACCCTCGGTGTCTTGCAAACCGAAGGTGATTGCGGTTACGGCCAACGTGGCAATTTGGGCCAGGTTCCACAGAGCGGGGGCTGCGTAGGACAGAAAGTACTGACGGTGGGAGTTCAGGATGCCAAGGCACCATGCGGAAATTCCGAGTAGTCCAATGCCGACCGCGGTGATGCGAGTCAGTTGTACCGCCTTGTCCTTTGTGGCGTCGTCGGCAATGCCCCACCCGATAACGCTGATGAGCGGATCTGCCAGAAGGATGATGAGGGAAACGATGATCACGATTGCTGCGCTCAGCAGCCCGAGCACGCCGCCCGCGACACGCCGCGCTTCGGTGTCCTGACGCTCCTCGATCAGTCGGGCATAGACCGGAACAAACGACGCGGAGAGCGATCCCTCTCCGAGGAGGTTTTGCACGATGTTCGGCACGCGCATCGCAACCCGAAATGCTTCCGCTGCAGGGGTCAAGCCCAGGGTCGCGCCGATCAGGATCTCTCGAACAAGGCCGAGAACGCGCGAGATTCCAATCCCCGCCGCCGCCCTGTTCGAGCCACTCACGAAGGTGGCTTGTCCTGGCCTGAGGGGACTGCTGCGATGTCCTCGATCTCCAGGGTTGTCAGTTGTGCGTCGGTGAGGTCGGGAAGCTCGACGAGTCGTGTCGCATGTCGGGAAACGGCAGCCTCGAAGAGATTGCGAGCGAGACGCCCGTTTCCGAAACCTCGGCCCCGCTCGTGAGTGCCAAACCACGCAGTGGCGGCAACTTCAGCGTCGTCGGTGAGGTCGTAGTGGCTCTTGTTGGAGATGAGATTCAGGATGGCAAGAAGCTCATCATCGCTGTAGTCAGGGAAATGGATCGTCTTGGGGAAGCGACTGCTGAAGCCTGGGTTGGCCCCGACGAGTTCGGCCATCTCTTTGGGGTAACCCGCGAGGATCACGACCATGGAGTCGCGGCGATCCTCGACCTGTTTCACGACTGCATCGATGGCTTCCCGACCGAAGTCTTTCTCCCCACCGCGAATCAACGAGTACGCCTCGTCGATCAATAAGACGCCGCCATCGGCCCCTTCGAACACCTCGGCGACCTTGTTGGCTGTCTGTCCGACGAACCCGGCAACGAGACCGCTTCGGTCGACCTCGGTGAGGTGGCCCTGCTCCACGATCTCCAGGCTGCGATAGATGCGAGCGAGCAGTCTTGCCACAGTTGTCTTTCCTGTTCCCGGGTTGCCGCTGAACACCAAGTGCTTGTTCGAGTCGATGACGGGAAGGCCACGATCGGCCCGCAACTTCTGAACCTGGAGAAGAGCGCTGAGAAGTCGGACTTCTTCCTTGACTGCCGAGAGACCAATCAGGCCGTCGAGTTCGGCAAGGAGGTCTTCGAGCGGCTCGGCGGGCTCTTGCTCGGGTTTGGGAGCGGCCGTCGCCTCAGCTTGAGTTTCGGTACCCGCCTGCGCAGCTGCAGGTTCGCGAGAAGGCATTTGGTCGAGTAGGAGTTTGCGAAACTCGACGATCGCCTTGAGCTCCTCATCGGACGGGTACCGATCAAGAGATGCAACCGTGTGGGCGAGCGCCATCGATTCGTCGTAATAGGTTTTGGCGAGCACGGTGTTTCGACGCTCATCAACTTGTTTGAGTGTGAGAAACAATTCCGATGGCGTCGAGATCCAGAGTCGCTTGTCCGCGATCAACGTGCTGCCGCGCAGATCATTCGGAGTCGCAGCTCCCGGGAGCAGGTCATGCCGAGCGAACGCGGCCACGAGCGCCCACAGTTCGTCGTCGGTGTGCCGCCCGTCGGCATCGATGATCGCGCAACACAAGTTGAAGGCCTCGACGGTGGCATCACGCTCGAGACGAGCCGCGTCGACCGATGTCCCGACGGCTGCCTCCTTGAGGGCTGTGCCGACGAGCTTGGAAAAACGTTCAACTGCGACGGCTAAGCCTCGGTCCATAGCGATGTGAGCCTAGCCAGGCCCGATCCAACCCGCCGGGACGCCCTGGCCGGGCCGGTAATTTGCGAGGCGAACCACTTCGGGCAGTAACGTGTGCGACATGTCCAACCGTTTTGAGTCCGTTGACGTTGTCCGAAAGGGTCTTCGAGAAGTCGATTACCTCGCCGACGATGGCATCGCGGGCATTGCATACCTCGCAGATCGTCTCGACAAGCCAGTCCTCATCGAGGGACCAGCCGGCACCGGCAAAACCCAGCTGGCGAAATCTGTCGCCGAGATGCTGGGCGCCCGCCTGATTCGGCTTCAGTGCTATGAGGGACTCGACGAGTCCAAAGCGCTCTACGAGTGGAACTACAAGAAGCAACTTCTTCGCATCCAGACCGAGCGTGAGGAAGATACCGATTGGGACGAGATCCAAGAGGACATCTTCTCCAACGAGTTCCTCCTCACTCGTCCGTTGCTGGAGGCCATCCGGGCTGAAGACCCGGTCGTGCTGCTGATCGATGAGGTCGACCGCGTCGAGGTCGAGACCGAGGCGCTGCTGCTCGAGATCTTGTCCGACTACCAGGTATCGATTCCCGAGCTTGGAACGTTGGAGGCTCGTCAGATTCCGTTGGTCTTTCTCACCTCGAACAACACCCGGGAGCTGTCTGAGGCTCTCAAGCGTCGTTGCTTGTTCCTGCACCTCGACTATCCAGACATGGAGCGTGAGAAGGAGATTGTTCTCACCAAGGTGCCAGACATCACCGAGAATCTGGCCGATCAAGTCGCACGTATCGTGCGATCGATTCGTCAACTCGAGCTGAAGAAGGCACCGTCGGTTTCGGAAACGATCGACTGGGCTCGCACGTTGATTCTGCTTGGCATCGATCAGGTCACCGAACAAGACGCCATCGAGACCGCCAACGTGCTCTTGAAGTACCGCAGCGACATCGACAAGGCCATCAAAGAGTTCTCGAGCAACGCAAACGCCCACTTCGAGGCTCCGGTCGGGAGCTGATCGTGACCGACACTGAGGAGGTCAAGCTCCAGGACAGTCCGCTGTTCAATCTGCTCGAGGGCTTCGTCACCGAGCTGCGCACGGCCGGCCTTCCGGTGTCGCTCGTGGAAAATATCGATGCCGCCCAGGCGGTGCGTCACATCCCAATCGAGGATCGAGATGCGTTCAAGTACGCACTCGCTGCGACCTTGGTCAAGAACAACGCGCACTGGCGCACGTTCGAGACGCTTTTCGAGGTCTACTTCTCCCTGCGGGGAAGCGAATATGCCCTCGATCCAGATGGCGACAATCCCTTTGGCGACAACGCCGATGACCAAGAGGGCCAAGAGGGTCCTCAAGGCGAAGGTGGCGAAGGTGGCGGCCAAGGGCTGAGCCCTGAAGAACTCGCCGAATTGCTCTACCAAGCCCTCATGAAGGGCGACAGCGCGCTGATGCGTGCCCTGGCCAAGCAAGCCGTGAAGCGGTATGCAGGCATGGAGCCTGGGCGTCCGGTCGGAGGAACTTACTACCTCTATCGGACACTCCGGAACCTCGACCTCGAGGGCATGCTCGAACGGCTGATGGATCAGTCTCGTGATGAGGCAGGTGAAGATCAGTCATCGTTGGATCAGCGGCTCGAGCGGGACGAGTACGAGCACCGGATCGACGAGCTCCGCAAGGAAATCGAAGCCGAGATCCGACGCCGACTGGTTGCGGACCGAGGCGCGGAGGCGATGGCCAAGACGCTTCGCAAGCCGCTTCCAGAAGACGTCGACTTCATGCACGCCAGTCGGGACGAGATGGCGAATCTTCGCCGTGCGATCTATCCACTGACTCGCAAGCTTGCGGTCCGCTTGGCTCGCAAGCGCCGTCATGGACGCAAGGGCCCGCTGGACTTCCGAAACACGGTGCGCCATTCGCTTAGCTACGGCGGCGTGCCAGCGGAGCCCAAGTTCCGACACCCGAAGCCTTCGAAGCCGGAAATCATCGTGATCGCCGACATCTCCGGATCGGTCGCGGCGTTCGCTCGTTTCACGCTGCACCTGGTGTACGCCATCTCTGGGCAGTTTTCCAAGGTGCGCGCCTTTGTGTTCATCGATGGACTCGACGAGGTCACGAGCTTCTTCGAGGGTGTCGATGACATTGCCGAAGCCGTCCACCGAGTCAACACCGAAGCCGATGTTGTGTGGGTCGATGGTCACTCCGACTATGGGCACGCATTCGAGGTGTTCTGGGAGAACTTCGGCAACGAGGTGGGACCAAAGAGCACCGTGTTGGTTCTGGGCGACGCTCGCAACAACTATCACGCCAGCCAGGCTTGGATCATGAAAGAGATCCAGCACCGGGCTCGCAAGCTGTTCTGGCTCAATCCAGAGCCGAAGGCGTACTGGAACACAGGCGATTCCATCGTCGGGGAGTACGCAGCGCATTGCGATGGCTGCTTCGAGGTGCGGAATCTTCGTCAGCTCGAGGGTTTCGTCGACAATTTGGTCTGAGAGCGCATCTAGGGGCGTGTTGCCAACGAAGTAGTGGGTGTGACGCTCACGGCAACATTCCCTAGTGCGACTCTCCGCATGCCCGTCATGCACGCTCGCTATATTCGCCCCGTGCCCGCATCTCTTGAGCAACGTTTCGTCGCTGGTGACGAACTGGCTCTGAAAGAAGCGTTCGATGAACATGGGCCCCTCGTTCTCGGATTGTGTCGACGTGTCGTCGGTAACGATGCTGAGGACCTGGCGCAGCAAGTGTTTGTCGCCGCGTGGAAAAGTCGCCATCGATTTGATCCCTCGAAGGGTTCGCTGAAGTCGTGGATGGCGGGGATAGCTCGCTTCAAATCGATCGATCACGTTCGGGCGGCGGGCCGTCGTCCCTCAACCGGGGGTGGCGAAGCCGCGGATTTCGGCGAGATGCAAGCTGATGCGGAGCGAGTGACCGACCGCATGGTGCTCACCGAAGCACTGTCCGGTCTCTCCGGGGATCGCCGCCGAGTTGTAGAGTTGGCGTTCTACGGCGACTTGACGCACGCGGAGATCAGCGAGCAGCTTGCGATGCCTCTCGGCACGGTCAAGAGCCATGTTCGGCGAGGACTTGAAACGTTACGATCAGAACTGGAGGCGAGCCGTGAGCAGATCTGACGCCAACGATCCCGAAATGAACGAGCTGGCCGCCGAGTTTGGCTCGATGATGAATCTTCTCCGAGAAGGTCCTCACGACGTCCGACCCGAGACTCCCTCGGCCAACCTCTGGGAATCCATCCGGTCAGAGGTGCAGGCTGACTCCGTCGTGCCAGCGAGCGAAGGCAAGGTGGTGTCGCTCGACGATGCTCGGCAACGTTCCTGGGGCCGACGTGGCGCCATCCTCACAGCGGTTGCTGCGGCCATTCTGTTGGTCGGCGTACCCCTTGGTCTCGCCGCTCGCTCTGGAAACGAGAGCACCGATGTGTTGCTCGCAGCGGGTGAGCTCGGAGCGCTGGACTCCGGAAGTGCGAGCGCCGCTGACCTTTATGACACCGAGGGGAACCTCTGGCTCGATCTTGAGACTGATCGGTCTGCGGGAGCAGATGCGTTCCTTGAGTTGTGGCTTCTTGACGTGGCAGAAGATGGATCAGTTCGTGACTTGATCTCGCTCGGGGAGGTCGATGGCTCTGGGGCCTACGACATCCCGGACGACATCGACGTCGCTCGGTTCGCAGTCGTGGATATCTCGGTCGAGCCCGATGACGGGAATCCGGAGCACTCGGGCGATTCCGTGGTGCGCGGTGGCCTGAGCTAGCTCTTCCCAATGGCGAGGCGATTCCGACGAGGGCTCGGAGAAGCCTCCTCGGGCCTCGCGGGCCCGCCACCGTTGGGAAACCCCCTCCAGCGATTGCTGAAGGCCTCAGTCAGGCTGCGGGCGTCCTGTCGTGCTCTCGCAAGAGTTCAGAGACTCGGAAGGCGAGATCCAAGCCCTGCCGACCGTTCAGGCGAGGGTCACACATCGTCTCGTAGCGCCGACCGAGATCTCCGTCGGCAACCGGTTCAGCTCCACCAAGGCACTCGGTGACATCGTCACCGGTGAGCTCGACATGGATACCGCCAGCCCACGTGCCGGCCTCGCGGTGAGCAGCAAAGAAGCCGCTGACCTCGGTGGTGACATCATCGAGGTGGCGAGTCTTGTGCCCCGACTCAGATGTGAATGTGTTGCCATGCATTGGGTCACTGATCCACACGACAGGATGGTCTGCTTGCTTCACCGCGCTCAACAGAGTCGGCAGTTTCTCAGCAATCGTGTCCGCACCCATCCGGGTGATCAGCGTGAGACGGCCGGGTTCCTGGTCGGGGTTGAGTGTCTCACAGAGGCCGATGACCTCTTCGGCTGTGGCTGTCGGGCCAACCTTGCACCCGATCGGGTTCTTGATGCCGCGGCAGAATTCGATATGGGCACCGTCAAGCTGGCGAGTGCGTTCGCCGATCCACACCATGTGCGCCGAGCAGTCGTACCACTCGTCGGTGAGCGAGTCTTGTCGGGTGAGTGCTTGCTCGTACTCGAGAATGAGTGCTTCGTGGCTGGTGTAGAAGTCGGCCTCGTGAATTTCGGGGTGGTTGGACGAGACGCCTGCCGCTTCCATGAAGCGGAGCGCCCGGTCGATCTCGGCTGCGAGCTCGTTGTAACGCTGGCCCTGGGCCGAGCTGGCAACGAACTCTTGATTCCAAGCCTGGACTCGATGAAGGTCGGCAAAGCCGCCTTTGGTGAAGGCCCGAAGGAGGTTGAGCGTGGATGCGGACTGGTTGTACGCATGGACAAGGCGCTCAGGGTTTGGGCGTCGGTCACCCTCAGAGAACGGCAGATCGTTCACCATGTGACCGAGGAACGATGGAAGTTCGGTTCCATCGATTGTCTCGGTGGGCTTGGACCGTGGTTTGGCGAACTGGCCGGCGATACGTCCGACCTTCACCGTCGGGACGCCGGATGAGTAGGTGAGCACGACGGCCATTTGCAGAATGACGCGGAGCTTCTCGCGAATGGCGTCGGCGTTGAATCCATCAAACGACTCGGCGCAGTCGCCGGCCTGCAGCACGAAGGCCTCGCCCATCGAAACTTTGGCGAGTTGCTCCTTCAACGATCGAGCTTCGCCCGCGAAAACGAGCGGCGGTAGCGACGACAGCGCTTTCTCAACCTGCTCGAGTTCTGGCATATCTGGCCAGCTCGGTTGATGAAGGGCTGGGAACGCGCGCCAGCTCTCGGGGGTCCAGGTGTTGATAGTCACGGCATCAGTCTCGCTGATTCGAAGGGCGATTGAAAACGAAATCCGGTGCCGACTCCTCAACGAGGTTTCGGCACCGGATCAGAAACGAAAAATTCAGTTCAAGAAGCGTGCGTCACGCAGCGTCAAAGTCGGCGATGACATCGCCGGCCTGATCGCGAACGGCGCTCACGGCACGCTTCACGAGGCGACGAGCTGCTTCGGCAGTAACACCGAGCTCTTCTCCAACTTCGCGATAGCTGCGCTTGCGGCCATCGTTGAGACCAAAGCGCTGCTCCACGGCGTAACGAGCACGCGGGTCGAGCACGTCGAGAAGGCCAGTGACCATGGTTTCTTCAGCCTTGGCCATGACCTCGAACTCCGGGCCAGGGGTGGCGTCGGGGAGAAGGTCGACCAGCTCGTTCGAGTCGTCGTCGCCAATGGTGCGATCGAGCGAGGTCGGGGTGGTCAGACGGTGAAGCCGGGCATGCTCGTCATCAAGCTCGTCTCCGTCGCCAGAGACCTGGCGCAGCGCCGCCCGAAGACTGGCCGAACGGTCGCCGGGAAGGCGAACCAGGCTGGCCTTCTGGTCCAGAGCTCGGCCAATCGCCTGGCGGATCCAGAAGGTCGCATACGTGGAGAACTTGAATCCCTTGCGCCAGTCGAACTTGTCGACGGCGTGTTCGAGGCCGAGGTTGCCTTCCTGGATAAGGTCCAGGAGCTCCATGCCAGCCGGCAGGGGATAGCGGCGGGCCACGCTGACGACCAGGCGCAAGTTGGCCCGGATGAAGCGATCTTTGGCCTGGGCGGCTTTGCGATCGGCACGGCGAAGCTCGGCAGTCTTCTTTTCGCCGTTGGCCATGCGTTCGCGGGCTTCGACGCCGCGTTCGATGATTTGGGCGAGCTCGCGCTCTTCTGCTGCGGTCAGGAGGGGTACGAGACCGATTTCGTTAAGGTATTGACCTACTGAATCACTCATGTTGCTACTTACTCATTCTTTACGTTGGAACTGGGGGGATGGGCGTTGATGATCGGCACGGTGCGATGTCGCGGGGCGATGACGCAGTGAGTGCAACGCGGCGAGGGCCGCAGATGTTCCACGTGCGTGCAGATTCACGG
>CALHCB010000017.1 GCA_937930695.1 uncultured Acidimicrobiales bacterium | reverse complement strand
CCGGGTCGAAGGGACTGTCATGTTGGCTTTCGTTGTGGTTTTCAGCCATCGATATGTCCCCTTAGAAGCTTCTCTGCGTACTTGGCCATGACATCGACTTCGATGTTGACCCGATCTCCAACGCCCTTGGATCCGAGCGTTGTCACCTCCGACGTATGCGGGATGACCGCCACAGTGAACCCGTCAGCGGCCGGATCGACCACCGTCAGGCTGATTCCATCCACCGTGATCGAACCTTTTTCGACCACATAGCGGTGCAATTCCTCTGGAATACGCACCTTGAGGTCGGGGACCGGGTTCACGATTTCTCCCACGGCATCGACATGTCCCTGCACCAAATGGCCACCAAGCCGGTCCTCGAGACGGACTGGCCGTTCCAGGTTGATGGGATCGCCGGCGTTCAGGTCGCCAAGCTGTGTCCGTGCATAGGACTCTTCGGAGACGTCTGCTTCCCACCAACCCTCATCAACGTCCCATGCCACCACGGTGAGACAGCACCCGTTGACGGCAATCGAGGCGCCGAGGGTCACGTCCTCGAGGACGGTCTGGCAATCGAGACGCAGCTTTTCGCCCTCACGGCTCTGCACTCGTCCCAGCTCTTCGACAATTCCTGTGAACATCAGATCTGCTCGTTCTCTCTTTTGGGGGTGAGATCGACCCGGAGATCGTCTCCTACTTGTGTCACTCGTTCAATTCGACCGCGCGTGATCGCTGCGATTCCGTTCGCGCCCGCACCGCTGAACAGAGGCGCTCCATCGTCTCCACCCATCAACGCGGGCGCGAAATAGATCACGTAATGCTGGACAAGGTCGTGCCGATGAAAGTCACCAGCGACGCTGGCACCTCCCTCGATCATGAGCTGCACGACGCCTGAGCGGCCGAGCTCGTCGAGGATCTCATCGAGCTCACCAGACATCTCACGACAGGGATGAATCCTGGAACCCTCGGGCGCCTTGCCCAGAACAACCCGCAGCGGTTCTCGGGGAGGAGCGCCATCGGATGCCAGCACGTCCCGCACCGTCAATGACGGATCATCGAGACGCACCGTGCCAGCGCCGACGAGGATCGCGTCGCTCTGGGCCCGCACTTCATGCGCGTCTTGGCGCGCTTCCTGGCCGGTGATCCACTGACTCGTTCCGTCCGCGGCGGCGGTGCGTCCGTCCAAGCTGGCTGCGAGCTTCAGCACCACCCACGGGCGCCCGGTCCGGCGGTGGTGAAGGTAGGGCGCGAGCTGGTGCTCCACCTGGTCAGCACCCACGCCAACCGAGACGGAGATTCCGGCGCGCACCATCGCATCTCGCCCACTTCCCGCGACGTTTGGATCAGGGTCGAGAATCGCGATGACGACCCGAGCGACTCCCGCTTCGATAATCGCTTCGCTGCAAGGACCAGTCCGTCCCGTGTGACTACAAGGTTCGAGCGTGGTGTAGAGCGTGGCCCCTCGTGCAAGCGCACCAGCGGCGTCGAGCACTTCTCGCTCGGCATGGTTGGCGCCAGGTCGTCGAGTCGAACCAACAAACGTTTCACCGTCTGGGGCAACCAGCACCGCTCCAACCCATGGGTTGGGAGGCGAGAGCGTTCGGCTCGTCCACGCGACCTCGATCGCTCGGTCCATCAGCTCGACGTCCGTAGCGTCGCCGATGCCGGCGTGGTCGCCGATGCCGGCGTGGTCGCCGTCATTCGTCTTGGGGGCAGGAGAACTCACGAAGCGGCACCGTACAACTTAAAGTTCACTTGAAGTCAAGCTTTGAGATGCCAAACGCCGGATACCGCCGATCGACCGTTGGCATCTGGCTCAATGCGGACGACCACCGCCAAGAAGATCGATGGCATGGGGAATGACATCAAGCACTGCTTCCAGTGTCTCGATTGCACCTTTGGTGGAGCCCGGAGTATTGAGAATCAACGCCTCGCCCCGAGTGCCTGCAAGAGCCCGACTCAATCGGCCGAGCCCTTTGGGATTGCACAGTCGCATCGCCTCTGCGAGGCCTGGCGCTTGCCGCTCCAGCGCTTCGAGCGTCCCCTCCGGAGTCAGATCGCGAGGACCGAACCCCGTTCCCCCAGTCGTGATGACGAGACCGTTGAAGTCTTCGGCCAGCTCGATGAGGGTGTCGCGTACCGACTCGACGCCATCGGCGATTTGGCGAGTGTCGACGACGTCCCACCCTGCTTCGCCCAGCCGCGCCACCAACGCTTCGCCCGAAGCGTCCTGGCGGGTCCCGGCAATAACGCCGTCGGAGCAGGTGATGACCTTCGCTGCAAGCTTGTTCTCACTCATGAGTCGACCTCAACTGTCATGTCGGCCAGTGTGCCCTAGCGTGGTCCGCAATGGCGAACGATCCCCACCCCGTACCCAGCTATCGGCCAGAGACCATCGCGGTCTCGGCTGGTCGCCCGACCGATCTTGGCCAACCACTCAACACGCCAATTGTTCCTGCATCGAACTTCTTGTCGGGCGCCGGACCTGAGTACAGCCGCGGCGATGGCACCGAAACTGTCCACGCCTTCGAGACCGCCATTGGAGAGCTCGAAGGTGGCACCGGTGTTGCCTTCTCCAGCGGCATGGCAGCGATCTCCGCCATCTTTGACAACCTGGCCGTTGGCGCCAGGGTTGTCGTGCCCGACGACTCCTACCAGGGCGTGACCGCGGTCGTGAGCGACGGCGAACAGCGGCTCGGCTGGAAAGTTCTGCGCCTCCCGACGGGTGACACTCAACGCTGGCTTGACGTGATCGGTTCGGTCGACCTGATCTGGCTCGAGTCGCCCTCAAACCCGTTGCTCGAGGTCGGCGATGTCCCTGCTATTTGTGCCGCGGCCAAAGCTGCCGACGTGCTGTGTGCAGTCGACAACACATTTGCGACGCCACTGAGCCAGAAACCGCTCGACCACGGGGCAACGTTCTCGGTGCACAGCGCCACCAAGTTCATTGGTGGCCATTCCGACCTCTTGTCGGGAATCGTGGTCGTGGCCAAAGGCGCCGACGAAGAACTTGACGCGATACGGCGTCGCCGCACCTTCGGAGGCGCCTTCCCGGGAGCCCTGGAAACGTTCCTCGCCCTCCGAGGTCTGCGAACTCTTCCTCTCCGGCTCGAAAAAAGTCAATCCAATGCCCAAGTCTTGGCTCGTCGGCTCAGCGGACACCGGGCGGTGTCCGAGGTGCGGTACCCAGGCCTGCCCGAGCATCCGGCCAGCGAGGTCGTCAAACGGACGTTGGCCGGTCCCGGCGCCATGGTGAGCTTCGAAACCGTCGGCAATGCCATCAGTGCTGATGTCCGTCTCACTCGCCTCAAACTGATCCATCCCGCAACGAGTCTTGGCGGCGTCGAGTCAACTATTGAGCGTCGAGCAAAGTTGGTTGGCCAAGAACACCTGCCTCCCACCTTGCTCCGCATGAGCGTCGGTTGTGAGCACTTGGAGGACCTCTGGGACGACCTCGATCAGGCCCTCGGCGGTCTCATCGAGCGATAGCAAGCCAGCTCACCTCTCCCACGGAGTGAAAGGGTGCTGGAACGCAGGGTCGTGCGGCGCGTACTCTTCGAGCTGACCCCGATCGCCGCCATGGTGGCCGCGCCCGGGCTTCACCGAGGAGAAGCAGATATGAAGATTCTTTTTGCGGACGCAGTCGACGAACGGCGTCTCGAGCGGCTGCGATCCGAAGGCCACGAGTGCGTTGTTGAACCAACCCTCACTGCGGAATCGCTTCCCGAGGCAATCGGCGACGCCGAAGCGCTCGTCGTCCGGAGCACAAAGGTGACGGCGGAAACCATTGCCGCAGCGTCCAGCCTCGGTCTCGTGGTACGAGCCGGTGCTGGCACCGACAACATCGACAAGGCCGCGGCAGCGGGTCACGGCGTCTACGTGTGCAATGTGCCAGGCAAGAACGCCATTGCCGTTGCCGAACTCACGCTGGGCCTGATTCTCACGCTCGATCGCAACATCGCAGACAACGTGATCGACATCCGCCAAGGCGTGTGGGACAAATCGCGCTACACGAAGGCAGAAGGCCTCGCGGGCAAGCACCTTGCCATCGTCGGACTCGGCGAGATCGGCTTGGCCGTCGCCGAGCGGGCGAAGGGATTTGGACTGACAGTGACCGCAGTCCGAAAGGACGACCGCTCTGCATCGGTGTTGCAGCGAATTCGCCAGATCGGTATCCGCCTGGTCGATGATCTTCCAACTTTGTTGGCCGAAGCCGACATCGTGACGGTGCACGTTCCCAAGTCCGAGGCCACAACCGGTCTGGTCGACCAGTCCTTTCTTGGCCAAATGCGCGACGGCGCCTTTCTCATCAACACCTCACGAGGCGAGGTCGTCGACGAAGAGGCCCTCCTCGATGCTCTGACGAACCGCGGCATGAAAGCAGGCCTCGACGTCTACGCGAATGAACCTGGCGCATCACAGGGAACGTTCGACAGCAAACTGGCCCAACACCCTTCCGTGGCAGGCACCCATCACATCGGCGCCTCGACTGAACAGGCTCAGGCCGCAGTTGCCGATGGCACCATTGAAGTAATTGAGCACTACGCCGCTGGCGACGTCATCAATTGCGTCAACCTCGTCGGCGATCCCGTCGGAACCGATTGCATCGTGATTCGTCACCAAGACCGTGTTGGCGTGCTGGCCCAGGTCTTCGCGGTGTTGCGGTCCAGCGGTCTCAACGTGCAACAGATGTCGAACCAGGTCTTCGCCCACGGCGGGGCTGCCGTCGCCACGATCCACATCGGAGGATCCGAGTTGCTCTCTGCCAGGTCCGACGTCATCGCCGAACTCAGCGCTATTGACGAAGTCATTTCTGCCTCGTTCAGCGAGGCGAACTGATGACGACCGTACTCCCGCTCCACCTGCGCCTTGTCAAGCAGGAGTGGACTGATCGAGTTCCCTCGCCGGCGCACGATTCTCTGACGACCGAGGACCGTCGTCGCTATCTGATTCTGCATCCCGACAGCTACCTCGCCGTCACTCGAGGGCCCGAAGACCTGCCGGACGACGGCTCGGCCACAACCGATGACCTGCTTCGAGCAGGGCGAATTTCCTTGGATCGATTGCTCGAAACCGGCGCCTTTTCGCCGTTGCGGCCGGCGTCGTTCTACATCTACCAATTAGAAAAGGACGGTCGGATCCAGAACGCGATCGTCGGTGGCATCGCCACCGACGATTACGCATCCGGTGGGGTGAAGCTCCACGAGAACGTACGGCCGGAGCGAGCAGGGCACCTCGGAAGACACTTCGGGATCGTGGGCGTGCAATCCAGCCCGATCGCGGTTGCGCATCGCCCGATCCCCGCAATCGGCGAGATCATTCGCCACGCGATTGAGTCTCAGGACCCGCTCCTCGACTTCGTCACCACCGACGATCTTCATCAGCGGGTGTGGGCAGTCACCGATCCCGAGGCGGACGTTCGCATCATGGACGAACTCGCCCAAGTTGATCTCTATCTGATCGACGGACACCACCGGACGGCTGCTGCCCTCGCTCATCGCGAGGCCTTCGGGCCAGGTCGGGCAGATCGCGTCTTGAGCGCCATCTTCAGTTCCGACGAGCTGACGAACCAAGCGCATCACCGCATGCTCAATCTAGGAGATGCCACCAACGATTTTCTGGAAGCGCTGGTTGCTGAGCGTCCAACTCGAGTTGCCGACTCGATCGTCGAGGTACAACGTCGGGCCGAAAATGAGATCGCTATTCGGGGACGAGGTCGCTGGTACATCGTGTCTGTGCCGTTCATTGGTTCGCCAGATGTTGTCGCCGACCGGTTGGAGAACCTTGACCCCGTACGGCTCAAGCGCGGCATTCTGGAACCGCTCCTCGAGATCGATCGGACCAGCTATCACGACGAGATGCTGAGCTACCGCCCTGGCACTCGTTCGGTCGCCGACTTGGCCGCCGAAGCAGATGCCAACGGCCTGGTGTTCGCATTGATGCGACCAGTCGAAGTGTCCGAACTCTTGGCTGCGGCGGACGCCGGACTGATCATGCCGGCGAAGTCGACATACTTTGACCCGAAGGCTCGATCTGGTGTGTTCCTCCGCCCGACGACCGATGCTGATCCTCGCCACGCCTGACGCGTAGGACACGCCAACATCGCCCCCAGAGTTGGGGAGCATTCGGCCGATTCTCTAGGCCGAACGATGCTCCTTTTCGCTTTTGCGAGCCGCTCGCTCATATGTGCCACCCAGGGTCCGACCGGGGTGCTGCAACAATCAGCGAACAGCATGAGGGCGATACCAAATGTCGAGAACCGACCGAACACTCCTGGCAGCAGCAGTGTTGTCGCTGCTGGCGGCAATTCTGCCGTCAACGGCACTCCCAGCCAGCGCACAACAGCAGAATGAGATCGTGTTGTCCGTCGAGTTCGATGGGCTTCAACCGAACGGTGATGCGCCTTTCGCCAGCAATACCGATGGCGCACACACGCCGGGCTACGACGAAAACCAGAACAACAATGTGGTCCTGGCCAACGATCTCATCGGCTACCGCGTTGATTGGAACGTCAACGAGGTCGACGGCAACGCTGTTGTTCTGACCGCCACACTGCCTGAGGGCATGCGTTGGAGTTCGGACCCTTCGACCTCGTTCGGTGGACCAACAGGTTGCCTCGATGACGGCACGACAACAATCGACGCCAACGATGGCCGCGATCTTTTCTGCGTTCTTGATGCAGAAATCGAAGGTTCGAATGGCGTGATCCGACCCATCGCTGAGGTCGGTTCACAGTTCGACGGGACATCGCTGACACTCCAAGCCTTCATTGGCTCTGACGAAGCGTCGGCCGTCGGCTCCAATGTTGTGGAGACGTTCGCCTCGGCTCGTCCGAAGGCTGACTGGATCAAAGGGGAGGACGTGCGCGCCGGCGATCCGCCAGTCGTGGTCTCCGAGAAGCCGTCCGAAGAAATCCACGGCATCACGGATCCTGATTCCGGCGAACTTGGACGCATTTGGCTCTACCCACTCCGCCTCGCTCCCGTCGGCGGCCTCGTCGGCGCCGAGAAGATGGATGACACCAAAGACATCTTGATCTTCGATCACGCCTACCAGATGCCAGCCGACGCCAAGCTCGCCACCGGACTCGTGCCATCCACGCCGTCAGGCACCGCCCGCACCGCGTGTGGTGCCTATGACGGCTCCGGCAGCTTCGCCGTGAATTCACCCGGCACATGGACCTGTGCGCTCGACGCTGTTGCGACAGCCGCGAACGGCTACCCGGTCATCCGAATCGACATCTCCGGCCACAACACCAGCATCATCCCCGCTCTCAAGGGTGATGGCTCAGCCAACACGAGCGAACTCATGGTCGGCCAAATCGCCTTCTTCGTTCCCGAGTCGTCATTCCCCACGGGTAGTTCGTTCAGCCTGGACATTTACAACGGCATCTCGGGCACTACAGATCCGGTGACGCTCCCGACCGATCTCACTCCGATCCAGGTTTGGGGCTCAGCCCCCACCTCGTTCGACGAAGCGGGCGTCGAGAACAACTACGCATTCTGGAACGCCTCAGACGTCCCAACTTCCGGCAGTCCCGGTCGCAGTTTCCGACACACCGTGCAATACACCGAGGGGCCCTACCAAGAGGTCTCCAAGACCACCGCGGATGGCCGCATCTACCGCGGCCTTGACACCCGACTCGAAACTCGAGGCGGTCTTGGCCGAGTTGTCACGAACACACTGGGCTCCACCGGGTTTGGTTGGGGCCACGGCATCAGCGGCCCGATGTCGCAGCTCACGCCCAGGGGCAACGATCTCGTGATCACCGCCGAGCTTGACCACTATCAATCCGCCCCTGACGACCCGTACTACTACGAACCATCGGCACTCTGTGTCGCCATCGATACCACGCACCAGGAGCTCGTTGAGCTCCCCGCGCTCTTCGACGTCAACCATCTCGAAGCCACGAGCAGCCCCTACATATGGGGCAATCAAGTTCACGACCTCACAACTCAAGAGGCGTCGAACACCGGCCCACTGGCGCAAGTTCACATCGGCGCCCATCCGAACTTTCCGAACCACGTCTACAGCTACACCCACTCGGTGGAGACCACGCTGATCGACATCCCCTACGTTGTGGAGTTCGCCGCAGCCCTCAATCCTGTCGACAACGACACGGCGATGCACGAAGTGTCCTGCAACAACGCTGATGTCGACGGACGAGGTTGGGTTCCTTCCGGCGGCGATCTGTCCGTCTTCGACCCGAACAACGACGACCGCTACGAAGACATCACCAACGTTCGGCTTCGGGTCACAGGACCAATGGCATGGGTCGGCACCGAGCCGAACCCCCGCAACATCGCCTCTTCGGCCACCTGGGGAACCTCGATCAACCTGAACCTCCAGGTTCGAGTCAAGGACAACCCCCTGGTGAACGAGGCCGACATGGAACTCTTCACCTACGCCTCCCGGGCCTACACCCCGTCGCCTCTGCCCCATGCTCCTGAAGACGTCGTCATCTGGGATCCGGCAACGATGGCCAACCCTGGTACCCCATCTTGTACTCAGACCACGAACACGATCTTCCGAGATCACTATGGCGACGGCGTCGACCACAACACCGTCGTTCCGACCGGCTGGTGCAACCTGCCGTTCGAAGACGATGGCGCCAACTCGACAGATCTGCTCGACAGCCCTCATGACTTTGGCGGCGGCGGTGAAAACGCCTACGAAACTACAACTGGTAGCGCTTCGAGCTACACGGGCCAGTATCCCCGTGGCGTCCATGCAGACAAGGTCACGATCGTCGAAGCAGAGCTCGCGATTCGCAAGACCAACCTCGAAGGCCCGAACGACGTGAACACCAATGGTGACACGATCGAGTTCGAGCTTCGTCCCGGCATCGTCGGCTCCTCGCTCGACACCCTGTCCGACGTGTCGATCACCGACACATTGCCTGCGGAGTACGAGTTCATCGGATTCACCCAGCTTCCGACGACGACAACGAACACGAATGCCACCACTCCGCCCAACAACGATGGCACTGCGCTCGCCACGCCGGTTTGCGCCAATACAGGCCAACTCATCACGTGTGACTTTGGCACTCAGGTTGGCGGCTGGAGCGACACCATCCGCTACGAGGTTCGGGTTCGTGACACAACCGCCAATGCGACGTATACCAACACCGTGACCATCACGGGCAACGATGCGCTGTCCGGACTGGCCAAGACCCCGAAGACCGCAACGGCGAAGTCATTCACTCCTGCTCCGTTCGACGAATCGGGAATCATCAAGTTCATCGATCCGCACGTCGGGCCCTGTGATCTGGCCGACGATTGCTCAATGATCGTTGCCGACGGCAACATCCGATTCACGCTCGATGTGGCGAACCAGGGTGGATCCGATCTCACCAATTATCGAATCATCGACGTGCTGCCGCACCTCGGCGATGAACTCGAGATGGCATCGCTCACTCTTACCGGTGACGGCCGTACTCCTGAGTCCGTGTTCAGTGGAACGATCGACTTCGTGGCTGCAACAGCTCCGGGAGCGACCTTCTACTACACCGCGGACAACCCGAACATGATCAGCCGAGACCCGGACATGTCCGAGACCATCAACACCTGGTGTGATGCAGTCATCGGCGGAACCGCGGTGATCGGTACGGGCTCCTGCCCCACCGATGCAGCCTCCGTAACTGGCGTGTACACCGATCTTGGCACGTTGGATGCCGGTCAAACCCGGACGATCACGCTCGACCTCGCAACGCTCGACAACGAGTGCGGCGACATCTACACGAACAACTTCGGCGGTCGAACCGACGACATCCTGCTCCCGATTCGGTCCAACGACGTGACGGCAACGGTTGGCTTCTGCGAAACCGCCATCGACATCGAGAAGGACACCAATGGAGTCCAAGCCGACAACGATCCGGCTGCGCCTGCAGGATCAAACATCGGCGCAGCGATTCCGGTCGGCAATTCCGTGACCTGGACCTATGTCGTTGAGAACACCGGCGATGTCGCTTTGATCGATGCCACCGTCACCGACTCTGATGCCGCAGTCACTCCAGACTGTGACATCGACGGCGATGGAACCTTCGAAGAAACCAACATCATCCCGTTGATGGTTCCCGGCGACTCGGTCACCTGTCAGGCAACCGGAACTTCCATCTCGGGGCAGTACACCAACGACTCGAACGTCTCAGGTACGCCGTTGCTGCCAGACTTCACCGATCCAGCGGTTGACCCGGCGAACCCGGCTACGTGGCCGATCGATGCTGCTGCCTATTCAGCTCCGCTCGACCCGACAACGGGACTTCCTGTCCTTCCCGCCTCGGTTGCGGACGACGATCCGTCGGCCTACTGGGGAATCCCATCAACCGTCGGTGTCGACATCGAGAAGGACACCAATGGCGATCAGGCCGACACGACTGCCGGCCCAACGATCCCGACCGGCGGAGCTGTGACGTGGACCTACGTGATCGAGAACACTGGCGAGCTGCCGATCATGCCTGCCACTGTCGCCGACTCTGACGCTGCTGTGACGGTTGTTTGCGCCGCATCGCTTGCGGACGCTGGTGGTGACAACGTCATCAACGTCTTCTTGCCAGGTGAGTCGATCACTTGCACGGCGACGGGTGTTGCTACCGCCGGCGCCTACGCCAACACCGCGACCGTGAGTGGTCCGACAGCACTACCAGTCACCGACTGTGTGTGCGACCCGACCGACCCGACGACGTGGCCGACAACGGCGGCGGACTTCGTTCTGTTCATCGATGAAGCCACCGGATTCCCGGTCACCGTCAACGATGCTGACGATTCTCACTACGTCGGCTTCGGCCCAGACATTGACATCGAGAAGGCCACCAACGGCTCGGACTCTGACAGCGCTCCAGGCGCCGAGATCCCCGTTGGTGAGACCGTGACGTGGACCTACGCGGTCACGAACACGGGAACCACGGCCCTCACCGATGCCAAGGTAACCGATGACCAAGGTGTCATCATCTCGTGTGATCTCGACGGCAATGGCAGTTTCGACGCCACGAACGTGATTCCGCTGATGCTGCCAGGCGACACCGTCACCTGTCAGGGCACCGGGACTGCTGTTGGCGGCGCCTACGTGAACAACGCCACCGTGAGCGGAAATCCGGTCGTCCCAACTGAGGCGACGTGCGGTTGTGATCCGAACGACGCCACGACGTGGCCGACCGATGCTGGGCTCTACTCTGCGCTAACCGACGAGAGCGGCGCTCCCGTTGCTCCCGTCACCGACGCTGACCCATCGCACTACACCGGGACCCAGAAGATCTCGGGTGCGGTTTGGGACGACGACAACAAGGACGGCGTGCAAGATGCCGGTGAAAGGGTTCGTCCTGGCGTGGTCATCGAACTCCTTGATGCGGACGGCCAGCCCATCCTCGACGCCGACGGCAAGCCGATCACAACCGTGACCGATGCCAACGGCTACTACGAGTTCAATGTGCCGCCTGGCAAGTACCGATTGCGGTTCACTCCCCCAGCTGGCTTGAACATCACTGGCGGAACCGGATCGGACAACGATGCCGACCCGACCTCGAAGACGACAGACATCATTGACGTCGCCGCTGGAACCAGCATCCCGAATATCGATGCGGGTCTTGTTGACCCAACCGTTGCTACCCCCGGGACCCTTGCCTTCACCGGCTCGGAACCCAGCCGATCAGCCAATATTGCCTTTGCCCTGTTGGCAGCTGGCCTTGCGCTGATCGTCATTGTTCGCCGAAAGGGTTATGCCGCTTGAAGCACGGCGTGATCTAGGGCGAACCAATCAATTGATCCGGCTCCGGATGCGCACGTTGATCGTGTGCACTCCGGGGCCGCTGTCATTTTCCGTTTCGTTGCAACGAGATTGTTGGCAGAGCTTCCATCCTGTGAGACAGTTCAGGACACTCATGCGACTGACCTCTCGTACTCGCCAACTTTCCGCTTCACCGATCGCGGAAGCTCATGCCTGGCTGTCTCACCGAACAAGTGAGCGTGCGCTCCTAGATCTCTCCCAGGCTGCGCCTGCATACCCGACTGCTCCCGCGATTGCGGCCCGCATCGCCGAAGTCGCCCACGAAGGTTCCGGCGGTTTCTATGCGCCGCCCCCGGGCCTCCCCGTTTTGAACCAAGCGTTTGCCACCGAACTGGCAGTTGGCTACCAAGCCGACGGTGCCCCGGCCGAGATCCGAACCGATGAAATTCTGCCGACAGGCGGCTGCAATCAGGCCTTCTGTGTCGTGACCTCAACGCTGACTGAGCCTGGCGACGAGATCATCATTCCCGTCCCGTACTATTTCAACCACGACATGTGGCTGAAGCTCGACGGCGCCGTACCCGTGTATCTCCAAACGGGTGACGATCTCCTTCCGAGTGTCGAGACGGCTCGGGGGCTCATCACTGAGCGCACACGGGCGATCCTGCTCGTCACACCGGGAAATCCCACTGGAGTCACGATCCCACCGGCGCTTCTTCACGAATTCTTCGAGCTGGCAAAGGCGCACAACATCGCGTTGATCGTGGACGAGACCTATCGAAACTTCCGCGAGACGAACGATCCACCCCACGAGCTTTTCGGCCGACCAGATTGGCAGGAGACGCTCATCAGTCTCCACAGCTTCTCCAAGGATCTCGCGATCCCCGGCTACCGGGTTGGGGCTGTCGTTGCGGGAACCCCCGTCTTGTACGAGACCATGAAGCTCCTCGACTGTGTGCAGATCAGCCCGCCCAGGATCAGCCAAGAAGCAGTCGTCGCGGGCCTGGAGCGAGGCCTCGCATGGCGGGACGAGCAAGCCGATCGCATCCAACGCAACCTCGCAATATTCCGAGACGTGATGGCTGCGGAGCCAGGCGGATTTCGCCTCGCGTCCTCCGGCGCCTTCTTCGGATGGGTTCGTCATCCGTTCCACGACGTCGACACCGCAGAAGTGGTAAAGCGCCTCGTCCTGAACCACGACGTCTTGGTGATTCCCGGTACGGCATTCACGCCGACCGACGAACGTTGGTTGCGATTCAGCTACGCCAATCTCGACCCCGAGCAACTCACTGAGTTGGGGCACCGATTGGAGCAAGCCGGTGCACTCTGAGACACCACGGCTCGCGATGCCATCGAGATGCACGGTCGTCGCGATCAGCTTGATCGCGTCCTGAGCGTCAGCGGCGGATCACTGGAAAGTGCATCATCCCGTCGGACTCTTCGGTCGGAAGGATGATCTCGAGTTCCCCGACGTCTGCCCGATCCCCGAGGTGTTCGATGACGGATCGACGCACGTCAATGCCTTCGGCTTGGGTGAGGGTGCAGACGCTGTAGGTCAAGGTTCCCATTGGCTTCAAGAGTTCGAATGCTCCTGTCACCAGCTCCACCTGCAAGACGCCCAAACGCTCGGGGGCCTTGTGGTCCAAGCGCCAACGTGCGTCTGGCCGGCGGCGCAAGCTGCCCAATCCGCTACATGGGGCATCGATGAGCACTCGATCAGCGCAGCCAGGTCGAACGGCTGCCGCCAGACCATCAGCAACGACCGGCCACACGCTGCCGTCGACGCCAGCGAGGCGTTCAACGTTCTGTTTGATCAGACCGACCCGATGGGCCTGTAGATCCATGGCCACCACATGTGCTCCCGATCGAGCCATCCCAGTTGCCTTGCCACCGGGAGCAGCGCAGAGATCGATGACGAGCTCATCAGGCTGTGCACCGACGGCATCGACGACCGCCTGAGAGGCTCGGTCTTGCACGTAGCCATCATCGCGTTCATGCACGACAGCGGCGCGATTCATCAACCGCAGAATTGCTTCGGCATCATCGCCGAGATCAGTTTGCATCCGCTTGACAAGCCAGGTGGGGTAGCTCAGTTCTGTCGCCAGGTCTGGCCATTTGACCTCGCCTTTGGCGAGATCGTCTGCGACCCTTCGAAGCACCGCGTTGACAACGCCTCGGCCTCGTCCCCGGACCGCTCCCACGGTGGCATCGACTGCGGCATGGCGGGGTGTTTGAAGAAAGTGGAGCTGGTAGGCGCCAAGTCGCAACGCGGCCCGCACCTCGGGTTCGATCTCGTTCAACACGAATCGGTCAACCAGGAAATCACACGCTCGCTTCATACGAGTTGTGCCGTATACCAACTCGGTCACGAAGGCTCGATCTCGCTCTGGGAGCTCGCGTCGCTCGAGCAGAACCGGCAAGATCAGGTTCGCGTATGCGCCGTCGGATTCAATCCGTGTCAAGGCATCGATGGCCAACTTGCGGGCGGGAACACCAGCCGACTTTGGTCGCTTTGGGCCACTCACGTGAGGCGGTCGTCTGCAGTTGGTTGTGCACCATTGCGCCATGCATCGGCATCCATACGGGCCTTGCCTTCCGGTTGCACCTCGATGAGCCGAAGACGGCCTTCTGCTGTCCCGACCACGACGGCATCACGGTTCATGGAGAACTCCCCGGGAGCCAGGTTGCCATCGTGCTCATCGGCCTCTGCCACGGCGGCATCCCAAATCCGGAATCGGCTGCCTCGGAATTCGCTCCATGCCCGACCGATCCGAATCTGGCGGAGTAGTTCACTGGCAGACCGACCGACGTCGAGTCGAAAGTCGTCGGGACCCAGCTTCTCGGCGTAGACGGGGTCGCCGATCTGCTCGGCCGCAGCGCCGAGGCCGGATCTGAGCGTGGCAACGAGCAACTCGGTGCCGATCTCGACCAGACGATCCGCCAAGCCGCTCGCAGTGTCGTCGGAACCGATGGGCGTCGTCACCTTGGAGTAGATCCCGCCCGTGTCGAGCCCCTCGGCAACCGCCATGACACACACGCCGGTCTCTACATCGCCAGCCAGAATCGCTCGTTCGACCGGCGCAGCGCCCCGCCACCGAGGCAACAGTGAGAAGTGCAGGTTCACCATCGAGAGTTGTTCGAGTACGTGTGGCTTGATGATCCGGCCAAACGCAACGACCACACCGAGATCAGCGTCGACCTCGAGGACATCATCGACGTCGGTACTCACGGGGATCCCCAGTTCGAGGGCTGCGGCCTTCACCGGCGACGGGTGAAGCGAGGAACCTCGACCTCGTCGTTTGTCAGCCCGGCTGATCACCAACGGAATCTCAAAGCCTGCGGCGTGGAGTGCCTCGAGCGGGGGAACCGCCATTTGCGGTGTGCCCAGATAGACGATGCGTTTGATCGCTTGTTTTTCAGTCATCGTTGCCTTCGATTCACAACGACAGGGTGCAATTCAGAGGGGACGTTCACGTCAGGGAAGGAACAGACCGCCGGAGGCAGCCGGGCGCTTCGTGGACGTGGAACGCGCCGGGTCCGGGGCTTCAGGAGACGGGTCGAGCCCGAGGAATTTCTCCCGCACGGTCCGCATCGCGACCTTGCGAGTCTCGTCGTCGAGACGATCGAGCAACAGGACACCGTCGAGGTGATCCATCTCGTGCTGATAGAGACGCGACTCGAGCTCATCAGCCTCAATCGCGACCTCGTTGCCATCGAGGTCATAGCCCGTGATCAAGATCTGCTTTGGACGGACGATTTCCCACGCGAGTCCTGGCACCGAAAGGCACCCTTCTTCATACAGCCACTCGCCGTCGCTCTCGGTGATGACAGGGTTGATGAGCGCTGCCGGACCGTCTCCATAGTCGTAGACGAAGAAGCGCTTTTGGACCCCAACCTGAGGGGCCGCAAGCCCAATTCCTGGCTCGTCATACATGGTGGTGAGCATGTCTTCGGCCAGCTTCGCCAGCTTGCCATCAATGTCCGTAACCTCGTTGGCGACGGTTCGGAGAACCGGATCTCCAAAGACTCGAACTTCATACGGTGATGCCACCCTGACAAGGCTACCGTTCGCCAACAATGCCGCAGTATTTCGACAGCGAGCCGTCAGTCACCTCAGACCACAAGCAGATCGACCTGCTGCTTCCCGACGTCCAGATGCAACTCACCACCGACCGCGGCGTGTTCTCGGCCGATCGGGTTGATAGTGGGTCCAAGTTTCTGCTTCTCGATGGACCTGACGCCGATCAGAGCGATCGCGTGCTTGCCGACGTTGGCTGTGGCTACGGTCCCATTGCCTGCACGGTCGCCATGCGCAATCCGAATGCCGAAGTGTGGGCCGTTGACGTCAACGCTCGAGCCAGAGAGCTGTGTGCAACGAACGCAGCCGCCAACAACCTCGACAACGTTCGGGTTATCAGTCCCGAAGAGATTCCCGAGGGGCTCCTGGTTGACCGAATCTGGTCGAACCCTCCGATCCGCATTGGCAAGAAGGCACTCCACGCGCTGCTCGACGGATGGCTTGCTCGTCTCGGGCCATCGGGAACAGCGCATCTCGTCGTGCAAAAACATCTCGGAGCCGACAGCCTGCACCGTCGGCTCGAAACCGAGGGCTGGCTCGTCAACCGTCGCGCGGCCCGCAAAGCGTTCCGGCTTCTCGATGTACAGCGAGCCACTGGCCGACCGGATCAAGTCGCTGCAGATCAGGCCGAGTCAAATCCATCTCAGAACAGAGCACAGCCATGAGTCCGTCAGCATCCTCATCGGGCGGCAAGCCACTCGGCGCCACCGACCTCAAGCGCCTGCATCGGGAGTGGCGGCGGTCGACCAAGCTGCGCCTCTCAATGGTCCTCGACGGCGTGCAGAAGCCGTTCAACGTCGGCGGGCTCTTTCGTTCCGCCGCTGCCTACCGAGCCGAGACCATGTGGCTTGTTCCGCCCACCCCACCTCCAACCGAACGCTCCGTTGCGAAATCAGCACTGGGGTGCGAACGTCTGCTCGACTGGCACGAGAGCGAGAGTGGACCGGCCGCCATCGCTGCGGCAAAGACGGCTGGGTTCGTCACGGTGGCTATTGAGCTCACGGCCAACGCGGTGCCCATGTTCGAGCTCGAACTCGGCTCCGAGGTCTGTCTTGTTCTCGGCCACGAGGAACGAGGCGTCCACGCTTCGACGCTCGGGGTTGTCGATCACGTTGCCTATCTCCCCCAGCTTGGCAAGGTCGGCTCGCTCAACGTTGCCCAAGCTGGCACGCTGGCGCTCTATGAGTCAGCCCGACAAATCTGGACGCAGTCCTCAGGTGACTCCGCCGGATCGCCTTAGTCTGCGCAAGTGGCGAACCAGACACCCACAACGATCACCGAGGTGGTCGCGACAGAACAAGTTCGGGGAGTCTTCTCGTTCCTCGTCTTCGCCGCGCTCGGCGGTGTCGTCGGATTGTTGGTCGCCGCACTCGAGTGGTTCACCGTCGAGGCCGTTCTCGAAGGTCTGATCGAGGCTCCACGTTGGCTTCAAATTGTCGCCCCCGGTATCGGGCTCTCTATCGCTGCACTTCTTCGATATGCCTTTCAAGACCAGCGAACCTCAACCTCGGACGACTACATCAAGTCGTTTCACTCGGGTGAACGTCTTCGCACCATGGCGCTCGGGCCTCGCCTCCTGGGATCAGTGGCGACGATCGGTGCCGGTGGCGCAGTCGGATTCGAGGGACCGTCGGTTCTCCTGGGTGCGACCTTTGGACAGACGCTCGGAGCCCGATGGCCCAAGCTCGTCGGCTTCCGGAGTGATCGCACGCTCTTGATCGCGGGGGCGGCAGCCGGAGTGGCGGCCGTCTTCAAGGCACCAGCCACCGGCGTCCTGTTCGCGCTCGAGGTCCCCTATCGCCGAGATATCTCGCGTCACGCCCTGATTCCTGCCTTGGTGGCGTCCGCCACCGCCTACCTCGTGTTCGTGTTGCTCCTTGGCAGCGACCGGTTGATCGATGTCGCCATTCCCGAGTTCGACTTCAGCGAGGAAATTGGCGGCGCGATCGTCCTTGGATTCGCATCTGGCATCGTGGCTCGGGGTCTTGTTCGGCTCTTCGTCGCATCGAAGAACGCTCCACGTCGGGTTCGAGCTCGCTATTTGATCCCGGTATCAGCCATCACGCTCGCCCTCAGCGTTGTCGCAGCAGGCCCACTCGTCGACCTGCCTGTGACCCTCGGTCCTGGAGCCAATGCTGTCGTCGACGTCGTCCTCGATCCAGGCATCGGTATCTGGACAATCATGGCGCTCTTCCTTCTGCGAGCCGTTGCAACCTCGGCCACACTCGCCGGCGGCGGTCTTGGCGGCGTCTTCATCCCCTTGGCGGTCCAAGGCCTACTGCTGGGCCGAATGGTCGAAGTAGTGTTCGACGCCCCGTCGACCGGGTTGTTCCCCGTCATCGGCCTCGCGGCAGTCCTGGGCGCGGGCTACCGCACACCGCTCGCCGCCGTGATGTTCGT
>CALHCB010000016.1 GCA_937930695.1 uncultured Acidimicrobiales bacterium | reverse complement strand
GGACCTTCCCGCCAACTCGGGAGTCGGACGTCGCATCGTGTACTCGAACTCCGAGCAGCGGGTGTGGTGGGTCGAGGCAGACGAAACGGTGGTCAACTCCTACCCGGTGTCGGGGCGTCGCAACACGCCGAGGGTCGGGACCTACAGCGTCTTTTCGAAATCAGAGCGAGCCTGGGCTGGCCATGATGGCATCACCATGAACCACATGGTTCGCTTCGCAAGAGGATCGCGCCTGTCGATCGGCTTCCACAGCATTCCCCGCTACAGCAACGGCCAGCCAATGCAGACTGAGGCCGAGCTTGGGAGCTACCAATCTGCAGGCTGCGTGCGCCAACGTGACGATCTTGCCGAAGCGCTGTTCAACTGGGCCGAAGTGGGTACCACGGTCGTGGTGACGCCCTGAGGATGTCACCGCAGTGTTTCTGGTTGGTGTCGTTGGGCACAAAACTTGCTGGTGAAATGAACCACCATTGAGGTAGTTGAGTGAAGTTTGGTGTTGCTGAATGACGTGAATCAGGGTGTTCGGGTGGGTTTACCCTCTCCCTATGATCCCCCTAGCCCCTCAAAAGAGTGGCACGATGGTCAGGTGACCGAGACGCTGATTGCAGAGTTCAAGTCGAAGATCGATGGCGAGTTGATTGACCGGGGCCGGGTAACTGACCAGCTCCTCGATCTTCGCCTCACGTGCGACCACCCGGGGTTCATCACTCTTGTTGATGAGATGCTCCGAGATCTTCCCGGTCGCTCGGTTGTAGAGACCTCTTGGTGGAGCGACGCGCTCGACCGCTTGGCTGCTCAAGCCACCGCCCTGCCTGCCTGATCGTTCTTCAGGCAGTCAGCGACAGCGCCTGTCTCGACCGGGGCTGACTCAGCTCTTCGGTCGGTTGCGGGCAAGTCGATCAGCGCCGGCGTCGAAACCGGGAAGCTGGGGCTGAATGCCGTCAGCTTGGGCTGCCAGGTCCATCACGATGTCTTCGACTTCGATCCACGAGTGGGCACGAAGGCCGTCCAGTTCCCGGTTGTAGGGTTGGTCGAAGACGATCGCTGGATTGCCCGTGGCTCGGAGTGCCGTGATGTTGTGCGACGCGTCGTCGATGTACACGTCGGCTTCAACCTGGGGCTTGGCTCCGAGAAAACAAATATCGCGATAGGGGATCTGGGCTTCGTCCAGCCAGGTGACCGTGTCGCTCACCACCGTTGCGTGTCCCCAGTTGACATAGAGCCGATGGGTGATGATCCGAATCCAGATGCCGGCGTCTGAGAGTCGCCACAGGGCATCGGCGCACCCCTCAAAAGCGGGGAGGCTTGCCATCATCCGCTTTTCGGTCACCGCGAACTGATGCAGCTCGGCGAAGTCCTCAGGGGAAAGGCCCCATTCGGCGAAGGACCATGATCGTTCGAGTGGGAGTGACTCGGGGTCGACGCCTCGGACCTCGGCGACAATCTCTCTGAATCCAAGCGTGTAGTCGGCGCACACGCCGTCGAGGTCGACGCCGAAGACGAACTCGTTCATGTGGTTCGCCCCGTTCCGGTGATCATGTGGATGGTTGTGCGGTTTGCGTTGGGGCAGCTGGCGCGGCCGCTCCTGCGATGGGTCATCACACACCGAACCGTAGTGGGTTGTGGCTTCAACTTTTTGTTGAAAGGGCTGAGGGTTCGAGCGTCAGGTGGGTCGGCCCGTCATGCTTGGACGCAATGGCGAAAGACAGAGCGGTTGTGGTTGGGCCCGCACATGTCGACGAGGCTGGCGAAGGCCTCGTTGAGCGGGCGGCATTGTTTGGTATCGACGTGGATCGGATTCATCGATTCCGTCTCGCGCACGTCCAATTTGGCGACGACGTGATCGCCGAAACAGGAACGGGATCTGAGAACCCAGGGCCCCTGGTGACAATTGCGGACACGTTGTTGTCCGACGAGGTAGAGGGATGGTGGTTGCCCGCTGACGATCATGACGTCGGGGGAGTCGT
Organism: uncultured Acidimicrobiales bacterium; assembly: GCA_937930695.1. Classification (GTDB taxonomy): domain Bacteria; phylum Actinomycetota; class Acidimicrobiia; order Acidimicrobiales; family SZUA-35; genus CALEWY01. Next base: position 58,814 of record CALHCB010000016.1, on the reverse strand, counting down.
CATCGAGACAGGGCTGCGCCCCGGCGTCACGGATCGAGAAGGCGCAGAGCTGGTTCGAGCTGCCAATGTGCTGGACATCGACGTGACTGCAGCCACCATGGGTATGCGGTTCGTCGTGGAAGCCAAAGGCGACATCGACGTTCGTAAGTTGGCCGAGCGAGTGCTTCATAACGACGTCATCGAGCGATGGGCCGAGGGGTCTCTTCCGCCTGCGTTTGCTGATCTGGCGGCACACGCTCCGCTGACGAGTCACGTCGCCATTGCCGACCTGGACGAATCCGGGCTTGCTGATCTCAATGCACGGCGGCGACTCGGGCTCGATCCTGAAGAGCTGATCGTGATCCGCGATCACTTCGCGGCGCTGGGACGCGAGCCGAGTGACGCTGAACTGGAGACCTTGGCGCAAACCTGGAGCGAGCATTGCGCCCACAAAACGTTCCGGGCGTTGATCGAAACGGACGACGGGTCCGAGATCGATGGCTTGTTGAACTCCTATCTGCGAGCCGCCACGGATGCCATCGACGCTCCGTGGGTTCGCAGTGCCTTTGTCGACAACGCCGGAATCGTCCGCTTTGACGACGATTTCGACGTGGCTCTCAAAGCAGAAACCCACAACCATCCTTCTGCCCTCGAACCGTTCGGTGGCTCGAATACTGGTGTCGGCGGCGTCGTCCGGGACATCCTCGGTGTATCTGCCAAGCCGATCGCGATCTCCGACATTCTCTGCTTCGGTCCGAGCGAGACTGATCCTGAAGACGTGCCAGCGGGCGTTCTTCATCCTCGGCGTATTCGGGAGGGTGTCATCGCCGGCGTCGGAGACTACGGAAACAAGATTGGCGTGCCGAACATTGCCGGCGCGATCGTCCACGATCCTGCGTACACCACGACGCCACTGGTGTTCGCTGGTTGTGTGGGACTTCTCCCGTCTGGGTCGAATCCGACCTCGGCCCAGGCTGGTGATGCCATCGTGGTCTTCGGCGGGGCGGTTGGTCGTGACGGCGTCGGCGGTGCGACGTTCTCTTCCCAGACCATGGCGGCCGAGACTGCCGAAGTTGCTGGTTCGTCGGTGCAGATCGGCGACCCGATTGTCGAGAAGGGCCTGATTGACGTCGTCGTCGCCGCTCGTGATCTGGGCCTCTACTCCGCGATCACAGACTGCGGTGCCGGGGGTCTTTCGTCCGCCGTTGGTGAGATGGCTGAAACGCTGGGTGCTGAAGTCGACCTCCAACTCGTACCTCGAAAATACCCAGGCCTCGCCCCGTGGGAAGTCTGGCTCAGTGAAGCCCAAGAGCGAATGGTGGTCGCCAGCCCAGACCCTGCGCCGTTGCTCGAATTGGCAGACCGTTGGGGCGTGGGAGCGGCCGTCATCGGAACGTTCACCGGTGAAGGTCGGTTGGTTGTGCGCGATGGTGCCGACACCGTGATCGATCTGGAGTGCGCCTTCCTGCACGACGGTCGGCCACGACGCCGGATGAAGGCAGGGGTGCTCGAGCTCGTTCGCAGCACCCGACAGCCGATTCCGGAGTACGACCCCGCGGCGGCAACGCTCTCTCTGCTCGCCCACCCATCGATTCGTTCGAACGAAGACGTCGTACGAACCTTTGACCACGAGGTCCTTGGCGGAACGATCGTGCGTCCCTACGGCGGTGTTCTCGGCGACGGGGCGGCCGACGGGACTGCCATGATTCCTCCGGGAACCGATGGCACGCGAGCGGTAGCGCTCGGCATTGGCGTCAATGCGCGTCTTGGTGCCCTCGATCCCGAGGCGATGGCCTGGCAGGTTGTGGATGAAGCAGTGCGAAATGTCGTACTGGCGGGGGCAGATCCGAAGGAACTGTCGCTCCTGGACAACTTTGCCTGGGGCAATCCCACCGACCCACAGACTCTGGCCCAACTGGTTGCAGCGTGTCGCGGTTGTCACGATGCCGCGCTTCTTCTCGGAGCGCCGTTCGTGTCGGGCAAGGACTCGCTGTACAACGTCTTCGTCGACCAAGACGGAGTCAGCGATCCTGTGGCCCCGACCCTCGTCATCACGGCGATGGGCATCGTGAAGAATCTCGATGTCGTGCCATTGACGGGCGTGGTCGAAGCGGGCAACGACGTGTGGCTGGTTGGTCCGGCTCGTGGCGAGCTTGGGGGCTCTCACCTCGACGCAGTCTTGGGTGAGGATCTCGGCGGCGCGGTGCCTCGGCCAGATCCCGTTGCCATTGCTCGCCACCACGCACTGGCGGATGCAATATCGGCTGACCTGGTTCGAAGCGGTCACGATTTGGCTGAAGGGGGCTTGGCCGTCGCGGCTTGTGAGTGGGCCTTTGCCGGTCGCCTCGGTCTGGCTCTCGACGTGAATTCAGATCCGGAGGTTCTGTTCGGCGAAGGGTCTGGCCGATACCTCGTCGAAGTGCGCCCAGCCGACGCGGAAGCCTTTCTGGAGAAGATGGTGCCGTTTGCGCAGAAGATCGGCTCCGTTGTTGATCGATCGAGTGTCAGCTTCGGAGTTCACGAGCTCGGCCTGTCGGAAATTGGCGCCGCCTGGTCAGGTCACATCGACGGAGGTCGATCATGAAGCCCAAGGTTCTGATCCCCGTTGCGCTCGGAACGAATCGAGACGGCGATCTGGCTCAAGCGTTCGCACTCGCAGGAGCAGATCCCCGTCCCGTGCCGCTGTCGGCGTTGCGGGCTGGCGAAGTCAAGATGAGCGATCATCAGCTGCTGGCTGTTCCTGGCGGCTTCTCCTACGGAGATGCACTCGGTGCAGGCCGATTGCTCGGCCTCGACCTGGCAGGCTGGTTCGGCGATCAGCTCAACCAGGCGGTTGTCGACGAGAAGCCGATTTTCGGTGTCTGCAACGGGTTCCAGGCGTTGGTGCGAGCTGGTCTCCTGCCAGGAAACGAGCAGGCCGGAACGCTCGGCGAGAATCGATCTGAGCGCTTCGAGTGTCGTTGGGTGACGCTTGACCCAACGTCCTCACATTCGGTTTGGACGTCTGGACTTTCGGAGCCACTTCGCTGCCCCGTCGCTCATGGCGAGGGACGCTTTGCCATCGAAGATGGCAAGGCGCTCGAAGCAAACGATCAGGTTGCACTGCGCTATGTCGAACTCGATGAGCGTGGTCGAGTTCTTCCTGCTGATGGCGCGTATCCACACAATCCGAACGGCTCGACTGGTGACATTGCGGGCGTCACCGATGACACCGGTTTCGTGCTTGGCCTCATGCCGCATCCGGAGAATCACGTTCTCGAACGACAGGACCCCCTCCGTGGTCGGGACGTCCCCGGGCTCGAGGGTCGCGGCGGATGTCTTCCTCTCTTCGCCGCCGGTGTGGCCGCGGTGAAGGCTTCCTGAGGAAGAGTCTCAGGTCCGGCGTGAGACGCGCCGATGTCTCCACTGAACCTGCATCACCTTGCGGTGATGCCAAGGCCTGGAGCCCAGATGTCGGAACGTCAGTTTGCCAAAGTTGCCCGTATGCGTCTGTTGGACGTTCAGGTTGGCGATGTTGTCAACAAGTTCCCCGACTCTGAGGCCGGATGGTTCGTTGTCGCTCAGATCACGAGACTGTTCAACGGTGAACTGCAAGTCGCGGACTTCGGCCAGGACAAGGCCGTGTCTGGCTCGGACTACGACATGGTCGGCGTCCAATTCGTCGGAGCCGTCAAGGTCGAGCCGCAACCAGAGATTCCTGCTGAACTCTTGAAGGTCACCGATCACTCGATCGATCCCAATGCCCCGAAGGTCGAAGAAGAACCAGAAGAGAACGAGTCGGAGAGTGCTGCCGGCGACGGCGAAGCGCCTCGGGCCGCACTTCCCGCCTCACTTGCCGGACGGCCGGCGTAGGTCTCTCCCTGGGAGTGAAGACCGGATCTCTCTCGAATGTGAGCGGGATCACTCACTGGCAAGAATTCGGGTGAGGTTTCCTCATCTCCGCACAATCCGTATTAACGTGACGCTAAGTCACTGACTCGTTTCACGGTCGTTTGGGGTCTTGCCCCGTGCTCGCTGAACGGTCGCGAGTGTGGAGTTTGCGGCGGCAATTCCACACCGCGGCCGGTCAGTTCAAGTTTCAACGCGTTGGTTCCGCCCGCTTGGCGCCCGGTCTGGGTCAGCGGTCGGGGCCCCAGTGGGCGAATTCTTCGAGCTTGCCGTCGCTGTGGCGGGCAAAGCGACGCTGTTCAGCGCCGTGGTTCGGTCCATCGGTAGGCCATGGCCAACCACCGAATCCGGTCTGCTGATAGTCCTGGAGAGTTTGTCGGATTCCGGCTTCGTCGTTCATGACGAAGGGTCCGTATTGGGCCACCGGTTCGTTGATCGGACGGCCCTGAAGCATGAGGCACTGGGCCCCCTGTGATCCACCGACAAGTTGGAGCGGACGATCGCAACTGATCTGTGCTCCGGTCTTTTGTGGAATCGCTTCGCCCTCGATCTCGACTCCTGATCCGTCGAAGCAGTACAGCATGCGTTGGGTCTGGTCGCCGAGTGCGGCCGGCATGGTCCATCGTGCACCGGGCTCGAGTACGACGTGCCAGAGTTCGACGTCAGCTTCGGACTTGGCGGCCCATGAGTCAGGGGGCGGTGCGGGAGTGTCGACGCCGAGGAGCGACCCTGCGATCACGGTGATGTGGGTGGCTGCGCCGCTGGTGTCGGTGTCGTGGACGACGGGAGTTTCGTGGTTCCACAGCATGGTGAAATAGGGCGCCACCATCTTGTCGTCGGCGGGAAGGTTCAGCCAGATCTGGAAGAGCTCGAGACGATTCGGACCTGTTCGATCGAGTAGTGGGAACATCTCGGCGTGCACGATGCCTGAACCTGCGGTCATCCATTGGGTGTCGCCCTGTCCGAACCTGGCCTTGGCACCCAGAGAGTCAGAGTGGTCGCACACACCTTCGCGGACGTAGGTGATGGTCTCGAAGCCGCGGTGGGGGTGCTGGGGAAAGCCCGGAACGGACGCGCCGTGATACATGTTCCACCCGTCCTTGTCGGCGAAATCCTGGCCGATGGACCGACCCTCGAGCGAAGCATCCGGCCCGAAGTCGGCAGTGCCTGTTGGATAGGTGTCGTCGTGATGGGCGATGAAAAGAAATGGATCGAGGGTGGGCCACTGGTTGCTGAGGGGGAAGGAGCTCTGGATGGGACTGGCCATGAAAGGGAGGGTAGGCGATGCTCTTCTCATGAACGTTGCGCTATCGGATCAGACTATTGCCACGTTTCGAGACGACGGGGTGGTCAAGATCCCGCGAGTTGTCGAGAAGGATCAGATCGATGAGATCCTCGAGGTGGCCACCGCCCAGTTGGCGGAGCCAGGGACGTGGGTGACGGATACCAATCCCGGAGCATCGACCGGGCGATTGTTTACCACCCGGTATCTGTGGCCCGACGTGGGAGCGGTCAATCGGTTCGCGTTCGAGAGCGGGGTCGCCGAAATTGCTGGGCGGCTCATGGGGGCAACATCTAGTCGTTTGTACTTCGATCACCTGCTGATCAAGGAACCGGAAACGGCGAATCCGACACCGTGGCACCAAGACATTCCGTACTGGCCATTTTTGGGAAAGCAGATTTGTTCGATCTGGGTTGCCTGTAGCGATGCCACGGTCGAAGAGAGTTCGCTCGAGTTTCTGAGAGGCTCTCACCTGTGGGACGCCTATTACGCCCCCGAAGCCTTTGGTGACTCGGCCAAAGAGTGGGTCGCCGACTTCGACGGAGAGCGATGCCCCGATGTCGAAGCGGCACGCGACGAGTTCGACATTGTCGGCTTTGATGTCGAAGCAGGAGACGCCATCGCCTTTTCCTCCTGGATTGTGCACGGCGCTCGAGGGAATGCTGGGCCCAACCGGCGAGTCGCACTCTCCACTCGTTGGCTGGGAGACGACAGTACGTGGTATCCCCACCCTGGTTGTGACCCGATGGTCGGCGATGCTGACACCACGGCGGTAGCGGGCGAGTATCCGGCTGACGACGAGCGGTTTCCCGTTGGTTGGCGGTTGGAGTGAGCGGCCTCTGGGCAACGGCCACGGTGACCAAGAGTCACGGAAATCTTCGGAGAAATGTCGAGAAGTGTCAGCTGGCTGACAGACGCCGCGGCCCAGCTAGAGGAACATGAGAAGCGTTCAAGGGAGCACAGCGGCGTTGTGACCTGAGAACACGGGGTCCGGTGGAGGGACCGGGCCCCATATGGAGATCGGGTTGATCCGTTGGAGGGAACGGATCAACCTGGTCTCCTGACTTCTGCACTGTTCGGGGGAGTCGATTCGGTCTCCGCTCGTTTGCGCGTTAGCGTTGGGCCAATGTGGGAGCGGCTGACGGAGACTCTGGACGATGAGTCGCGGGACGGGCTGGAGTCGATCATGACTTCGCGCTACGTGCCGCGCGGGCAGACGCTCTTTCTCGAGGGCGATCCGGGCGAGGCGCTCCACGTCATCGTGGGAGGCCACGTGCTCGTCGAACGTGTCACGCTTCAAGGCGACACGGTGGCGGTGGCCATTCGCGGTCCAAACGATCTCATGGGCGAGCAAGCACTGATCTCTGATGAGGCTCGGGGAGCAACGGCTCGCGCTGTTACCGACCTCACCACAAAGGTGCTCGGCCGACGGGAGTTCGATCGGGCGCGACAGGAATTGCCGAAACTCAACGATCTGCTCGTCAGAATGCTCGATGCCCGAGTTCGCGAGGCCGGAAATCTGTTGCTCGAGGCCCGGCACCACCCGGCCGAGCTTCGGGTTCGTCGCAGGCTGAGCGAACTTCGTGAGCTTTTCGGTGACGACATTCCTCTGACTCAAGCGATCATCGCTTCATTGGCGGGAACCACTCGCCCGACCACGAATGCCGCGCTACAAGATCTTGTTGCCAGCGGGGTCGTCGCGCTGCGTCGAGGTGGGATCATCGTGCTGCAAGGCGAAGCGCTCGACGATTCGGTCTAGATCGTTCGACGGTCTGATCGCCCATTCCAGACAGACCTGACCCGACAGATCAGATCAGGTCAGACACAACCGAGGCGGCTCGCTCAGCCGCGCGTTGGACAAGACTGCGTTCGGCCCAGGCCGAAGGGTCGATCGCCTCGCTCGAGCGAAGGTCCTCGTCGAAGTGCTCGTCGAGAATGGCGACGACTTCGGGGTCGAAGAGGACGAGGTTGACCTCCTCGTCGAATTGGAACGACCGCTGATTGATGTTGGCCGAGCCCACTGTTGCCACCGTGCTGTCGACGGTCAGAATCTTGGTGTGGAGCATTGAGCGGGTGTAGCAGCGGATGTCGACGCCCTCATCGAGGAGCTCTTCGTAGCGAGCTTCTCCCACGATCTGCACGAATCTCTTGTCGGCATGCAGGCCCGGCACCAAAACTTCAATCTTGACGCCTCGATGTGCGGCCTCAATGAGAAGAGCGGTGAGTTCGTCATCGGGGTTGAAATAGGCCGTTGCGATACGGAGACGCTCCTCAGCAGTGCTGATCAACACCTCGAGCAATGTGGCGATGTCGTTTCCGCCAGCCTCGGCTGCCCCGGCAATGACCTGGACTGTCGACCGACCCGTGTTGTCGTGTCCGGGGAACAGATCGAACATCTCATCGATCGCCAGCGGTCCGGTCTCGATCCAGTTGTCGATGAATGCGCCGCGCAGACCGTCGACGGCTCGGCCCCGCACACGAAAGTGGGTGTCGCGCCACTCGGTGGGGTTCGTGGCGTTGCCGGTCCATTCTTCTGCGATGCCGACGCCACCGGTGAATGCCGTTGTCTCGTCACAGATAAGTAGCTTGCGGTGGGTCCGATGGTTGGCCCGACTGAGTGGCGAATCGACTGCCCGGAACCAGCGAAGATCACAACCAGCTTCACGCATCTGCTCGACCAGCGGCTTGCGTATGTGTCGAGCACCCAAGGTGTCAAGGAGAACTCGCACACGCACGCCAGCCCGAGCACGCTCGGAAAGTGCGTCGGCGAACGCGACGGTGATGTCGCCCTTCCAGAACACAAAGGTCAGAAAGTCGATGGTTCTGGTGGATGCGTTGATCGCATCCAGCATGGCGGGGAAGATCTCATCGCCGTTCCGCAAGACGTCGACGCTGTTGCCTTCGGTGGCGGGGATGCCCAGGAGAGCTTCCAGCCGGCGCTGCCATGCGGAGGTGCTCATCTGGGCGATCAGTCAGTTCGGACGGTAATCCGAAGTCCTTGGGCGCTCTGGACGTCAACCAAACTGCTGTCGATGACCGGTGGAACCAGGTTGATGATTTGATCGTCTTCGTCGGTCTGAATCAGTTCGAGGGTCAGTTCGGCCTCGCCGCTGACCCGTAGCGTCGAGGGAGCTGGTTCACGAGCTGCAGCGGCCAGGATTTCTTGGGCCACTCGGAGAACGAGTTGGCGTCGCCCTGTGTCGGCGACCGGAGGGGCGTTCCATTCGATGGTGATGAAGGCCCCAACGTCTTCACGCAGCGCCGCAGCCTCGATCTCGACGGCGAGGCGAACCGGATCGTCAGTATCGGCGAATGGGTTCGGATCTTCCTCGGGGTTGATGGCGACGCTGTGGCGCCAGGTTCGTTCGCTGCGTGTGAGTTCGAGATCCCACAGTGCTTCCATGGGGGAGGAATTCGAACCATTCGTGTGCTCCTGACCCAACACGATTGAAGGGGCCGACTTCGCAGCTTCGATCTCGTTCTTGAGCGCATCGCGATCGTCGACGAGGGCATTGTTCTGGGCGGCGAGTTCCTCGGCTCGCTCCATCGACTCCGCAAGCTCTGCCCTCACGGTCGTGACGGCTTCTTGGTGTTCAGTTGCCGCTGCCTTGGCTTCGGTGAGCTCGAGTTGTGTGGTCTGTTCGGTGTGTTCGAGTTGTGCGATTCGAGCTTCGGATTCAGACGCAGTGCTTTGCAGGGCGGAGATGGTTTCTTCGTGTTGGGCGATCTGTGACCCGAGCCTGTCCTTTGTCGAGGTGAGATCCCGACGGGCACTGTCCAAGTCAGATGTCAGCTCGGTCGACCGAGATTGCGAACGAAGGAGAAGCGCCACAAGCGCGAACGCAAGCACAGCGAGGGCAACTACAGCGATGACCATGTCAAGAAGGTACTGCCTTGTCGCGGCTGGATCCCACCAGAGCCGACCGAAGCACCGCAGGCAAGGGTCTGGAAGACCAGCGCTACAGTCGTTCCATGGGTTATTTGCGGCGAAAGCTCTCGGGTCGGTTCCCTCTTCTGGGACGTTTCAGCGATTTGGCGATCGTTGGCAACGCCGGATTGCGGCTTGCGCACCGGCGTGGGTTGATCGACGACGACATGGCCAAGCGATTCGGGGCTACGACGAGTTCTGGAGGCGATGGCCTTTCTGCAGCCGAGCTAGCGCTTGCAGGAGCGGCATTGCTGCGTCTGGCCAAGCGGGCCCGCAATCGAGGGTCCAATGGACCGACGTGATGTCCTCGCAATGCTGGGCGAGCTCGCGATGCTCACGACGCTCGAAGAGGAGAGTCCGCAGTCATTCAAAGTTCGGGCCTATGAGAACGCAACGCAGGCTCTCGAGGGAGATTCCCGCAACCCAGCTGATCTGAGTGCATCCGAGCTGACGAAGATCAAGGGGATCGGAAAGGCGACCGCGTCGAAGATTCGCGAGTTCGTCGACACGGGTTCTGTCGAGAAGCTGACGGTGCTGCGCGAGAAGTATCCACCGTCAGTTGTCGAACTCAGCCGGATCCCGGGGATGGGCCCCAAGACGCTCAAACTCATTCGTGCTGAGCTCGGCGTCGAAGATGTTGAGGCGCTCAAGGCGGCAATAGATGCCGAAAAGCTGCGAACGCTCCCTGGTCTTGGAGCGACGAGTGAAGCCAAGATCGCCAAGGCCATCGATCGGCTTGGTCTGGCGGGCAAGAACCGACGTACACCCATTGCCGATGCGCTCCCCTTGGCCGAACGGTTGGTCGAGGATCTCGCGGCAGTAGCGGGTGTCGCCGATGTCGCCTTCTGCGGGAGTTTGCGGCGATTTTCTGAGACGGTCGGCGATATCGACATCACTGTGGCGGCGACCGATCCCGGTGCGGTGATGGATGTTGTGCGAAACCACATTGAAGCAAACGATGTGTTTCTCAGTGGGGAGACCAAGACGTCCTTTCTTACCGCCGCCGGGCTCCAAGTCGATGTCCGTGTCGTGGCCCCAGAACAATTTGGGGCAGCGACGATGTACTTCACCGGTTCGAAGGCGCACAACATCGCGCTCCGGCAGCGAGCGATCAACCGCAAGGCCATTCTCAATGAATATGGGCTGTTTCATGTCGATGAAGAGGGCGTTGCTGGCGAGCTGATCGCGAGCAAGACCGAGGCAGAAATCTACGAAGCGCTCGAGATGGACCTGGTGCCCCCACCGATGCGCGAGGCCACCGGCGAAGTCGATGCTGCGGCGGAAAGCGAGCTCCCCGATCTGGTCGAAGTGGCGCATATCCGAGGTGATCTGCACTACCACACCGATCGTTCAGGAGATGGCCGATCCACCCTGCCCGAGATGGTCGCCGTGGCGGCGGCGAAGGGGTATGAGTATCTGGCCATCACCGACCACGGTGAGGATCTCGCCATCAACGGTTCCAACCAAGAAGAGATGCTCGAACATCGCGAGGCGATTCGAGCGCTCCAGGGCGACTACCCAGATCTCACGCTGTTGTATGGTTGCGAGCTCAACATTGGTCCAAAGGGTGGACTCGACTATGACGCAGAGTTCCGTGCGCTTTTCGACTACACGGTTGCCTCGGTCCATTCGCACTTCGACCTTTCGGTGAAGGAACAAACCGCTCGCCTTGTGGCCGCCATCGCTGATCCGACGGTCAACTCGATCGGTCACCTCACTGGGCGCTACATCGGTCGGAGGCCCGGGATCGAGATCGATGTCGAGATCGTGCTCGAAGCATTGTTCACCTTCGATGTCGCCCTCGAGATCAACGGTGCGCTGCAACGCCTTGACGCGGCGTCTTCGGTGGTGCGTCAGGCAGTCGATCGTGGGGTGAAGCTCGTCATCAATACCGACAGCCACCACACCTCGGAGCTCGGCCGGATGGAGTACGGCGTGCTGACCGCCCAACGAGGCTGGGCACCACGCAATCAGGTTGTGAACACCTGGCCCCGCGAAGAATTCATGACCTGGGCCAATCACCGGCGCCCGTAGGCCTCCACGAACAACGCGTCCAGCCGACTGTCTTGTTCAGTCGGCTGTCTCGTTCTGCAGGTCGGTGCGAGCGTCAGCGACTGAAGACCGGATGTCGCTTGTCGCCTGGCGAGCGGTTTCAGCGAGTTCGCTCTTGAGCTCGGAGAGCTCACCTCGGACATCGCGAGCGAGGTTCCGGAGGTCGGTCTTCAACGAGGGAGGTTGTCCGAACGCAACTCGGGCGTTGTGTTCCATGGCAGAAGTGATTCGCCACGGCGTTCCCCTGCCCGCCGATGATCGAGGGTGATGTTCTCGCAACCACTTGCGAAGTTCCCGCACATCAATTGACAGGTCGTCGGCCAGTTCCCCCGGTGTCATACCGTCAACCGTAATCGACCAGTGATCAGGCCTTGGGGTGTCGTCCGTCGCCGCCAGGAAAATATCTCGTCGAACCGCTCATAGGCCGAATGGCCCATGCCGATGGATGGGCATGGTCGCATCTCTTCGTACCGCACCTCTGTCCAGCATCTGTCTCGCCGAGCTCCTCACCAAGGTTGAGCCGGTCCCTGAGATTGCGATGACGTCCTATGAGCAGTGGCTCCACGCGGCGATGCATCGAGCAGAAACAGCGGCGACTCGCCGCCTGGTGAGCGATGTCTTGGAAGATGTCCGACTCATCGGTGTCATCGATGACGAACTCTCTGAGCTGATCATCGGCGCGTTGGGTTCGATTGAGATTGCGCTCGAACTTGAGCAGCGGACGCACTGAGAGCACGATGAATACTCGATCCGGCGTCGCTGTTTCTGGTGAGACGATCTCCCCAAGGCTTGAGAGGAGCGTCCCATCGCCGCCTAGTCTCCCTCATTCGCCTCGCTTCATTCGCTCTCACACAGGAACAAGGCCTGAAATGGTTGATTCTGCCAACAGCACCCAGTTCCCCGGTTGGTACGCGGACCCTCAGCGGATTGGTTCGGAACGCTTCTGGGACGGTCGGCAATGGACGGACAACATCCGGGGGACCTTCACAGAACCACCAGCTCCAACCCACCGGACTCAAGCTGAGCCTGATGTGGTTGTCGACCTGACGTCCGAAGATGCCACGGCGACGGCAAACGACTCTGTGGTGGCGCACACTGCTCTCTCCCACGCTGCGGGCTCTCAAGATCCGGCTGAAACAACCTCAATTGCTTCGCCAACGCCAGCGGAACCGACCAAGCCGGTCGCCCCCACCCAGCAGTACGTATCGAACCCCGTCGAACCCTCGGCGCTCCCTGAAAAAGGGCCTACCGACAACCGGCTTGCTGAAAACGGGCTTGGCGAACGGATTGCCAGTGACATCGCGAAGCCGGCAGACATCGCGAAGCCGGCAAACATCGCGAAGTCAGAGGCAGCAGCCGCAACCGAACTCGCAGACGCGCTGAAGCGAGTAGACGCAGTGAAGCCTCTCGAGGCAGTGAAGCCTGCAGAACTCTTCGCCCCGGTCAAGCCCCCCGTCGAGACAAAGCCGGTGGCGCTCGTAGAGCCTGTCGTCACCAAACCCTTGACGTCATCGGCCGTATCGACGACACCGGCCGCATCGACCACACCGATCGCATCGACGCCAGCTGTGGCCCAGACATCGCCCAGCGACCTGGGAGCGAGCCCCACAAACCGACGACGGTGGTGGATGGTTGCCGCGCTCGCTGGACTCTGTCTTGGTCTGGCAGGCTTCCTGATCGGCCTTGCAGTCGGTGGTGGCGACAGCGATGTCCCCACTGCCGAGATCGCTCCGGCTACCACCGAGGTGCAGAGTTCCTCCTCGACCGAAGCTGCAGCGGCCCCAGACCCCGCATTGGTGGAAGGGCTCGAGACTGCAGAGGCTCGCGTCGCCGAGCTCGAATCGACCGAACAATCGCTCGTTTCTGATTTGGAGTCGGCGACGGCTGCGGCTGAGCAGGCGACAGCCGAGCGCGACAATCTTGCTGAGCACAATGAACTGCTCCGAAGCTGGTTCACCGCTGACGTCTTGAACCAATCTCAGCGCTCCTGGGATGCTGAAGTCGCCCGGGCGTGTGCTTTGGGTGAAGCCCCAACGATCGATGACGTCTCCTACGGGCGCCGACTCGAAGTTGTTGGTACGAAGGCTGATCTTCTCGCCGCAGCGCTCGACTGCCGATCTGCAGGCTGACGAACCGTCAGCTTGGGTCTAGGAGACCCTCAAGGTCCGCTGTTGAGTAGCCGACAAACACTCTGTGAGTCGGCGCTTTTTGAATCTTGTAGCTGCATCAACAACTGCGGTTGCAGTACTGGTGGGCGGTGCGCCTTCGAACGCGGCGTTGCCAGGACTCGATGTGCCGTCCCAGGACGAGGGTCGCATCGCATCCCAGATTGTCGGTGAGCCGACGATGTCGGATCTCCACATCGACTTTGCAGAAGAGCCCGCAGCCGCAGAAGTGACCGAGATCGAGAATCGCATCACGGTGCTCAACGCGGCAACAGATGCCGCCCGAAGTGTGTTCGGATCGAACCTGAACTTCGCGTCCGGGGCCAATGACTATTCGATCGAATACATCGGTTCGTCGATGCCCCAAGCCCATCGGATCGTCATCACGGCCGTGATGGAGGAGTGGGCGAACAGCGTTGTCATGAACAACAGCGGCGTCCACGTCCAGATTCGCTACCAGGCTCTTGGCGGTTCTGCCCTCGCCGGCACTCAACATGCGCTGGTCGTGATGAACAACGGGTCATCGACGATGACCCAGCCGTCTGCGCTCTACAACGCAAACCTCGGGGCAGATCAGTTCCCTGGTTCGCCCGACATCGTTGTGTACGTGAACTCCGATGTGAATTGGAGCACGGTCACCAGCGGGTCAGTTCCGTCTGCCCAATACTCGCTCTTCACCACGATGCTCCACGAGATCGGGCACGGCCTGGGTTTCTCCAGCGATGTCGAGCCGGGCTCGAGTGCAAGCGACACGTTCTCGTCGTTTGACCAGTCGCTGTATTTCGATACAGGTTCAGGATCCGGCTCTGCTCCTGGCGCTCCGGTCCGAACCATTGATAGTCCCGTCGTCACGACCGGCAACGCCTGGTTCCGCAATCTCGACGCCACGTGGGAGCGGATCTATGACCCGAACTCTGCGTATCTGGCCGGTTCGTCCATGTCTCACTTCGACGAGTCGACCTATCCCGGGTTCTCTGGCATCGCGGGAGATGTGATGACACCGACGCTCTACAACGGCGAGTCGGCATACGACGTTGATGCCGTCGTACTCGGTGCGATGGAGGCCATCGGATGGTCGATCCAAGCTGCGCCGGCAACCCCGTCGGTCTCTTCGGTCACGCTCAACGGTGGTGGCGTCACTGTGCAACTCTCGCCGAACACCTCGGCATCAGCCCCGCCTGCGTCACGGTGGGATGTCGTCGTGAAGCAGAACGGAATCGTTGTCGCTGCGAACGCCGTGTCGGCCGCCAATCGCACGGTCACAGTTTCGGCCTATCTCCCGGCCGGGACATATTCAGTGGAAGTCTCGGCTCGCGGCAGCGGTGGCAGTTCCGCCATAGCGACATCGACCGTCATCTCGACCAACCCGGCGACACCGAGCTACACGAACTGTCGACAGGCACCGGTGAACCCGGTTTTCCAGACGACCAACGATGTGAATGCATCCGTCTACCGGCTGTATTGCGCCTACTTCCTCCGCTATCCCGACATGGATGGGTTCAACTTCTGGTTCGACGCCCACGTCAACCAGGGTTGGTCACTCGAAACAATCTCTGACCTGTTTGCGGGAAGCCCGGAGTTCGCAACCATCTATGGATCGCTCACGAACGAACAGTTTGCCTCACTCATCTACGAGAACGTTCTGAGTCGCAGTCCCGAGCCAGTCGGCTACGCCTTCTGGGTTGACCAGCTGAACACCGGTGCCTTCACCCGGGGTGAAGTGATGCTCTTCTTCAGCCAGTCGATCGAATTCAAGATCCTGACCGGCACCACGAACTGACGTTCCTTACTGTCACACCTCTTCTGCAAGATGGGGGTGCCCTCACACGACGGGCATTCATCAGAGGAGACATGCGATGTTTGAAGTCTTGTTGCGGTCAGGAAGTTCCATCCGGGTCGATGAGGCCGATGGCTACCAACCCGAGGGTCCCATGACCACCTTCTTCGTGTCGGGCTCGAATCGCCAGACAATCGATTCATGGTCGACTCGCATTGCGTCGTATCGCACTGCAGACATCATGGCGATTCGTCGAACCCCACGCCTTGTGCTCGATGGTCCGACCGCTCGGATTGCGGCCGGACCTGAGCCCCGTGCGTGTCAGGAGACAGCCGGATGGCGACGCCCGGTCCACGCAGCAAGCTGATCACCGGGTTCCGGAATCGACTTCACGTCTCGGAGCCGGATGTGAGGCGGGCCGGTCTTGAACTGGTGGGTCATGAACTGGTGGACTTCCACGGTTGACGCGGGTTGCGTCGCCACAACGTCAATACTGCTCCCGTGCAAAAACCCGTGAGCTGCCAACTTCGCTTCAAGACGGGCCGCTCTCGGTGGGGTGTGATTGCAGGCGTCGTCATTGCGCTGATCTCGACCAGTTGCACGAGCGTCGACGACGGCATCATCGCCGAACCTGACGACGCACCGGTGACCACGCTGCGGTCCAGTGCACCTCCGTCGCCCAACACGAGTGTCGTTGAGGAGTCCTCGGCGGGCGGAGCAATCGAGCCCGAGGACGAATCTGCCGTCGATCAACCAGACACGTCGGAAGTGCCACCGCCAATCGAGTGGGAAAGCTGCCGGTCAGGCGAGTGTGCATCGGTGACGGTGCCCATCGACCATGGCAATCCGACGGGCCCAACCATGGAACTCGCGCTCGCCCGCCGGCGGGCCACAGGCGAATCGCGAGGCGCGATCTTCGTGAACTTCGGAGGACCCGGTGGCGCCACGGTCGATCGAATTGCCACCTATGAGCTGCCGGGAGGCCTTGGAGCGGACTTCGATCTCATTGGCTGGGATCCCCGCGGTGTCGGCGGAAGTGGCGACTTGAACTGCGCCGATGTGCTGCCGGACGAGCCGACAACACTGACTGACGGATCCGACGGCTACACCGATGAGGTCGATGCCGCGATCGCCGTCTGGGATGAGGTCATGGGTTGCGCCGCGCAAAGTCCGTTCATTGACCACATCGGCACCGCGGCAGTTGCGAATGACCTGGAGTTCCTTCGTCGCTCATTGGGCGACGACAAATTGAACTATCTGGGCTTCAGCTACGGAACGGAGATCGGTTGGGTCTATGCATCACTGTTCCCTGATCAGGTCGGGAGGATGGTGCTCGACGGGGGTGTTCTGCCTG
Organism: uncultured Acidimicrobiales bacterium; assembly: GCA_937930695.1. GTDB lineage: Bacteria > Actinomycetota > Acidimicrobiia > Acidimicrobiales > SZUA-35 > CALEWY01. The sequence continues at coordinate 42,389 of CALHCB010000016.1, read as the reverse complement.
GCACATTCTCGATCGAGAGCGAACTGACTCGGTACCCGGTGTTCGACGATGCGTTCCGCCGACTCGACATTGGGTGCGACAACTCAAGCGATTGCGCGCTGCAAGATGCTGGATTCTCCGAGACAGTTGCTCGACTCTTCGAGGAGTTGGAGGCTGACCCGATTCCTGTCGACGGCGGAGAGACATTCGGGCCAGTCGACCTTCTCAACGTCGTGGTGGGCTCGACCTACCTCGCCCCAGAGTTCGCTGGCCCCTTTGTGAGCGACATCGTGGCCCGCGTCGACGATGGCGATGTTGGTGGCGCCGAGAACTTTCTGCAGCTCTTGAGCGACGGATTCGAGCCCGCCGTGTTTTGGTCAGTCACTTGCGCAGATGGAGCCGGGGTCGATTCTGACCAAGAAGCGGTGGACGGTTTCGAAGCACTGTCCCTGTCGGCACCAGCGACTGTCGGGAACGCCGTCGACGTCGCGTATTGTCATCGATTCCCCGGCCAGATCGTCGGTTTGCCAGACCTCGATACGACGGGTGCCGGGCCCATTCTCGTTGTTGGAAACACCGGTGACCCCGCAACCCCGTATCCGTGGTCAGTGGAGCTTGCCGCACGGCTCGACGATGGACACCTGCTGACCTACCACGGTGGCGGCCACACGATTTCTGGTAACGACGAATGCATCGATGCGTTCGTCACGGCATACGTGGCCGAAGGCCACGTGCCGCCAGAAAACGCCCAATGTGGCCGTCGCCCGACCGTGATCGGAGTCAATCTCGCCGAAGTTGAGAACGGGCTGCGCGTCGAGGAAGTCGGGGACGGCTCGCCCGCCGAGCGAGGCGGGATCCAGGTCGGCGACATCATTCAATCTGTCGAGGGTGCTCAGGTCCGCTCAGTCGCCGCTCTTCCTTCAGCCGAACCGGGTGTCGCTGTTGTCATCGACATCATTCGGGACAACGAGGAGATCCAACTCGACATCATCCCCGAACTTGCCCCAGCTGCCGGCTGGTTTGTACCGATCGTTCCCCAGGAAGAAGACTGAGAACCGAAGGTGGGCATGAGTACTACGTCGCCGCAACCGTCCGAGCCCTCGCTCGAGATCACAACCTGTTGTGTCGAACTACGTCCGCTCATGAAGCCCGGCGGTCTGGTCTTCATCGGTGATCTGCCGGGCACCCAGGAGCTCCCGCAGCTTGTGATGATGGCGGTCAAACACGCCACGTCGATCGGGCTCGAGGTGATCGTTGGTTTGGAGATTCCGATGACCGAGCGACTCGACGGTGGGCCCGTCGGTTCCTTCTTTCGGCGTCGGGCAGAGTTCCAAGACGGACGATCCAGCCAAGCGATGGCACAACTCGTCTCAGATCTCAACGCGCACCGCCTCGAGTTGAATCAGGATCAGGACGTGGCAGACGACAAGCTGATGCTCGTCGCGATGGATGGGCCATGGGTCGCTCCCGGTTCCCCGGTGCCACTCGACGCGATTGGCATGCTCGAGCAACCGCGCGATGAGGTCATGGCCCACAATCTTCTCAGCGCTATGGATCGTCAGCCACAAGCCTTCACGTTGGTTCTTGCCGGGCCCATGCACACCCGTCTTGACCGCAGCTCCGGCAGAACGCTTGGTTCCATCGTCGCGGCGTGGCATCCCGATGCGGTGGCGCTCCGAGTGGCCCCGGCCGGCGGAACCACCTGGGTTCTCAGCGGCGCGCCATCGACCATGAGCACTTCAGGAGCCGTGGCCCTTCCTGTCGTCGACGTTCCGGCGGGCGCTCTCTGGGCGAACTCACCGGGAGCCGACGGACATCATGGAGTCATCAGTCCTGGGCTCGTCACTGCCTCTCGACCGTGGACCGACTGATCGATTCAGCGGCGCTGGGCCACGGGCGAACCGTGATGAAGAACGAGGCGCCAACCCGAATCGGTTCGAACGAACATGTTCGTTGCAGCGATCGTGCCGGTGTTGGCCTGATCCATCATGTTCTCATCGAGGGTCACCCACGCAGTTGTGCCTCGAACCGATCCCGAGATGTTGGTCAAGATGAACTGATTGCGACCCGGTCCGGCGAAGATTCTCGTCCACGAATTCAGGATGGCATCCCAGCCTCGAAGGATCGGCCAGCCGGGGTGAATGCACACACAACTGGGCCCTTGCTCCCACACTGCTTCCATCGCCACGAGGTCTCGTTGTTCGTGCGCTGAGTAGAAGGCCTGGTTGGCGACCAGGACGGCTTCGATCTCTTTGTTCGGCGACGGCACGGTCGTCATGCTAGGGATTGAGGGGTTGACGGTGCGAGTTCGAGTTCGAATCGCCCGTCCGAGGAGGGACCAAAGGGATGGAAACATCAGGACGTTTTTCGGGATCGCCCGAAGTCATTGGTGAAGGCGACAGTCGAACCGGATTTGGGGGAGTGAGCGCCATCGGACTCGCGGCGAGCGTGGGCGCAGCAGTGTCCATCTCGCTCGGGGTCTACGGCAGGCTTCACGGTGCAACAGGAGTGGGGATCCAAACATTTGGATTTCCATCGGTGCTGTCAATGAAGGCGTGGTTCACCACAGCAGCCGGGTGTTTCGCCCTCCTTCAGCTCATCTCAGCTCTCTGGATGTGGGGACGATTGCCAGGGGCGGGGCCCGCACCCGATGCGGCGTCATCCGTTCATCGATGGATGGGAACGGTGGCCTTCGTACTCACCTTGCCCGTGGCCTATCACTGCTTGTGGTCACTCGGCTTTCAAACGCTGACCACCCGGGTGCTGGCGCATTCGTTGCTTGGATGTGCGTTCTACGGGGCCTTTACAACCAAGCTGCTGTTGTTGCGGGCCAAGCGTTTGCCCGGCATCACGTTGCCGGTTGCGGGCGGATCGCTCGTCGCAATCTTGAGTTTGATCTGGCTCACATCGTCGCTCTGGTTCTTCCAGAACTTCGGCTTTCCGGGCGTCTGAGGAGCATCTGATGACCAACAAGTTCACGCCAACAGCTGCGATTTGTGTTGTCGCAGGGCTCGGGGCCGCCCTCGGGCTTGCTCGGCCTGCTCCAAGCGCACCCGACCCCGTGGCTAACGCCGGCTACGAAGTGAATCAGGATGGTGGCGCCGCTGACCCAAACGCGAACGACGCAGCTCTCGCCAAAGATGAACAGGCTGACGACGCGGGGTCAGGAGACCAAGCTGGCCGAATCGACATTGCCGACTTTGCGTTCGGCTCGTTCGCTCCCGTTGGCCCCGGCGCGGTTGTTGCTGTCAACAACAGCGATACTGCACCGCATACCGTCACCGCTGAGGATGGATCGTTCGACACCGGCACCATCGATGCAACGGGCGCGAGTTCGTTCGTTGCCCCTTCTGCGCCGGGTACCTACGCGTTCATTTGCAGCATCCATCCGGCGATGGAGGCAACCCTCATCGTCGAGGAATAGCCCCGCGGCTGTCTCTTTACTCGCTGGCCGCGGCTCGTTCTCTACTCGCTGGCCGCGTCGATGCGAGCCTGAAGGCGACGCATGCCCTTGAGCCACTTCTCCGGATCCTTCGTCTTGAACTCCATCCAATCAGCAGCGATCGGATCGGTGAGGATCAAGAATCGCTCTTCGTCGAATGCGTCAACCACCTGCTGGGCTACCTCCTCCGGCTCGCGAAGTGGACCAGCTGCGGACTTGGCCCATTCGGAGTCTTGATCGGGAAGCATCGGGGTCCGGACACCGAGCGGAGCCAACAGGTAGGAGCGAATTCCCTTGTCGTGATAAGTGATCGACAGCCACTCGGCGAGACCAACCACAGCGTGCTTGGACGTGGCATAGGGGGCATTCCCATGGCTGGTCAGAATTCCCGCCATGGACGCCGTATGGAGAATGTGGCCTTCACCCCTGGCCAGCATCGCAGGGAGTACCGCACGAACGGCATGGACGTGGCTCATCACGTTGACATCCCACTGCTTCTGCCACTCGTCGATCGGCGTGGTGAGGGGATCACCGCCTGACGCGATCCCTGCGTTGTTGCACAACACATCGATTGGGCCGAGATCGTTTTCGATCCTCGTGAGCACGTCGGTGATGGCGTCGCCATCCGCCAGGTCGCAGACCTCCGCATGGCCGTTCACCGAACTTGCGACTGCTTGAGCCCCGGCCTCATCGCGGTCAATGACAACGATAGACCGCGCTCCCTCCGCGGCGAAGAGTTCGCACATCGCCTTGCCGATGCCACTGGCACCACCCGTGACGACGCAGACTCGGTTCTTCAGTTTCATGGCGTTCCTTCGGCTGTGATTGTGGACTGCTGGGTTCTGGAGAGTTCGGAATGGAGCAAGTTGACAGAGCTATTGCGGCTGATGGTTTCGAGCGAGGAAGCTCATCATTGCTTCACCGAACGTGTCGTTCCGGTCTCCCGCGACCATGTGCGCCGCACCCGTGATGTTCACGTATTCAGCTTGGGGCACCAGATCGAGAAAGGCTTGAGCTCCGGCCTCATCGAGAACATCAGAAAGACCACCTCGGATCAGCATCGTGGGGATCGACAGGTTCCGAGCCGCGTCTTCGAGCCGACGAGTGCGAACCCTGGTTTCGTCGCGAGTGAGACGGGGGCGACTTCGATATGCGGGATCCCAATGCCAGTGATACTTCCCGTCAGCTCCTAACCGGATGTTCTTGGCCAAACCCTCCAGGTTGCGGGGCCGTTCTCGATGAGGTTGGTAGCTCGAGATGGCGTCGGCCACTTCTTCGAGACTGTCGAACCCGTTGGGCTTTTGCCCCATGAACTCACCGATCTTCTTCGTGCCCTGTGCACGAATGCGCGGCGCGATGTCGACCAACACCAACGATGACCCGACGAGCGAACCTTCGCCCAGGCCGGCCAAGCTCGCGTTACCTCCCATCGAAGCTCCAACGAATGCCGGTGCGTTGCTGCCGGGATGCTCGGCCCGGATCTGTTCAACAACAAGGCGGGTGTCTTCGATCATCCGGCCTCGTTCGTAGTCGCCGTCGGGCGCCCATTCGCTATCGCCGTGCCCTCGGGCATCGATGGCAAAGGCGTGGTACCCGCTCTTGCCGAGGGTCTCGCCGGTGCCTCGCCACGCGTGCCGCGTCTGACCCCCGCCATGAAGAAGCATGACGAGTGGCGAGCCACTTTCGCCCCAGGAGTCTCCAGCAATCGAGACCCCGTCGCCTTGCCAGAGGTGATCTGGTTCTGGAGCGCCGGGCAGTCGCTCACCTGCGCTCATGGGCGATCGGCCACGGGACGCAGGAGGGCTTCAACGTGCAACATCTCTCCACCCTTCCAGAGTGGACGTCGACGGTCCAAACAGTGATGTTCAAAGCGGATCGTCTCGTTGAAGTTTCTCTGCGATCCAACGGCCTTTGGGCCATAGGACCCACCGGAAACCGCCACATTGCCCTGGTTCCGCTGTGAGCGGCGCTTACGATCGGTAGTTGATCGCTTTCTCGACCCAACGGGACAACACACAATGAACGCAGAACAGCTCGACAAGATCCGCACCGGTCACGGCTTCATTGCCGCACTGGACCAGAGCGGCGGCAGCACCCCCAAGGCGCTGGCGGCCTACGGCATCGAAGAGGGCGAATACGACGGCGATGATGCCATGTTCGACCTCGTGCACGCGATGCGCAGTCGCATCATCACGAGCCCAGCGTTCACCGGCGACCGTGTGATCGGCGCGATCCTCTTCGAGATGACCATGGATCGTCAGATCGAGGGAATCGATACTGGCGACTACCTCTGGAACAACTGCGGCGTCGTTCCGTTCCTCAAGTGCGACAAGGGTCTCGCTGATGAAGAGAACGGTGCACAGGTCATGAAGGACATGCCCGGCCTCGACGAATTGCTCGCTCGGGCCAGCACTAAGAACATCTTCGGTACCAAGATGCGGTCTGTTGTCAAGATGGCAAACAAGGCTGGCGTTGATGCTGTAGTGAGTCAGCAGTTCGAAGTCGGCAAGCAAATCATCGCCGCGGGGCTTGTCCCGATCATCGAACCCGAGATCGACATTCACAGCCCGGAAAAGGCTGAGGCCGAGGCGTTGCTTGCCGCCAGCATTCTCGAGCAGGCCAACGACCTCAGCTCCGATCAGCTGGTCATGCTGAAGCTGACGCTTCCCGAAGAAGACAACTTCTACTCCGAGCTCATCGAACATCCGAACGTCGTGAAGGTCGTGGCTCTCTCCGGTGGCTACAGCCGTGATGAGGCCAACGCTCGTTTGTCTCGCAATAACGGCATGATCGCCAGCTTCTCCCGTGCGCTCTCCGAGGGGCTTTCGGCCAAGCAGAGCGACGACGAGTTCAACGGCACCCTTGATGCTTCGATCGCATCAATCCACGCGGCGTCAATCACCTGACCGCCAAGGCTGGCGGCTCTCCCGGCGGAACATCTGAGGACGACCTCTCGGTCACCTCAATCATTCGACAAGCGTCAGCTGACTCATTTCCTATCTTCCTTCCCGCGATTCCGTTCGCGTTCATCGTGGGCGTCGCCATCTCTGAATCGGCGATGCCAGGCTGGGTTGGCTGGTTGTCTTCGTCGATCATCTGGGCTGGTGCGGCACAATTCGCGACCGTGTCGCTCGCCGGAAGCGTGTCGTGGCTGACCTTGGTTGCAACAGCAGCCATCATCAATTCCCGCCACGTGATGTACTCCGCCGCTACGGCGAGTCGATTTGCGGACCAGCCACGATGGTTTCGCTGGGTCGGCCCCTACTTGCTGATTGATCAGGTCTTCGCCATGACCGCGGCAGTGCCGGACCTGAGCGGTCGGCGCTTCCGTCGCTACTACGTCGCCATCGGCTTGTTCTTCTGGGTTGGTTGGCACATCTGTGTGTCCCTCGGAATGGCCGCGGGATCCGTCGTTCCCGAGTCGTGGCGCCTTGGTACGGCCCCCGCGATCATGTTCGCAGGCTTTGTTGTTCTCGGAATTCGTCGCTGGCCGGGAGCGGTCGCAGCGGTTGTCGCGGCCACCGTCTGTGCGCTCACCCTGGGTATGCCAAACCGACTTGGCCTCTTGGTCGGGGCCATTGCTGGCGTGGCGGCGGGAGCGATGGCGGACACCTTCGCCGCCCGGGCGGATGCTGGGTGAGCACCTTCAGCGCGCTCAGCGCAGTGCTCGTGATCGGGCTGATCACCTACCTCTCACGAGCAGGTCTGATTCTGTTTCTTGCGGGCCGCGAACTTTCGAGCACGGTTGTTCGGGCGCTCCAAAATGTGGGACCTGCGGTGATGTCCGCCCTGGTGGTGTCGATTTTGGCCGGCGACGAGGGGATGGACGGTCTGGATCTCCCCGAGCTGGCGGCGATTTCTCTTGCGGTATTCGTCGGCTGGAAAACCCGCAATCTCATCCTGACACTTGTCGTCGGAATGCTTACATTGTGGCTGGTTGCGGCACTTCTGACGAACGTGTGAGTGCGCGTCCGCCGCTGCCAGCCGTCTTCGTGGGGTTGGAACCAATCTCTTCCACAAGTTCTTCGAGAAGCCGTTCTGCCCAGTCGATTGCCTGGGTGCTCGACTGAAGAGCGGCTCTCGTCTCGAGCGACGTTCTCAGCGCCGACGGGGTTTGATGGATTTCGGAGCGCAGCGATCGAGCAACCTGCGGAATCTGAGCAACCTCGTCCCAGCCAATGACTATTCCTGTCTTGTGCAACTCAACCTCTTCCCGAAGCGGCGTCTTGGGGCCAGCCACCGCAAGGATGGGCGTCCCAACTGCGGTCGCAGGTAGCAGCTTTGAGGGGAGAAACGATGCTGAGGCGGTCGGGAGTTCGGGCACGACGAAAGCGTCCGCGTCGGCGAGACGTTCGATGAATCCGCCTTCGTCGAGAAACGGTCTGCGGGTGAAGCGGCCATCACCTGCCGGAACGGCACGATCAACTTCTTCCTCGCCTGCACCGTTTCCGCAAATTTCGAAATGAAAGTCGCCATCTGTCGCGGCCAGCTCGGTGACGACTCGGTCGAGTCCCTGCTTCTTGCCGATGTTGCCGGCGTAGAGCAAGCGGGGCGGCCGTCGACGATCAAATCGCGAGTGCCCGTTGGAGCTGAGTTGCCGCTCGATCTGCACCGCCGCATCGGTGTGCAGCCAGTTTGGAAACGTTCGGACGCCGAGCCGTGAGGCATCGAGGTGTGCGAGCTGCTCGGTCATTTGTGGCGCGATCGTGGTGATGAGGTCAGCACCAGCAAGGACTCGCTCCTCGAGCTTCGTCAGCTGGCTCGAGAGGCCGGTGGAATAGCCGGCGGCGGCTCGCCCAGAAAGGTCCTGCACGCTGATCCACGTCGGCACTCGATGTCTGCGGCCGTCGGCGACAGCGGCAAGGCCAGAGCTCAAAAGCGGAACGAACCCGATCACCGCATCAACTGGATCGGTGCGCACGACGGTTCGGCTCAGCGACAACGCGTACGTTGCTTCGTAGGAGGCGCGTTGCCAGACCGATCCCGGATTCTTCGGGATGTACATTCCGTGGCGAGTGACGTGGACATCGTTCTCAATGCTTTGGCTACGACGAAGGAGTGCTGCCCCGCTCTTGTTGGCCCATTCCGGATAGTAGGGGTAGGAACAGGCGATCTCGACTCGGTGGCCGCGACTGGCGAGTCCTTCGGCCAGATCGGTGAAGATGGCGGCTCCTCCGCCGCTGTCGGGCCGGTGGAGATGAGAGAACACTCGAATCCGCATCAGTACGCACCTTCAGATCGACCGAGGACGGCGAGGACCATCTGGTGCACGGTCTTGGCGATGATGCGTGCATCAAGCTGCATTGACTGATGCGCCACGTAGTAGAGGTCGAGCTGAACTCGACGGTCGTAGGGCAAATTGTTGCGGCCGGAAACCTGCCATAGACCAGTCAGGCCTGGGCGGGTCGTGAGGACCTGTTGGAGACTGTTGCCGTATCGGGGTGCTTCGTCGAGGACGATCGGCCGAGGCCCGACCAGACTCATGTGACCGGCAATCACGTTGAGGAGTTGAGGGAGTTCGTCGACGTTGGTTGCCCTGAGCAGCCGACCCAGGCGAGTGATCCGTGGGTCCCTTCGTAGCTTCTGGTGCTCTTGCCATTCAGCGCGCAGTGTCTCGTTGTTCTCCAGTAGGTGTTCGAGGCGCTCGGAGGCATTGGCGTGCATGGTTCGGAATTTCAGGCAAGGAAAGGGTCGGCCGTGGAGTCCGACGCGTTGTTGGACATGCACCGGCCAGGTCCTGGTCGTCGCGGCAACAACGACGAGAATGACGAGAAGTGCCGGGACCAAAAGCAAAAAGGAGACAGCCGAAACCACAACATCAAAGATGCGCTTGCCGACCTTGCGTTCGGACGCTCCGGCGGGGAGCTGGGGCGCGCCAAGGCCATGTTCGGCCCACTGTCTTGGCCTATGGCGCGCCTGCCGATGCACCGAGACCGGTGCCTGTTCCTGAACCATGCACTGATCCGGTCGGTGAGACCCCCCGAAAACTGACGACTCAGAGCTTCTTGGTCAAGGAAATGAACTCTTCGGCCTAGATGCCGACGGGAGAGGGGTGAGGACTTCCTCGTGACCCGGAACAGCGGTGCCTTCTTTGTGGCGCTCGATCAGATCATGATCACGGTCGCGGGTCTGGGCGCATCCTTGATGGTGGCCCGATCCGTTGATGCGGCGGCATTCGGCGGGTTTGCTCTCGTGCTCGCGGCTCGGGCCTTTCTCGTTGAATTCGGGCGGGCCATGTGCGGCCAGCCGTTCCAGATCCTCTACGGACGTCGACAAGACATTGCGCAACCGGAGCGCGAGCCAAAGAAGTCGTGGCGCCGGAATCACGAGAGAGTCCGATCCAGAGATGAAGCCGTCGGATTCGGCTTTTCCGCCGGGGCTCTCGCCGGCGCCGCGCTGCTCGTCGCGTCCTTGATTGTTGGGTCTGCTTCCGGGTTTCTGACGGTGTTGGCCATTTCTGCACCGTTCGTTGTGGCACAGGATGTTGTTCGTCACGTGTTGATGGCCGAACAGGGAGGAGGGTCCATCGCTCAGATCGATGGACTCGCTCTTGTGGTGCAGTTCATCATCAGCGTGAGGGCGCTGTCTGTCGGCGCTGAGCCGTGGTGGTTTTTGGCGGCCTGGGGAATCGGATTGGCGGTCTCGTCGGTGTTCTCCTTGGTGCGATTCGAGTTCAGTGTTGGTTGGAGGACTGGGCGTACCTGGGCCCAAGAAGCCGGCGAACTCTGGCCGGGTTTGTTGACCGACGCAGGCTTGGTGCAAGCCCAACGACAACTATCGGCATGGTCAATGCTCTGGTTCGGATCGCTGGCTTCAGTCGGTGGTTTCCGCGGAGCCCACACACTTTTCCGACCCGTTGGCCTGGCCTCGACGGGAACCAAACTCGCAGCTCTCCCCTCACTGTCGCTCGGTCTGAATGGTGTGCGACGAGTCCGTCTTGTCTCTGTGTGGTTGGTCGTCCTCGCAGGCGCCGGCACGGTGGTTTTGCTGACGATGACGCCTCCAGCTGTGGGGACCGCCCTTCTCGGTGACACGTGGAGCGTCGTGACACCGTTCATCTTCCCGGTGGGCATCATCCAGGCGGCACAAGGTGCCGCACTCGGTCCGCAACTACTGATCATGCGAAGCCAAAACACAGCCGGACTTGCTCGAGTGCGGGCGGCGTTGTTGGTTCCTCAGTGCGGCCTTCTCGTGCTGGGTGGCCTGCTCGGCGGCGCCGTCGGCGCGGCGTACGGGCTTGCGATCGCCAGTTCATTGGCGGCCATCTATTGGTGGGCGCAGCTTCCGAACGCATCTCCGCAAAGCGACGGAGAAGATGCAACTGATCTCGACAGCCTTGGAGTTTCTGCGTCATGAGAATTGCACTGGTGTCTGGTTTCTGGGGTCAGAACATCGGCAACGCCTTCTTCAACCTCGGTGGGAAGCACTGTCTGGAAGCAGCGGGCCACGACGTCCGGTTCATTCAGGACCAGCCCGCCTATTGGACATTCCGCAATGAAAAGCGAGGGAACTTCCGAGCTGCGTGGAGCATCATCGACAAGTTGGATGTGGACTGCGTCGTTCTTCAGGGCCCCGTGCTCACGAAGAACTTCGCCAACATCTGGCTCCCAACGATCCGACGACTCGCAGCTCGTGGCGTGCGCTGGGGCTTGTTGTCAGGAGCGTTCCGCAAGTACACCGACGTCGAGTTGGACCAGCTGCGGCAAGTACTCGAAGTAGATCCTCCGCTCTTCTTCTCCTCTCGGGACGAGACCACGGTGCGTCGGGTGGCTCCACTGTTCTCGGGTGTTCGCAGTGGCATCGACTCAGCATTCTTTCTGCCCTTCGGGTTCGAGTCGCTTGGCCTGGAGACAGCGCCGTACTGCACCCTGAACTTCGATCACTACCCCGAACCAGATCTGGAATCAGACGTTGACGGCCCGATCGAGTTGGGCGGCGAACGGTTCCGAGCCGTCTATCCCCGCCGGGTCGAGGCGCTTGCGGACAAAGGAAAGGCCCAGGCATACGTTGCAACCGCGTTCGATCGTCGCTCGTTCCCCGAGGCGATCGCAGGTTTGGAGATCGTTCGCCCCGAACACCGAACCAATCCGCATCTCCCATTCAAGATCTACTCTCGCCCGAACGCCATCGCCTCCGATGAGCCGTGGACCTATCTCACGACGTATGCCAATTCGCAACTGACGCTGTCGGACCGCGTTCACGCCTGTGTGGCCACCGTTGCGTATGGCGGACGGGCCATGCTCCACAATCCAGGCACGCGCCGGAGTGCGTTGTTTGATCGAGTTGGCCTCACGGACATCACGACTCGCCCGGTTTCGCTCGCCGACGGGCTCCTCCAGATCGAACACGACGCCGTGATCGACTACCTGTGCGAGCTGGAACCATGAGTCGGTGTCGAGGGATCATTGACGCCAGCGCCTTCAGCGGACGAAGGAACGGCCCGATGATTCTGGCCGAGAACGTGATGCAACGTTGGGTCGAGACTCACCCGGACGACCACATTGTCGTGTGGCGTCCCAAGGGTGACGACGTAGGCACGCGCTCGCGAGTGATGGCCCACCTCGGACGGCGAACGAAGGACTTCGACGAGGCGGGTCCGATGGATTTCTACCTGTCGTTGAATCCAACGGTGCCGCCCACCGTGCCTCGACAGATACGCACCGGCGTACTCGTTCACGACTTTCGGCACGAGCAAGAGCCGGAACGGTTCTCCCGGCAAGAGACCCTCTATCGCAGGCTGATGTGGAAGAAGGGAATACACCGGGCTGATGTGGTCTTCACGAACTCAGAAGAGACAGCGCGGCATGTCACGGCCAGGTTTGGTTCCGGCATTGCGGTCAACGTCCTTCCGATCGGTGCGGACCACATGTCACACCGCGGTGTCGTGAGGTTGGAGCCCATGCATGTGCTGGCGATTTGCCATCGGGCCAACAAACCAGCATCGACGGCTCTTGCTGTTTGGCGCAGGGCGTACGAGCTCGACGCGGGGGTGCCTCCGTTGTGCATTGTTGGAGTGGATGATGCGCAAGCCGCCGAGCTGGAACGCGATCTCGGACCAGAAGAACGGTGCCGTGTGACGTTCTCCGAATCGCTGGGTGAGAACGAGTTCGACCGGCTCTTTGCCTCGTCGGCGGCGGTCTTGATGCTGTCGTCCGAGGAAGGCTTCGGGCTCCCTGTCGCCGAGGCGGCGCAACTCGACATTCCGGTGGTGGCCTACGAGCTGCCAGCGCTTCGGGAGACTCTCGGGTCTGCGTATCCCCTCGCAGCTCAAGGCGACGTGGAGTCTGCCGCAGCGCTGTTGTGCGATGCAGTTCGCGGCGATGCCGTGCTTCATCACCCACCAACGCACAGTTGGAACGACACCGTTGATCATCTCCGGGCGGCGCTGCGATGAGCCGTCTGCGATCAGTTCTCTCGCTGGAACGTGAATACCAACTGCGGTCGGTCGTCGCCCCGCGACCCGGCGATGGCCAACCGATCGTGCATGTTGCCAGTTGGAAGACGGCCAGTCAGTGGACACGAATCTTGTTCTCGGATCCCCAACTGATGCGAGCAGCGGGCTATCGGCCAACCTACGTGCGTGGGCGAACAGGTGCGTCTGGGCTCAACGCTGAGCTGTTTCGAAGCGGTCGCCTTCTGACACCCGTCTATGCGAGCGCCAACCATCCGCTGTTGGCCTCGGGAGCGCGTGTCTTCGTGGTTGTTCGCGATCCCGTGTCGCTTGCTCGATCGTGGTTTGACGCGAACGCGTTGGGTCATCCGACGAACCCGGACGTGAACCGACGGCGCCAACTCCTGCAGGAACTGCAGGCCTCGAACGCGACCCCAGCCGAACTGATGCGAGCCTCTCTGGACGACGGATTCGAAGAGACACTGCACATCGGTGCCTCATGGATCTCTCGTGCGGTGGATGATCCTTCTGTTCACGTCGTGGACTTCTCGCTGCTGACGGCAGCCCAAACCCAGGAGCCAACAGTTCGGGCCATCTTCCGCCACATCGGTTTTGGAAACCACGAGCACCTGGTTCCAAAGTTGTTGGGGCGATACAACAAACGCAGTCTCGCAAGATTGGAACGCCTGGTTCGCCCCCCGGCGGAACGCAAGTACGACGATCGAACAGTGGCGCCAGCGCATCGGGCTTCGATCGCCGACGAGCAGATCTCCGAACTACTCCAGTCCTTTGGCTCAAGATTGTTGGAGCCGTATGCCACCCTCGAACCGAAACGGCTCGTGTCATGACTCAGCTCAAGCGACTCATCTACTCCTCCGACACGCTCACGCGGCGATGGAACGAAACTCGCCTCAACCACATCGATCGTCGCCGACACCGAGTCCGCGAGGACAAGTTCGGATGGTTGACCGACGCGACGTTGTCTGAAGGCGTGATCCTCGACGTCGGGGCGAACTACGGCCAAAGCGCGATCGCGATTCGCCTGGCTCGACCAGACCGAGAAGTGATTTGTATCGAAGCGAATCCGGAGCTCCAGCCGTCCCTGAGGAAGTTGTCCCTCCGCGACCCGATGATCGGGTACGTGCTTGCGGCCGCTGGTGATCTTCCTGGCTTTCTATCCCTGAAGGTTCCCAAGTTTCACGGCAGCCACAACACTGGGGGAGCGAGCATCGATGAGAGTTTCGTTCGGCGTCGCGGTGACGAATTGGAAGCCCGGTACGGGGCCGAGATGGAGCTGGTCGAGCATCTCGTGCCGGTCATGAAGCTCGATGATCTACCGCACGAGATTGCTGCGATCAAGATCGATGTCGAAGGGCTCGAGGACGCGGTGCTCGCCGGATTGACCAAAACCTTGGAGAGCCGCCCACCCGTTCTCATCGAGGTTCTCCATTCCGATGGCGCGGCCATGCGACGGCTGGAAGCGGTTGGATACCGACTGTTCAGCTTGGGCCCGCACGGCGTGACGTCGGATCAGGTCACCGTGAGCGAGGCGCTCCAACGAGGACTCCAAGATGTTCTCGCCCTCGCTGCGGACTGAGGTTGGGCCAGCGCAACGTACGCGATGAGGGCCATGAGTGCCGTGGAGTCGAGGCTTCCTCGGCCCGCGGAGAGAAGACGAACAGCGACGACGACCGCGAGCAACGTGAGCGGAGGTGATTGTCGATGAAGTCTGGCGACGCCGAATGCTGCGATCACCATGATGATGAGCCCGGCGGCAAACGCGAGCACGCCGCCTGCCGCGGCGAACTCCACGAGCGTGTTGTGCGGCGAATCCAACTCGGCCACAAACTGCGGAGACCCGACAATGGTCCATTCCGAGGCGAGTACATCGCCGACGTTGACCTGTCTGCTCGCGAGTGATGCATTGTCCTGAAAGAGCCGTTGCCCGAAACCCGCTGCCAGCGACGTTGCACCAACGAAGACCAGGGCTGCGCCACCGGCATAGATCCAGATGTTGAACAGCGCGTCGGCCCGGTTGATCACCAGCCAGGCCAGGCCAACCAACAGCAGTGCCAGGATGGCTGATCTGCTCAAGCTGATCGCTGCGAGGAGCGTGACCGTGAGAGAAAGCGCGGCACTGGAGCCTCTGAGCGCCGAGTCAGCTCTGCGTGGATGACGCGGGACGTCGAGATTTCCGGCGTCGATGGGCTGGGTGGCGCGGATCGTCATGAGCTGCAGAAATCCGACTGCGGTGATGAAACCGAACACCGCACCGTGCCGAATTCCCAGCTCGACCCGAGACCCGTGAAGCTGTCGGAGAGCGGGGAGGTGAGCCTCGAACAGCACGGCTCTCGTGTTGCCGCTGCGAAGCGCACTGACCAACCCAACGAGCCCGAGGGGGCTGCGGTCGAGTGCAACGATGTAGATCCCGAGCGAAACAACCAACGAGAGCGAGATGAAACAGGCGATGACGCGGGCGCTGGCTCGGTCTGCGGTGGCGAGGATGGCTGATATGGCGACCGCGAGGGCAATGTTGGTGACGAATCGGATTGTCTCACCGGACGGCCAATAGCCGCTTTGGTACCAGGACTCGTTTGCTGCAACACCGATCAGGACGAGTCCCGCGATCACCGCAGCGACGACCACCACGTGTGAGTCGAACCTTGGGCGATCGTCCAGGATCAGATACAAGGCTGCTGCCAACAAACCAAACAAGAGTGTCGGGCGAATATTGAGACCACCGACGGTTCCAAGCGATTGCCAGATCATTGGCAACGTTCCAATCGAGCACCCGCCGAGCGCTGCGGGGCCGTGCCGCCAGCTTCGCCCCCAACCGCCGGTCACGATTCGGTGTGGCGGTAGCTGTATTCGGAGTTGGTGTCGGGTTTGGCTCCCACGAGGACCGTCCCGATGACGAGCGCACCCGCTTTGTCGAGAAGCGCCAATGTCCTCTCGAGATCAGGTCGACGCGTTCGTCCAGCTTCGACGACGACCAGAGCAGCATCGACATGGGCCGAAAGTGCCACCGCATCCGAGACTGGAAGCACCGGTGGTGTGTCGATGACCACGATGTCTGCCTCTTGGCGGAGTTCTGCGATCAACTTCGCGAAGGGAGCAGAAGAGATCACGGTGGCGGGGCTTGGCGGCAGCGTGCCGGAAGGAATGACGACCAGGTTTTCTGAGTGCCCGGGAATGGGTTGCGCGATATCGAAGAGGGGAAGACCGCTCAGCACGCTGTCGGTCAGACCAGGGACGTTTTCGATGCCGAAGACATCGCCGATCCGTGGCCGTCGGAGGTCACAGTCGACGAGCACGACGCGTTGGCCCGCAGCCACGATGGCTTGAACAAGGTTGACGCATGTGGTGGTCTTGCCCTCAGCTCCGTTCGCGCTCGTGACCAAGAGCGTGCGCATCTCGATGCCGACAGCCGAGAACTCGACTGCTGTTCGAAGCTTGTGGTGGGCCTCTGCCTGACTGCTCTCGGGTGCGTCGCGCACCATCGTCGTGAGATCGTCGCCCCGTTTGTCGCGCGTTGGTCGTGGAATGACACCGAGGCTGATGACCCCCATGCGTTCGATATCGGCTTCGGTCGAGAGCGTGCGATCAAGACTCTCGACCGACAACGCGGCAGCGATCCCGATCAGGAGGCCGGCGAAGAGTGCGAGCGACACCGTTCGCGAAAGCGGAGCGTTGGCCCGCGACGTTGGGTCGTTGGCGACGGTGATGACTCTTGCTGTTCCGCTCAGGGCCAACTCACTACTGAGTTCGAGCACGATGATGTTGTCAGTGAGTGAAGCGATTTGCGCATCGAGAACAGCGCGTTGCCCCGACTCCTCGGTGACCTCTGAGCGCAGCACTCGCGCCTCTTCGAGGCTTGCGTTGAGTCGGTCCAGCGCCCCGCCGATGCTCTGTTCTGCCTCGGACTGTTTAAGCCGCACGAACGCGTCGGCCCAGATGTTTGCCGCATCAGCCGCCGCTCCAGGAGTGCGTTCCCGGACGGTAAAGCGAAGGACGTCAGCTTGTCCGTCTCGAGCGATATCGATCTGTGGGAGATCTTCGACCTCGACGCCAAGTTGCCGGGCCACCTCTGATCGAGCTGCATCGCTGAGCGCCAGGCTGATCTCGTTCTCGAGGGTGCGGTCGAGAAGTCCGGTGTTCGTGGCGGTGTCATCAACGGCTTCCTGAGCCGCAGTGAGCCCAAGTAGGACTCTGTTCGAGGCCACGTAGACGTCGGGCCGACTGATTGCGAGGACGACGGTGAGACATGGGAGGGCGATGAGCGGAACGAGAAACCACATCCATCGTCTCTTGATCGTCGCGACGAAATCGCCAAGGTCGCGCTCAGCGCGCTGAGTCTCTACGATCACCGCCGTACGCTAGTTGACCGGCGCCGCTATCTCGGTGAACGACCCAGAGGATCTGACTTCCTCCCCGTAGGCCCACTCGATGTCTGCGCCCAAACCGGCTATGACTTGGGCGTGACCGATCTCTACGAATCCATGAGCACACTTCGCGCCGTACGTCGGCTGAAGACCGATCCGATTCCCGAGGATGTACTGGAGCGAGTGCTGCAGGCGGCATGTTGGGCTCCGACCGGAGGAAATCAACAGCCATGGCGTGTCGTCGTGGTGCAAGACCCAGAGAAGAAGCAGGGCCTTGCCGAGATCTACGGACCAGAGTGGGCCAAGTACTCGAGTGGGTTTCTCGCCCGTTTCGAAGGATTGCCCGAAGACGAACTCGACAAGTGGCGCCGAATCTTGGCGGCTGGCGACTATCTCGCTGACCATCTGGCCGAGGCGCCCGTCATTCTCATGTTCGTCGCCGATCCTCGACGAATGGCGATCACCGATGCCAAGCTCGATCGAATCAGCATGGTCGGCGGCGGCAGCGTCTATCCGGCAGTCCAGAACGCAATGCTCGCCTGTGTGAAAGAAGGCTTGGGCTGCACCCTCACGACATTGCATTGCCTCAAGGAGGCCGAGGTGAAGGCTTTGCTCGAGATCCCCGAGCCTTGGGCGACGGTGGGCATGGTGCCCATTGGCTATCCGGTCGGGAAGGGTCACGGCTCGATTACTCGGTTGCCACCTGCGAAGATGGCCTACAAGGACACATTCGGGGAGTCATGGTCATGACGAACACCATTCCAGAAAGCCTGCGGACGTTCGACGTCGACAACATCGATGTCTTGAGCAACGTCCCGTACAAGGACGGACCGCCACACGAGGCCTATCAGTGGCTTCGAGACAACGCGCCGCTTCACCGTCAGTCGATCGATGATCCGATCATGGTTGGCCAATCGTTCGTTGCGACGCGCCACGAAGACGTCAAGAACATCAGCGGCGATCTCGAACACTTCGGGAACTTCGAAGGCCACAACCTTCGCAACGACCACAACGTCGACGACGTCGTGCACCTTCTTCTTGTCGACCGGCCAAAGCACACGGACATGCGCTTAATGGCAAGCCGACAGTTCACCCCGAAGATGGTCCGGCGTTACACCGAGCATTACCACGACCTTGCGGGTCGTCTCATCGATCGAGCGATTGCGCAACACCGCGATGGAGACTCAGCGACGATCGACATAGTCGAATGGTTGTCGGTCGAGTTCCCGATGCAGGCGATCGTCGAGCTCATGGGCACCCCGATGGACGATCACGATCGTCTTCTTCAATGGTCGAACGCGACGATTTCGAACCTCGACCCCGAATATTCTCCGACACCAGATGCACGTGATCAGGCGTTGCAGGAGATGGCGGCGTATGCCATGGAACTGGCCGACGATCGCTCGAAGAACCCCATGGATGACCTTGCCACGGTGCTCGCCGAGCAAGTGAAGTCCGGTGACCTCACTCCGCACGAATACGTCGGGTATGTGATTCTCCTGTTCGTGGCAGGCAACGAAACGACGCGCAACAACATCTCATGGGGAATCCAAGCGCTTGCCTCGAACCCTGATCAGTGGGCCAAACTGAGCGCCGATCCGGATCGCTATCTCGACTCGGCTGTCGAAGAAGTGACCCGTTGGGCATCGCCGATCAACTACATGAGCCGAACCGTGCACACCGCAACCGAACTTCACGGTGAACTCCTCGAGCCAGGTGACAAGGTCGCGCTGATGTACCTCTCGGCCAACAGGGACGAGCGGGTGTTCGAGAACCCGTTCCAGTTCAACATTGACCGATCACCGAACCCACAGATCTCCTTCGGATTCGGTGCGCACTTCTGCCTCGGAGCGCATCTGGCTCGGCTCGAGACCCGAGCCATGCTGGCTGAACTCGTGAAACGAGTGAAGCACTTGGAGCCAGCGGGTGAGACGGAGTTTGTCTGGTCGAGTTTCATCAATGGTGTGAAGCGGCTACCGACCCGGCTCACGGTCGCCTGAGGTTCTTTCGCTCCTTTGCGAGGCGCTAGCGGACTTGCCCGAAGAGGGTGAGAATCCCCTTATTGGTGGGCATCATGGTCGAGTTTCGGCGCTAGTTACGCAGAATTCACACCTCCATGGCACTGTGGGTGCAAGCCAATTCGACGGGGGCGACCAACGCCGCCGGTTGGCTCACACAATGGAGGGAACCAACGTGGAAACACCAATGAAGCGCGCCGCGCTTTTTTTGATGACAGCAGCCCTGATCGCATCGAGTTGTGGATCTGGTGACGACGCTGCGACCGAGCCGGTAGCAGCCGCAACCGATTCGACGCTTGCGTCCGCAGACCCAGGCACCGACGCGCCGACGACGACGGCAGCGCCGACTGCGGCCGAAGAAACCACCACAACTGAGCGAACGGGCCCGTTGCTGGACGACGAAGGCAATGAGATCACAGTTCTGCACCCAGAAGCGATGCCTGTGCTCGAACTGGCAGCACTATCGGCTGGTCCCATCAGTTTCACGCCAACGCTGTGTTCGGTAACCGGCTTTGACATGGTGAGTTTCGGAGGCGTCGAAGGATTCACGATCGCCGGCGACCGGTTCTTTCTCGGTGGAGAGCCCGGAGTTGTCGGACTGGCCCTTGACCAAGCAGCAACCGCTGCGGGGGAATGCTCGCTTGTGGCCGACGAGTCGCTGGCTCCTGGCGGAGTCCTGCTGCCAGATGACACATATGACCGGCTGTCGGGAACCGCGGAGGGGCGTGTCATCGCCAGCAGCGTCTTTGGTTCCCATGTGTTCGACACTCACCTCGGCCAATCGTTCGAGTGCGACGGAATGGGTGGAGAAGTTCGAGTGTCGAGCGATGGAACAACCGGGTACGCCTACTGGGTTGGACCCGAGGTCGAAACGTGGGCCATCAGCGACTCGATTTGCACACAGGGTGAGACCGTCACCTATTCGTCGTTCGATGGCGTTTCCCACATCACCGCGGTTGGAACTGACCTGTATGTCGGCGGGCGCGATCTCGAAGGCGTGAACGGACTTTCACTCGTGCAGAACGGTGCGCCGACGTGGCGGCTCGGCAGCGATGATCCGAGCGATCCTGACTGGTGGGCGGGCGTCGAAGGTGTCGTTCCGTGCGGCCCCAACATGTGTGTCACCGAGTGGTTCGGAACGTTCAATGTGATCGATCCGAGCGGTGCGGTCATCGCTCACTTCGACTCGGGCGACGATCTCGGGGTTCGCGGCATCACCAAGATGGCGGCGACGTCTGACGGGACTCTCTACGTCTTGGCCAGCGATCTGTTCGACCACGAATTCGATGGTCGGACGTGGTTCGACTGGATCATCCGACTCGAGCCGAACGGCTGAGGAGCACTGGCGTCGACCGATCGGCGCCCGAGGAAGCTGTCCCGGTGAGACGGGAGAGTCTGGTGGGGGACTGAGGACGGCGACGACGCCCACCTCTGGTCGGGCTGGGGGATCGGTTCCCTCCGCCCCCGGCCCACTTCGCTCACGGTGCCGAGCCGAATAGGCTCGGCACCGTGAGCCAGCATGCGGACACCCCGCCTCCGAGCGACACGAGCGGCGATGCAGCCGTTTCGCCCGTCGCGATCATCATGGGCAGCCAGTCGGACTGGGAAACGATGCGCCACGCCGCGCACACGCTTGATGAGCTTGGAGTCGGCCACGACACGCGCATCGTTTCCGCGCATCGCACGCCCGACCGAATGTATGAATTCGCGACGAGCGCCAAGGCGCGCGGCGTGCAGGTCGTGATTGCCGGCGCCGGCGGTGCCGCTCATCTGCCGGGCATGACAGCGGCGTTGACCCCGCTGCCGGTCTTCGGCGTGCCCATCCAATCGGCCGCGCTTTCTGGACAGGACAGTCTGCTGTCCATCGTGCAGATGCCAGCGGGCATCCCCGTCGGCACGCTGGCGATCGGGAAGGCAGGGGCGACGAACGCAGCTCTGCTCGCCGCCGCAGTGCTCGCACTCCAAGACATCGATCTCGCCGCGCGACTCGATGACTGGCGGGCTGCTCGCTCTGCTGCAGTCGCCGATAGACCGGTCGACGAGCCCAATGAGTGACGCAACGTCGGATCGGCTCGAGGTCGGTGCCACGATCGGCATCATTGGTGGAGGGCAGCTCGGAAGAATGCTGGCGATGGCCGCAGCAAGACTCGGCTATCACACGTTGGTGCTCGACCCCGCTGTCGGTTGTCCAGCGGGGCAGGTTTGTGACGGCCAGATCGTTGCCGACTACGACAACGTCGGGGCGTTGGCCGAACTTGCCCAACGATGTGATGCGGTGACCTACGAGTTCGAGAACGTGCCCGTTCCTGGTGTAATGAAGTTGCTGGAGCGTGTGCCGGTTCGGCCTGGTCCGGGACCGCTCGAGATTTCCCAGGATCGAATTGCGGAGAAGGACTTCCTCAATCAGATCGGTCTGCCGACCGCCCCGTACCGCACCGTTGATGATCAGGCCGAGATCACACATGCGCTGGAAGCGGTAGGTGGACGAGGCATTCTCAAGACACGCCGACTCGGATATGACGGCAAGGGCCAGCTGCGGATCGACGATGGCGCGACACCTGCCGCTGACGCGTTCGCTCAACTCGGTTCTGTGCCACTGGTGATGGAGGGGTTCGTCGAGTTCGAGCGAGAGATCTCGGTCATCGGCGGGCGAGCAGTTGACGGCTCGATCGCCTGCTTCGACCCGGCGCACAACGTTCATCGAGCCGGCATTCTCTCCACCTCAACGGTTCCTTGCGGGCTCGCGGAGTCAGTGATCGATCACGCCAAGGTGCTCACCACTCGTCTGCTCTCAGAACTGGAGTACGTCGGTGTGCTCGGGCTCGAGCTCTTCGTTCTGTCCGATGGATCGCTCCTCGCCAATGAATTTGCGCCCCGGGTACACAATTCGGGTCATTGGACCGAACTCGGTTGCACCCCATCACAGTTCGAATTGCACATCCGGGCGGTAGCTGGTTTGCCGGTGGTGAACCCTGTTCGCCATCTCGATGTCCTGATGACGAACTTGATCGGCGACGACGTTGAGCACCTCGACGAGCTGCTCAACGATCCGACGGCGATGGTCCATCTCTACGGCAAGGCGGAGATTCGACATGGCCGCAAGATGGGTCACGTCACGCAGACCCTCTGAGAATCTTTTACTTTTCGTAAGGAACGTTCCGATCAGGGCTGGAAGAGGCCAGACTCCTTGGGTGGTTGCAGATGGGGTGTTGAGGCCCGGTCGCGTCGAGGATCATTCGGTGGGCGGAGCGCACGACACGCTCAAAAGTGTTGATCTCGATCTTCCGCATCACACCAGTGGAAAGGTCCGAGAAGCTTGGCGTCTCGACAACGGGCGCCGCCTGTTGGTGACGACGGACCGGCTGAGCGCATTCGACCGGATCATCGGTTTTGTGCCCCACAAGGGCCAGGTCTTGAACCAGCTCGCGGCGTGGTGGTTCGAGCGCACGAGTGACATCGTCGCCAACCATGTGTTGTCGCTTCCTGATCCGAATGCGCTCATCGCAATCGAGGCGTCGACGTTGCCAATTGAAGTTGTCGTGCGATCTCGGTTGACCGGGTCGACCTCAACGTCGATTTTGCCCCGCTATCTCGCTGGTGAACGAGAGCTCTACGGGCATCACTTGCCTGACGGATTGACCGCTCATGGGGCACTCCCGGAGCCGATCATCACGCCGACCACCAAAGCCGACGCCGGTGAACACGACGTGCCGATCACCATGGAAGCGGTCGTCGAAGATGGCCTCCTCGAAGCGGGCCTGTGGACCGAGGTCCAGAAGGTGGCGCTCGAGCTGTTCGCCCGAGGTTCGACGCTGGCGAGCGAGGCAGGATTCGTGCTGGCCGATACGAAGTACGAATTTGGGTTGGGTGCGGACGGCGAGCTGCTGTTGATCGACGAAGTGCACACGCCCGACTCATCTCGCTATTGGTCAGCCGAAGGTCTCGATGATCGACTCGATGCCGGGCTCGCTCCTGAGGGTTTCGACAAGGAGCCGGTTCGTCTCGCGTTGCGAGCAGCGGGCTATAGCGGCGACGGCGAACCACCAGCCCTCGATCCTGCGATCTGGCAACAAACGTCGGCTCGCTATGTCGAGCTGTACGAACGATTGACCGGTAAGACATTCCAAGCCGGCGCCCATCCGATCGAAGAACGCATTCACCACAACCTTGCGGAGTTGCTCTCGTGACCACATCGTTCGATGCCGAGCTAGATCGACCCTCCGAAGAGTGTGGGGTGATCGGCATCTCGACGCCGGGCGATGATGCCGCTCGCAGTGCCTTCTTTGGCCTGTACGCACTGCAGCACCGGGGCCAAGAAGCAGCGGGCATCGCCGCCTCGGATGGCCAGGTTGTTCGTCTCCATCGAGACCAAGGTCTCGTGAGCCAGGTCTTCGAAGCCGGCAATCTCGACCCGCTCAAGGGTGGTATGGCGATTGGTCACACGCGGTACTCAACCACGGGCGCCAATTCAGAGCGCAACGTGCAGCCGTACGTTGTCGAGACGCTGCACGGTCCGCTGGGCGTTGCCCACAACGGCAACCTTGTGAACACCGATCAGCTTCGCTCGACGTTGCTCGAGCGAGGAGCCGGGCTCCAGTCATCGTCGGACTCCGAGGTCATCGCTCTCATGCTGGCGGCTTCGGAAGGAACGACCTGGGAAGACCGGCTCGCAACGGTCATGCCGCAATGGCAGGGTGCCTTCTCGCTCGTCCTGATCTGCGCCACCAAGGTGATCGCGGCCAGAGACCCATGGGGCTTCCGACCTCTCTCTATGGGACGGCTCGCTTCGGGTGGTCACGTTGTGGCGTCAGAAACCGGGGCGCTGCAGACGCTCGGTTGCGACCAGATCCGCGAGATCGAACCAGGCGAAATCGTCGTCTTGCAGGGGCAGGTTGCCCGGTCGCATCGTGCAGTCGAACCGAAAGAGAAGCAGGCTCGTTGCACGTTCGAGCACATCTACTTCTCACGACCTGACGCAGTCTGGGACGGCCTTTCGGTCCACCAAGCCCGGCAACGCCTCGGTGAAGAACTCGCCCGCGAACACCCCGTCGATGCCGACGTCGTGATTCCGGTGCCCGACTCCTCGATGCCCGCCGCCATCGGCTATGCCGCGGTGTCCGGAATCACCTACAACGAAGGGTTCGTCAAGAACCGCTACATCGGTCGCACGTTCATCGAGCCGACCGACGAACTCCGCCGCCAGGGTGTGAAACTCAAGTTCAACATGCTCAAAGAGAACATCGCGGGCAAACGCGTGGTTGTCATCGACGACTCGATCGTTCGAGGCACGACGTCAGGACCGTTGGTCCGGATGGTGCGCGAAGCCGGCGCTTCGGAGGTGCACGTACGCATTACCTGTCCGCCGATTGCACATCCGTGTTTCTTCGGCGTCGACATGGGGTCCTACGACGAACTCATCGCTCATCAGCTCGGTGTGCCAGAGATCTCCGATCACATCGGCGCAGACAGCCTCGGCTTCTTGTCTGTCGATCGGATGATGAAGGCACTGGGACGAGACGACGGGTACTGCAACGCGTGCTTCACCGGTAGCTACCCAATTCCCGTGCAGCTGTCTCTTGCGACAACGAAGCAACGATTCGATGGAGTGCTCGGATGACCAACGTTCTGCTCATAGGTTCTGGCGCTCGCGAGCATGCGATTGCGAACGAGCTTCTTGGTGGCGGTCGCCCCGTGTCGCTTTTTGTTGCCCCGGGGAATGCTGGAACGATCGAATTCAACATCGATCTTGCGGTTGACGATCACCAGGCCGTTCTCGAGTTCTGCGAAACCGAGAACATCGAACTCGTCGTCGTTGGTCCTGAAGGGCCGCTTGTCGATGGGCTGGTCGACTCGCTCTCGAACGCCAATATCCGAGCCTTCGGTCCAACGAAGGCCGCCGCCCAACTCGAAGGCTCGAAGTGGTTCACGCGAATGTTCGCTAACCGCCACGGCATCGCCGGTCCGGCCTGTGAGCGTTTCACCGACGTAGATGCTGCGATCGGGTGGCTCGACATCATGAACGTCCCGGTCGTGGTGAAGGCCGATGGCCTCGCTGGCGGGAAGGGTGTGGTTGTTCCCGAAGGTCGAGATGAGACTGAAACTGCGATTCGAGCCCTTCTGGCCGACGACGGTGCGGTGATCGTTCTTGAAGAACGAATGACCGGTGAAGAACTTTCGTTGATCGGATTCTGTGACGGCAGCACGGTTCGAGCGTTGCCTCTGGCTCAGGACCACAAGCGGGTGGGCGATGGTGATACCGGATTGAACACCGGCGGGATGGGTGCCTTCGCCCCTGTCCCGGGGCTCGACGCAGCCTTGGCCGTCCAACTGGAGCAGGAGTTTCTCTCGGCCACCGTCAAGGCGATGGCGTCGGATGGAACGCCATACGTCGGGATGCTCTACGCCGGTCTCATGTTGACTCCGGATGGCCCCCGTCTCGTTGAGTACAACTGCCGCTTTGGTGATCCTGAGGCCCAAGTGTTGCTGCCGCTCATGGGCGCCGACCTTCTCGACGTCTTCGATGCCTGTATCGACGGTCGTCTCGACGAGATCGATCTGGCGTTGACGGATCAAAGCGCCGCCACCGTCGTGATCTGTGCCGATGGCTACCCCGCCTCACCCGTCAAAGCAGTCGAGATCCCATCGGTTGGATCAGCTGCCGGCGTGTCCGTTGTGCACGCGGGAACCTCGATGTTGGAAGGTCGTGTCGTTTCCAACGGCGGCCGCGTGTTGAGCATCGTGGCTCTTGGAGACGATCTCGACTCAGCGTTGGACGCGGCGTACGCCACCGCCGGCCAGTTCACGGCGACCGAGGGCCTGTTTGCCCGCAGCGACATCGGCTGGCGCCATTGCCCGAAGCGGGCGGTCGATGCCTACGCCCGCGCCGGAGTGAGCTTCAGTGCTGGCGATGAGGCAATCGAACAGATCGCTGATGCTGTCAAGGAGACCCACAACGAGCGCGTTGTCGCCGGAGTCGGGAGCTTCGGCGGCGTGTTCGACATGGCGAATCTTGGACTTGATCAACCGCTGCTCGTGAGTTCCACCGATACCTGTGGCACCAAGACCGTGCTGGCGGGCGAACTCGACATGTGGGACGGGATTGGCGCCGACATCGTCAATCACGGTGTGAACGATGTGCTCGTGCAAGGGGCGCGTCCTCTCTTCATGCTCGACACGATTTCCGCAGGCCGAATCGACCCGGACATTGTTGGTCGCGTCGTGCGATCCATGGCGGCCGCGTGTGCAGAGAACGACTGCGTCTTGCTCGGTGGCGAAACTGCGGAAGTTCCCGATCTCATCGTGCCGGGCGGCGTTGACGTTGCGGGAACAATGGTCGGTGTCGTCGACCGTCCGCTGCTGCTGCCCCGATCAGATCTTGCTGCCGGTGACGTCTTGATCGGGTTGTCCTCCAGCGGCCTCCACACCAACGGCTATTCGCTCGCTCGCAAACTCGGTGCCGGGTATGGCTTCGACAAGCCGGTTCCCGGATCGGACGTTCCGCTCGGCGAGGCGCTCCTGGCGCCGCACCGCTCCTATCTTCAGCCACTTCATGCGACGCTCGGGCTTGGCGGAGAGCGCGCACTCGTCAAGGCGCTTGCCCATCTGACCGGCGGGGGTTTTCTCGACAACATTCCCCGCTGCCTACCCGAAGGACTTGGCGCCGAGGTCGACACAGGAGCGTGGGAAACGCCACCCCTGTTCGCGTGGCTCCAGCAAGAGGCGGGAATCGGGACCGACGAGGCACACCGCATTTTCAACATGGGAATCGGCATGGTTGCGGTTGTGGCGCCCGCCGACGTCGCAGCCTTTCAAGCAGCAGTCCCCGAAGCGACGTTCGAACTGGGCCGCTTGGTCGAAGGCAAGGGCGTCACCCTCTCGTGACATCCCGTCTCGTCGTCCTGGTGTCGGGAAACGGGACCAATATGGACGCAGTTGCCTCGGCCTGTGCTTCGGGTGTGCTCGATGCCGACGTCGTATGTGTCGTGTCGAACCATCCCGCAGTCGGTGCGATAGATCGGGCAGAACGCCACGGAATCCCTGTCGAAGTCGTCCCTGCTGGTGGCCGCACGCGCGCCATGTACGACGGAGTCTTGGCCCACATCATCGAGAGTTATGAACCCGATCTTGTCGTGTTGGCTGGCTGGATGCGGATCGTGACCCGTTCGTTCGTCACCCGATTCCCTGTGATCAACATCCACCCGGCATTGCCCGGCGCGTTCCCTGGTCTGGAAGCGATCGATCGAGCCTTCGATGCGTGGCAGGCAGGCGAGATCAACACCTCGGGAGTAATGGTGCACTGGGTGCCCGACGAGGGCGTTGATGACGGCCCGGTGGTCGCCATGCGCGAGGTTCCCTTTCAGAGTGATGACTCACGAGAGTCGTTCGAAGCTCGAATCCACGAAACTGAACACACCCTGCTGGTCGAGGCCATCGGTCTCGCTCTCACCGAACTCGGAGTCAATGCATGAGCATCAACGCTGGTCTCTTCACGCATTTTGAATCGCTGACTTTTGACGACGTCCTCGTCGTGCCGGGGTGGAGCGAAGTTCTGCCCACTGATGTCGATACGACGGCCAAGGTTTCGAACTTGGTGATGAAGGTGCCGCTGATGTCGGCCGCCATGGACACCGTGACCGAAGCACCACTGGCAATCTCGCTGGCTCGTGAAGGAGGGCTTGGCGTCCTGCACCGCAACCTCAGTGTTGAGGCGCAGGCTGCGGAGGTCGATCGAGTCAAACGAGCGCAAGCAGGCATGATCAGCCGGCCGGTCAGCCTTGGGCGAGGTGCCACGTTGGCCGATGCCGAGGCCGTGATGGCCGCTCACAAGATCAGTGGGGTTCCGATCTGCGAAGCCGACGGGCGCTTGGTCGGCATCTTGACGAACCGGGATGTGCGTTTCTGCGGGCCGGAGGACGACGACAAGAGCGTCACTGCGTTCATGACGAGTGAGGATCTCGTGACCGCTCCGGTGGGAACGACCCTCGATGAGGCCGTGAAGGTCCTTCATCGCCATCGAATCGAGAAGCTTCCTCTCGTCGACGATGGCGGAATTCTTCGAGGCCTCATCACGGTGAAGGACATCATCAAGAGGGTCGAGAAGCCCAACTCGACACTCGATCAGCATGGTCGATTGTGTGTCGGCGCGGCTGTTGGTGTGACCGATACCGCGGAACGGACCGAGGCGCTCGCAGCTGCCGGCGTCGATGTGCTCGTGATCGATACCGCGCACGGTCACACCCGAGGCGTGATCGAAGCGGTGCGAACGATCAAGAAGGGGTGGCCCGAGGTCAAGGTGATCGGCGGAAACGTCGTGACCCGCGAAGGCGTCGATGCGCTCGCCGAAGCCGGTGCTGACGTTGTAAAGGTTGGGGTCGGGGCAGGCTCCATCTGCACCACGCGCATCGTGGCCGGAGCAGGCATGCCGCAGATGAGCGCCATCCACGAGTGTGCGATGGCAGCTCGAGAACACAATGTCCAAGGAGCGCCGCTTCCCATCATCGCTGACGGGGGAGTCGTGACCTCGGGAGACATCGTGAAGGCCTTCGTCGCGGGTGCCGATGCGGTCATGCTCGGGAATGCGCTCGCCGGATGTGACGAGGCCCCTGGTGATCTCGAACTGGTCGATGGTGCGATGTGGAAGACGTATCGGGGCATGGGTTCTGCCGGTGCGATGCGGGGTCGCGCCTCTGACCGATACGGCACCGCACAGAATCAAGGCAAACACGTGGCCGAGGGGGTTGAGGCTCGCGTTCGGTATGCGGGACCGCTCCACGAACTGGTTTCCCAATTGATGGGTGGCCTTCGCTCGGGCATGGGGTACGCCGGTGCAGCCAATCTCGACGACCTCCGAGACCGGACCCGTCTCACCCGAATCACCGGTGCCGGCCTTCGGGAAAGCCACCCCCACGACGTAGACGTCTTGCGAGACTGACCCGACACCGAGCTGTCCGATTTCCGCTAGTCATTCGATGTCTGAACGGGCAGGATGAAGGAATGGCAGCGCAGGCGGACTCACCAACAACTCCAGACCGGCCGCTCGAGGCATGGATGGAAGCAGTCGAAAGCCGAGATGCTCGGTTCGATGGTTGGGTGACCGTCGGGGTGACCTCTACCGGGATTTATTGCCGGCCGAGCTGTCCGACTCCCGTTCGGCCCATGCGGCGAAACATGGAGTTCTTTTCTACTCCGGCGGCCGCGCAGACGGCCGGTTTTCGCGCCTGCAAACGATGTACTCCCGACGCGGTCCCTGGCTCGCCGGAATGGAATCGCCGGGATGATCTTGTCGCCCGAGCAATCCGGGCTGTCGACGATGGTGTTGTCGATCGCCTCGGGGTGGACGGTCTCGCACGTCAGCTGGCAGTGAGTACCCGGCACCTCCATCGAGTGCTCGTGGCCGAGGTCGGGGCCACACCGATTGCATTGGCCCGCGCCCGACGAGCACGTTCGGCCAGGCTGCTCATCGAAACAACGTCGATGCCCTTTTCTGACGTTGCCTTCGCCGCTGGATTTGAGAGCATCAGGCAGTTCAACGACACCGTTCGGGCCGTCTTCGCCGTCTCCCCAACCCAGATGCGAGGAGGGCGATCCGGCTTGGAGGGCCCGGAATGGATCTCGGTTCGACTGCCGTTTCGCAAACCGCTCCTCGTATCCCACCTCTTTGGGTGGCTCGGTCTGCACGCGGTGGACGGGATCGAGGAGGTCGATGGTGAGATCTACCGCCGTTCGATGCGTCTGCCCGGTGGCCCGGCGATTGTCGAACTCACGCCAGCGGACGACTTCATCCACGCTCGATTTCGACTGTCGGCCTTGACCGATCTCCAGCAAGCGATACAGAGGTCTCGTCGATTGCTTGATCTCGATGCAGATCCAGCCGTGATCGAGGCCAGGCTGCGGGAGTCTGGCGATCTTGATGATCTGCTCGATCGGCGTCCCGGTCTGCGATCGCCAGGCGAGGTCGACGGAGTTGATGCTGCTATTCGAGCGGTCATTCATCAGCAGGTGTCGGTGGCGAGCGCGAGAGGCGTCGCGTCGAGACTGGTCCGCACGCACGGCGATCCGCTGGATGTCCCGGTCGGGGCCGTTGACCGCGTCTTCCCTACCCCGGAGGCATGGGCGGTTCTCAACCCCGACGCGTTGGGGTTGCCGAAGTCCCGAGCGCAAACCATCGTGACGGTTGCCGACGCGATCGCTTCGGGGCAGGTGGATCTTTCCCCTTCCGCAGACCGCAGTGCGGCACGAGAATCGATGATGGGATTGAAAGGCATCGGTCCTTGGACGGCGCAGATCGTTTCGATGAAGGCGCTCTCGGATCCGGATGCCTTCACCGCTGGCGATCTCGCTCTGCGTCGGGTCGCAGGAAGGCTCGGACTTCCTGACGATGTTGACGGACTGAATCTGCATGCGGAGCGGTGGCGGCCGTGGCGCTCCTATGCCATGCATCACCTCTGGGCCGACTATCTCTCGACGACGAAGGATTCTTGATGAGCGAAACAGTGCCAGCCAAAACCGAAGTTCTTACGACACGTTACTACGACGCACCGATGGGAACGTTGACCCTCGTGGGAAGTGCGTTGGGTTTGCGGGCAATTCTGTGGCCAAACGACAACGACGAGCGCGGTCGGGTGAAGCTCGGGGAACGGGAGGCGGGATCAGACACCCAACTTGAGCGGGTCGCAACCCAGCTCGATGAGTACTTTGCCGGAACCCGCCAGACATTCGATCTGGCTCTCGATCCCCGGGGAACCGATCTTCAGGTTGAGACGTGGCTCGGGCTGGCATCCATCCCGTATGGGGAGACAACGTCCTACGGCACGCAAGCTGCGAATCTTGGGCGCCCTCGGGCGGTTCGTGCCGTTGCGAACGCGAACGGCAAGAACCCGATCTCGATCGTGCTGCCCTGCCACCGAATCATCGGAGCCGACGGTTCACTGACTGGGTTCGCCGGAGGTCTCGAGTGGAAGCGATGGCTCTTAGACCACGAAGCGGCACACGCAGGACAGCAACGCCTTCTCTGATCGAACAACCCGATGACGAGCTCAGTGACGACAGGCGTTGGTGTGTTCGTGATGAGCCAGCGCGATCAGCTTCTTGCCGACGACCTTGCGCTTGGTGACCAGTTCGACCTTGTTGGCGAACTTCAGGAGCTGGGGCGAAAGGAGTACCACGACATCTTCGTGGTGGACTCGGCGATACCCGCTGGTGTTCTTGCCCTTGAGATAGGTGTCGACCGACACCTCAGCGACGCCGCCTCAACCGATGGGGTTGACGAAATCGATAGCGGCAGTGCCGCCCTTGGCCCGAATGGTGTCGATTGCGGCTTCTGAGATGTCGAACTGCATAGATGTCACCAACCTCCGGTCGGCTCAATGGATTCCCGCTTGAGGAGACCGATGACGACGCTACCGTCGAGATCTATGAGCCTCGTGTCTTCGACCCCCCGCCCACTCGGTCCATTCGACGTCGGACCGATCGGATTCGGCTGCTGGAGATTTACGGATGCCGATGTCGAAAAGGGCCGCGCATTGCTCGAAACTGCCCTCGACTTCGGGATGAACCTCGTCGACAACGCCGATGTCTACGGACTGGACTTCGGAGGAACCGGATTCGGTCGCAACGAAGAAATTCTCGGGTCTGTCTTGGCATCCACCCCTGGCCTCCGGGATCGAATCGTCTTGGCAACCAAGGGCGGGATCCTTCCGCCGACGCCCTACAACTCATCGGCGGCCTACATCACCAAGGCCTGCGAAGACTCGCTTCGTCGCCTTCAGGTCGAACACATCGACCTTTATCAAATCCATCGTCCCGACATGTACACCCACCCAAGCGAGCTGGCCAGTGCGCTCACCGCGCTCCGGACTGCGGGCAAGATCCGTGAAGTTGGCGTGTCCAACTACACCACGGCACAGACCGATGCGCTCCAGACCTACCTTGGCTTCGGCATCGTTTCTGATCAGCCGCAGTTCTCCCTGACCCACCTCGACCCCATGCGTGATGGCACGTTGGATCGCTGTCTGCGAGAGGGTTCCACACCGCTGGCGTGGAGCCCCCTTGCTGGTGGATCTTTGGCCACCGGCGAGGGGCTTGCCCCGGAACTCGTGGCGGTTATGGATCGTCTCGCGGAACGCGAAGGGGTCAGCCGAGGAGCGATAGCGGTTGCCTTTGTTCTGGCCCATCCTGCACAACCCGTTGCCCTGATCGGTACGCAGAATCGGGGTCGGCTCGCGGAGTTGGCGAAGGCGGCGACGGTGCGGCTCGAACGCGACGATGTGTATGCCCTGATACAGGCTTCGGACGGAGTTCCGCTTCCCTAGATCGATTCTCGGTCGCAACCGGAACCGATAGTCACGTCGAAAACTCGTCTGCGGGGTAGGTTGTAAGCGCTTTCATGCCAATCGGGCTTGATGGTTTTCGTCCTTGCAGGGGAGATCGGGTGCAGAGCACAACTCGATGGTGGGAGACCTCCGTCGGCTATGAGGTGTACATCCGGTCGTTCGCTGACGGAAACGGCGACGGCGTCGGCGACTTCGCAGGGCTCACCAGCAGACTCGAACATCTCGCCTGGCTCGGTGTCGATCTGGTGTGGGTCACCCCGTTCTACCCATCGCCCATGGCGGACTTTGGCTACGACGTCGCAAACTACGTCGACATCGACCCGCTCTTCGGTGATCTGGATCAATTCGACACAATGATCAACCGAGCGCATGAACTCGGGTTGCGCATCATCATTGACTTGGTCCCGAACCACACCAGCGACCAGCATGCCTGGTTCCAAGACGCAGTCTCGTCGGTCGACAGCGAAAGGCGAGATTGGTACATCTGGCGAGACCCAGCTCCTGATGGGGGCCCTCCGAACAATTGGATCTCGCACTTTGGTGGCCCTGCTTGGACGCTCGACGAGGCATCAGGCCAGTACTACTGCCACCTGTTCCTTCCGGACCAACCGGATGTGAATTGGGCGAATCCGAAGGTCGCCGAAGCTTGGGAGAACATTCTGCGATTCTGGCTGGAGCGCGGTGTCGATGGGTTCCGCATCGATGTCACCCAGGGGCTTGGGAAGGACCAGGGATTCCGAAGTAATCCGGAACTCCGGCCGCTCGAAGCCGGCATGGGGCGCAACGAGCAGTGGGACAGTTTCGAACATCGCTACGACATCCTGCAACCGGAGACGCTCGAGGTTTTTCGCAACTGGCGGACGATCTGCGAGCCATACGACGCGTTCCTACTCGGTGAAACCTACGTTCTTGACGCACAAGCGCTGCGGCACTTCCTCGAGCCAAACGACGGAATTCACCTCGGATTTTGGTTCGAGCCAATGCATCTGTTGTGGAGCCCAGAAACGGTCAAAGCCACGCTCAGGGCCCCGATCGACGCGGTCCCGGGTGGAATCGGCTGGGCGATGAGCAGCCACGACGATCCGCGAGCCCCCGGACGGTACGGATCAGGAGAGCTCGGTCAGCTGAGAGCACTCGGTTTGTTCGCGATGTTCTGCGGGCTGCCCGGCACGCCGTTCCTCTATCAGGGTGATGAGCTGGGACTTATCGACAGCGTGGTGCCTCCGGAACGTTTCGCCGACCCGGTGGTTTTCAGGACGGGAGTCGAGTCCGATTCTCGCGACGGCTGCCGGACACCACTGCCGTGGCAGCCGGGTAAAGGATTTGGTTTCTCGACCTCGGCTGAGACCTGGCTTCCCTTTGGCGATCGAGCGGACCGCGACACCGTCGCGACGCAGCGCCAGGACCCATCGTCACCCCTTTCACGCACTCGTTCGCTGCTCTCGGTTCGGCGCGAGCTCACTGCTGCTCCAGGCTTCGTTGACAGTGATGTCGTCTGGGACGCGGCCGAAACGTCCTCACAGGATGTCGTGTCGTTTCGTCGAGGAGAGATCACGTTCGCACTCCATGCGGGTGTTGGCGAGGCGATCGTGCAAACGGTGGGGAGCGTCGTGATGTATCGCTCAACCCAGTCGGTCGACACCGAGCTGCCCGAAGCGCCGTCGGGCGACTCAGTTACCTTGCAACCCGGTGAGGCTGTCATCCTGGGCCCGGCGACATACGGAGGCATCGCGTGACGGGTCAGGGCGATTGGCTGTCGAAGCCTGCAACGATTGAAGACGTGGCGCTGGCGGCGGGTGTGTCTGTGGCGACGGTGAGTCGTGCACTGCGCAACCTCCCGAACGTCGCGCCGTCGACGCGTGAACGGGTGCAACAAGTCGCAGACCAGATGTCCTACGTGGCGAATCGGGCTGCTTCGAGTCTTGCTGCTGGTCGCTCCGGCAACATTGCCGTCGTTGTTCCGGTGCTCGACAGTTGGTACTTCGCAAAGGCCGTGGCCGGCATCGAGGCGGTGCTCAAAGAGTCGAACATCGACCTGTTGCTCTACGCCGTGACGAATGAAGCAGAACGACGTCGGTTCGTCGCTGATCGAAGCGAATGGATTCGTCGGAGCGATGGTCTGATCATGTTCGACATCCGTTTGAGCGCACAAGAGTCGGAGCGACTGGCCAGCAGCGGCGCTCGAATTGTCACCATTGGAACCGAATCACCGGAGTTCCCCTCGCTGATGCTCGATGAGATCAGCGCAACACGTGCTGCGGTGGACCATCTCGTGGCGAGCGGCCATACCCGAATCGGCGT
This sequence comes from uncultured Acidimicrobiales bacterium, assembly GCA_937930695.1. Classification (GTDB taxonomy): domain Bacteria; phylum Actinomycetota; class Acidimicrobiia; order Acidimicrobiales; family SZUA-35; genus CALEWY01. Next base: position 7,545 of record CALHCB010000016.1, on the reverse strand, counting down.
CATTACTGGTGATGCCGACGGACTCGGGTTTCGGGTTCCCATTCTTCGACTGACGGCATTCCAAAGCGGCATTGAGGCGGCGGGCCTTGGTCTTCATCCCGAATTGGAGCGCCCGGGCGGGTTCTCGATCGACGGAGGACGCGAAGCGATGGCGGAGCTCCTCAAGCTCGAAAATCCTCCCACTGCGGTCTTCGCGATGAGCGATGAGATGGCGGTTGGAGCCCTTGACCACATGCGTCGAAACGGACTCACCGCCCCTGATGATGTCGCCGTTGTCGGGTTTGACGACAACGACATCGCCGAACTCTTCGATCTCACGACGGTTCGACAAGATGTCGATCACATCGGTGTGACGGCGGCACGCCTCGTCCTTGGTCTGGTGGAGCAGACATCGACGCCGAGCGAGCCTGAGCGAGTCATTTGCCCGACATCCCTGGTCCGTCGGGGCACTGCTTGAAACATGGCGCAGATCCGTCTCGTGTAACGGTTCAGTGACAGCGGGAACTGGCGTTGCGAAGGGTCCGTCTCATTCTCTGACCACGCAAGACCGACGCTCAGTCGGTGCGAATGACCGGAGACGAAATGCGACGAAACCTTTGCACTCACCTGCAGCGCCAGCCCGATTCTGGACCAGCAGGATCCCGGAGCAGCGAGGCTCGCAGACGACTCCTCGCTGTCTTGGCGGTTCTCGTCGTCCTCGCTTCCGCTTGCTCCAGCTCTGACGAGGCATCGAGCGATACCGCGAGCGGGAGTGATGCCGAGACTTCCGATTTCGACTTCGAGTCTTCCGACGAGAGTGGGGATGCCGGCGGAGCGTCCTTCGACGCGGCGGAACAGGAAGACTCCGAACCAATGGTGGACGCGCCTCTTGGCGCCGGTGGTGTGAACGGGACAGAACCCGTTGCCCTCCAGCCGACCGACCTTGGTCGAGACATCATCCGCACCGCAGAGATCGATGTCGAGGTCGACAACGTTGCTGAAGCGAGCCTGGTCGCTCTGACGAAGATCGAAGGCCTCGGGGGCCTGTTGTTCGGACAGGAGACCACGACCGTTGACCGACCGAGGACGACCTTGGTGTTCAAAGTGCAACCAGCGGACTTCACCGAAGCCCTCGGCCGCCTGAGCGACGTCGGGGAGTTACGTGATCAGCGCATCACGGCCGATGATGTGACGGAGCGAGTGGTGAACCTGGAGAGTCGGATCATTACGTCGGAAGCCAGTGTCGATCGACTTCGAGGGTTCCTTGCCGATGCGAACGATCTCGCCACGATTGCTGAACTGGAGCGAGAGCTGCTGAACCGAGAGACCGATCTCGAACTACTCCGAGGTCAGTTGCGGACCTTGGAGAATCAGGTGAGCCTCTCGACGATCACACTCACCCTGATCGAACGAGTTCCCGGGCCAAGTGTCGTCGTCGAGGCAACGGCATATGCAAGCCACGACGAAGGTTCGACCTGCCCAGGAGATGACGTTCTGCAGGTCGAAGAGGGTGCCCCGGTCACGCTTTGCTATGTCGTGACCAACGCGGGCGATACCCACCTGATCGATATCGACGTTCGCGACGACCGCTTTGATCTCGACGGCGCTGATCTCACCATTGTTCGTGGCGAGATCGATCGTCCGTTGGCGCCCGGCGACGAAATCGTCTTTGCTGCCGACGTTGATGCCGAGGCATCAGCGACCGGTCGGGCCCAGGTCACGGCAACTCCTGCTGACGCCGACGGAGCCGAGCTTCGGCTCGCCAGTGTCTCGGCGAGAGATGATCTGGTGCTCGATGTTGAACTCGACACGTCGATCCCAGGATTCACCGAAGGGCTTGATGCTGGCTGGTCAGCGTTCATGCAAGTCGTTCGAGTCATCGTGTTGCTCGCGGGAGTGCTCCTCCCTTGGTTCTGGGTTCCCTTGGGTCTGTGGGCGCTCGTCCGCTGGAATCGGCGCCGGAACGCTCAGAAGCCTGCTTCTTTCGGCCCGCCTCCGCCATCGGCTCCGGCACCCGAGGTCGACCCGCAACCGCCCGTGGATCCCAAGCAGCCAGTGGGTGCTGGGTCCCAGTAGAGCCTCACCGCTCTGCGATACCTGGCCTTCGGATCCGAGGCCCGCGGATCTGTTCAGTCTTCGAGGGGATCGAGATCGCCAAAGGTCAGGTTGAGATCGCCGGTATCGAGTTTGGGGCCCAGGGCAACGATCTGCTCACTCGGTGCTTTCTCTTCCCACCCAAGCGCCTTGGAGAATCCCACGACGACCGCCACGAGAATGTCACCGAACCCGAAGCGTTGCTTCGGGTTCCGTGACGTTTCGGTGCTCGTGGGCTCCATGAAGTTCAGTGTAGAGATGAAGGCTCTAGCGTTTCGGTCGTGAATGAAAACGCACGCTCTGAATCCGCGGCGAGCCAGTCAGGCAACGTTGACTGGGTGGCTGAGGTCGACAATCTGATCGACGACCTGCGCGGCCCGCTCGGAGACAACCTCCCGTTCGACCCGACGCCGCATGGCTTGTACACGGCCGCCGATCTCTATGAAGGAATCGAAGCCGGATTTGCCGAGTGTCGCGATCAACGCGTGTATGCCAGGGCTCGCAAGTCCGGAGGGCCGGAGATCGGTCCCGTTGAAGGCCTGGCCCACCGACTTCATGATCATGGGATCACCGTTGCCCTCGATGCGTTCCGTGCTGATCGAAGCCTGGTTGGAGTCATGGGCGGCCACGCACTGGTCCGGGGATCTGCCGGTTATGCCCAGGCTGTCGAGCTCGGACGGACGCTTGCAACGAATGCACATTGCGTCACCACGGGGGGCGGTCCAGGGGCCATGGAGGCCGCGAATTTTGGGGCACTCACGAGCAGAATGGAATGGGGAGATGTCGAGGCGTTGATCGACGAGTTGGCAGAAGTGCCGACCTTTCATCACGACGCCGACGGGTTCATCGGTTCTGCCCTGAGCGTGCTCGAACGAATCGTTGACCCAGAGCCAAACCTGTCGGTTCCGACCTGGTTCTATGGGCACGAGCCATCAAATCCATTTGCAACGAGCATCGCCAAGTACTTCTCGAACTCCGAGCGAGAAGATGGCCTTCTTGCGATCGCCAAGAGCGGCATCGTGTTTGTTCGGGGCGGTCCGGGAACCCTTCAGGAAGTATTCCAAGACGCCGCGCAGAACGCCTACCGGACGTTCGGTCCGCCGGCTCCGATGTTGTTTCTCGATCCTCCCCATGACCCAACGTGGTGGGTGGACTCGGGGGTGTTGTCTGCGGTCGACCGAGCGTTCCTTCTCGATGATGGGAGCCGTCGTCCGGGTTGGGATCTGATCAGTCACCCGTCCTCGCTCGAAGAGGTCATCCCACTTCTGGCCCGCTGAACCAGCGAATCACAGCGTTTCGTCGAACCAATCGACGATGGCTTCGAGGACGGCTTCTGCTGACGCTCGGGGACCGAGCAGGTGGCCGCCCTCTTCGAGAGCCAGGAGGCGCTTGGGAGCGACGGCTGCGTCGAACAGCCGTTGACCATTGGAGAAGTCGACGATGGTGTCGTCTTTGGCGTGCACGATGAGATAGGGCCGGCCGAGCTGGCTGGTTCGGCTGATCACGTCGTGGCAGACGAGGTCGTTGACGAACGTCGGCTCGATCTCAAAGACGCGCCCCGCAATGTTCACTTCGGTGTCCGAGGACAGAAGGTGTCGTACATGACTTGCGTCGGACGGCGCTCCGATGGTGACCAGACTGCGGACTGTCTTGAGCCGATGGGCGGCGAGAATAGCTGCGGCACCTCCCAAACTATGACCAATGAGTGCGCATGGCCCGAACCCCATCTGGATGAGGTGAGTGGCAGCTCGAACCAGATCCGACACGTTTCCGCTGAGCGTCTTGTGGCGGAAGTCGCCACCCGATTCACCTCGCGCGGTGAAGTCGAATCGAAGCGCCGCATACCCGGCGTCGGCGAGGCCGTTGGCCAGGCGCGTCATGGTGTGCAAGTCCTTGGAACAGGTGAAGCAATGAGCCAGTAGAACCGACCCTTTCACGGGTGCGCCATCGGCCGAGGGGCGGTGCAGGACCCCTGCGAGTTCATGGCCCTGGCTTCCGACGAAGCGGATGGACTCGGTGCTCGTTTCGCTCAACGTGCCTCTCCCTGATCGACCGTCTCGGTGGATACCGTATGTCGAGTTCGTTGAACTCCAGATCTTCGGGAGGTGATGTCACATGGCTCGACGCCTTACACAGTTCAGTCACGGTGCCGGTTGAGCGTGCAAGCTCTCACCGAGCGAACTGGCGCAGGTTCTGCGCCGTCTCACCCCCGTCAATGACCCCAGATTGCTGGTTGACGCCACGACCGGCGACGACGCTGCAGTGTGGAAGCTCGATGATGATCGGGCATTGGTCGTGACCGCAGACTTCATCACCCCCCTTGTCGACGATGCGCACACCTGGGGTCGGATCGCCGCGGCCAACGCCGTCTCCGACGTGTATGCCATGGGCGGCAGGCCGCTGCTCGCTCTGAACCTGGTCGGCTGGAATCGCGACGAGCTATCTCCGGATTTACTCGGCGACGTGCTGCTCGGCGCACAGTCCATTGCTGAAGAGGGCGGCTTCATCATTGCGGGTGGACACACCGTCGATGACCCTGAGCCAAAGTTTGGACTCGCGGTTGTGGGCGAGGTTGATCCATCGAAGATGTTGACGAACGCTGGCTTGAAACCAGGTCAAACACTGATTCTCACCAAGCCGCTCGGCATCGGCATCACCAGCACGGCGGTGAAGACGGGGTCGGCCCCTGACAGCCTGGTCGCTGAAGCAGTTGTTCAAATGACCAAGCTCAACGACAAAGCCTGTGGCATCGCAGTGGCTGCGGGTGCCACCGGGGCCACCGATGTCACCGGATTCGGATTGCTCGGTCACTTGGGTCGGGCAGCGAAGGAATCCGGCGTCGACGTCGCGATTGAATCCGCATCGGTTCCGATCCTGTCGGGAGTACGTGAACTCGCCGAAGAGGGCGTCGTACCGGGCGGATCCGCCAGAAATCTCGAGTCCGTCTTAGATCAGCTCGACCAAGGGACCGTTTCCGACCTCGACACGTTGCTCTTGGCCGATGCCCAGACCTCGGGCGGGCTCGTCTTCGGTGTTGACCCGAGCGAAGCCGACGCGGTGTTGTTGGCGCTCACCGAGTCGGGTCATACGTGTGCCGCTATCGGCTCAGCCAGTACGGGCTCGGGCCGACTCGGTCTTCGCTGACGAACCCACGGCACAGCAGCCAGACCGAGCAGTTCACGACTACGCGTCGAGTGTTTCCCAGAATGCCTCGCGAAGCGCTCGCTTCGTGGGTTCGTCCAGCCAGCCGAGTCGTTCTGCCGCTCCCTTGAGGAGTAGACGGTCGATGTCGCTCGGGATAAACGGTCGGCCTTCCTGAACTTCTGCTTGCGCGGACAAGTCAGCGGACGCCATCCAACTACCAACGAATTCCTCGGCGAAATCACGGACGAGCCCGTGACGAACCGGAGGTCGGTCGGCATCGGGTTCGAGACGCTTCTTCTCCGGTGTGCTGAAGAGCTTTGTCCAGAAGTCTGGGCCGAGCCACTGAACCCTGTCCGCGACGGCGATGAGCGCTTCGGCCGTCTTGTGGCCCATGCGAGGATCGGGAACGCGAGTGGCGAGAAGATGGACGCGCACACCGTGCTCTTGGGCCGCTTCGATGGCGTCGAGCATGTCTTCATCGCCGGTGACCACCACGGCATCGGTGATCGCGTCTCGTAGGGACAAGGTGATGAGGTCGAGCATCAACAGTCCGTCGACGCCCTTCTGGCCGCCACCGCTGATTCGTCCAAGTCGAAGCTTGAGGTCTGGCAGCTTCGCAAGACGAGCCTGCCGCTCGGTCGGAAGACGATCGGGCGAACCGTCGTACCAATAGAGACGCAGCAGTTCGGAATCCGGAACCATGGTTTCGGCCTCAGAACGCAGTGCGGCAACGAGGTCGGCGGGATCGAAGCCCACCTGTCGACGGGGGAGGACCCGGCCAAACGAGGCTGCGGAGCCTGACGCAATGGCTGCTCCGGCGTCGACAAAGATTGCGTAGCGTCGCGATCCTGCGAGCCCCGTCATTCGCCGTCGAGTTCGGCCAGCACTTCGTCGGTATGTTCCCCAAGAGAGGGCACGGGACGACGAGGTTGGAAGACCTTGCCGTCGAACCGGACCGGCGAGGCGATGGTCCGGATGGTTTCTTCACCGTCGAAGGAGTTGTCCTCGGTCACGATGAACGACTCGAGGGCATGAGCTTGTGGATCCTCGGCCACCTCGGCCATCGTCTGACACGGCGCCCACCAGACGTCGTTCTCCTCAAAGCGCTCGGCCCAGTAGTCGAGAGGCTGAGCAGCGAACGCTGCGTCGAGGATGGCGATGAGCTCGGGGCTGTTGGCTCGCATCGAGCTGGCCTTTTTGAAGCGTTCGTCTTCTGCGAGATCGGGTTGTTCGATGGCGGCGCACACCCCGGGGAAGTGACGAGCCATCTCGATTCCAATCAAGTAGAACCATCGGTCGTCGGCCGCTCGATAGCTGTTCACGAGGGGGCCGTCGTGAATGGTCCGATCTCGCATTCGGCTCAGACGTCCGAACGTCAGCTGCGTGCTGAGGTCCCATGAAACCGAGTAGAGCCCGGTCTGGAAGAGCGAAGTCTCGACGATCACGCCATCGCCTGTGGCGGTTCGTTGATGGAGAGCAGCAAGAATGCCGGCTGCTGTCGTCATGCCGGTCATGTGGTCACCGATCGCGCCGCGCAGATTGATCGGCGGCTGGCCAACGGGAGAGTTCGTTCGAGCGAGTCCCGTTCGAGAAACGAACGCACCGATGTCGTAGCCAGGAATTTCGCGGGCTGGACCGACAGGTCCGTAGCCGGTCTGTGAAGCGATGACCAGGTGCGGATGGCGTTCGCGAACCGAGGTCGGGTCGAGGCGGAGACGCTCGAGGGCGTCCAGCCGCAGGTTCGTGATGAAGATGTCTGTCTTCGCCAGCAATCGTTCGAAGGTTGCCTTCCCTTCGTCAGTCTGAAGATCCACGACGATCGCCCGCTTGCCCCGGTTGTCTTGGGCGAAGCTCGGGTTGGGAAGCGGTTTGTCGATTCCAACGGCGGCGTACATCGATCGTTGAGGGTCTCCCCTCGGAGCCTCGACTTTGATGATGTCGGCGCCCCAGTCGCCGAGCAGGCCGGCAGACGAAGGCCCCGCAACCCACTGTGCGAGCTCGAGGACCTTGATGCCATCGAGGGGCCGTTGGTCGGCGGAGGAGGAGGAGGTGTCGGCAGTCTGGTCAGGCTCGGTCTGCATGGTGGCCGACGCTAGCTCCTCATTGTCGAGAGACAGAATCCCTCCCCGCCGGCACCTCGCCCGTCCCTGCACCCGTGCGAGTTGTTGCAGTGCGGGTGTCAGTTACTCGCGCGTGTTGGTGGCGTCGTTGAACGTGTGCGAGTTGTTGCAGTGCGGGTGTCAGTTACTCGCGCGTGTTGGTGGCGTGGGTGTCTAGTTGAATGCGCAGACGGTGGGGTCGCTGACGCCGGTCGGATACTTGGCTTTG
>CALHCB010000015.1 GCA_937930695.1 uncultured Acidimicrobiales bacterium | reverse complement strand
CTTCGAGTGGTGCTCGAAGACACAGCGCTCGAGAACGAGGTCGCCGCAGCGGGTGATCAGGTGATCATCGACATCGAGCAGGCGAATCGAGACACCTCGACGTTCGGCGACGACGCTGACCGATTCAACCCCCATCGAGTGCTGAGCGAACGAACGTCTCCCTGGGGCCTTTCGTTCGGCAGCGGCATGCATGCATGCCTCGGCCAGGAACTGGCTGGAGGACTCGAGGACGTGATCGATCCTGGCTCGCACCTCCACGGGGCCATCGCTGTCATGGCCGGAGCGCTCCTCGCCGCCGGAGCCACCCCCAATCCCCAGGATCCACCGGTGGTCGATGAGGGAACCGTCCGGGCCCACTTCGAGCGGTACCCGGTGATGATGCGAGCCGAGAACAGCGAGCGGTGCTCGCCCGAGTGACAGTGCACACCGACCCTGCCGGGCTGCGTGAGGCCCTCGGACGAGGCCTGTGTGGCGGGTACGCGTCATCGCCCGAGACTCCGGCGAGCTCCTCAGAGCCTTCACCCTCAACCCCAACATCGGCTACCAACCACGCTTCAAAAAGCAATGAAACCCCCGGACCGGGGGTCCGAGGGTTTCCGATGTCTTGAGACATCACATTGGCGGAGAGAGGGGTGTGCTGGTTCAGGACATAGGAAACCGATGAGTCGAGACATAGGAAACTCTCTGCCGGTCATCGTGGGTGATGTCGAAGGCCCGCGTGATCATCTTGTCGGTCGAGGTCGAGGGACTGTCCCAGTCCGAAGCTGCTGCCCTTTACGGCGTGTCCAAAAGCTGGGTCTCGAAATTAATGGCCCGCTACCGCACCGAAGGCGACACAGCGTTCGAACCCAAATCACGACGCCCTCACACCTCACCGACGAAGAGTCCCGATGTCGTGAACCAGCTCATCGTGAACCTGCGCGAAGACCTCACCCGCCAAGGTCTCGACGCCGGACCACAAACCATCCAGTGGCACCTGCAGCGCGCCGGCCACAAGGTGTCGGTTTCCACCATCCGGCGGCGACTCGTCGCCGCCGTGCTCATCACCCCTGAACCGAAGAAGCGACCGAAGTCCTCCTACATCCGCTTCGAAGCTGAGCTGCCGAACGAGACCTGGCAATCCGACTTCACCCACTACCGCCTCTCTGACCGCACCGACACCGAAGTGCTGGTCTGGCTCGATGACCACTCACGCTTCGCACTCAGCGTCACCGCCCACCGGCGTGTCACCGGCGATCTCGTGGTCGCCACGTTCAACCAAACCGCTGAAACACACGGGTTCCCGGCCTCGGTGCTCACCGACAACGGGAAGCAACCCGCAGGGTTGCCGTCTACACCACACTTTTCGCTGGGTTCAGGGGCGGACGCAACCGTCTCGAAACTCGTTTGGTTGACCTCGAGATCGACCAGAAACACGCCCGACCCAACCACCCCACCACCTGCGGAAAGGTCGAACGCTTCCACCAGACCATGAAGAAATGGTTGACCGCTCAGTCACCTCAACCGGACACGATCACCGATCTACAGGCCCTCATCGACGTGTTCGTTGATGAATACAACCAGCACCGCCCCCATCGATCACTCGGCCGCACAACACCCGCGGTCGCTTACCAACGCCTCCCCAAGACCGGGCCAGCTGGTTCGGACAGCGGTCCGCACTACCGCGTCCGCCGGGACCGTGTTGATGACACCGGAGCCGTGTCACTCCGCCGCGCTGGACGCATGCACCACATCAGCATCGGCCGCGCCCACAAAGGCCAAGCCGTCATCTTGTTAATCGACGACCTCGACATCCGAATCATCCGCACCGACACCGCAGAGGTCCTCCGAGCCTTCACCCTCAACCCAAACATCGGCTACCAGCCACGCTTCAAAACAAACGAAACCCCCGAACCGGGGGTTCGAGGGTTTCCGATGTCTTGAGACATCACAATGGCGGAGAGAGGGGGATTCGAACCCCCGGTGACCGTGAAGCCACAACGGTTTTCAAGACCGACGCAATCGTCCGCTCTGCCATCTCTCCACTCGTGATGATAGCGGCTACCGGGGTCGAGTTTGAGCAGCGTCAAATCTGACTTCGGCTGACCACCAAATCCGGCGGTCGCCCCCAGATCTGGTAGCTATGACCCCTCGGCGCCCGCTCGGGAACCCATCGTGGTCGTCACCTCACGACCGTCGATGACCAGCGTGTCTCCGGAGACGTTCCCGCAACTGATCGAATCATCGACCACCACGCAGACGGACTCTCCTCCATAGATTCGAGTGCCATCGATCGTCGGGCGAGGCTCGCCGAAATCGGAGAACTCCGCACACCCCGTGCCCGCTCCTCGGAGTTCGATACTGACCACGGCAGAACATGGCACGTCCGAGAAATCGATGTCGTCGTCCTCAAGCAGTCGGCTCGAGTCTTGGCAGAAGACTTCGTGTGTCCCGACCGCACAAACGAGGTTCCCCGCCGGGAGTTCGAAAACCGTCATCCCGAGGCCTGCTGCGCATACGAACGGACCGCGAAGCCCATCGTTGTAGTAGCCCAGCTCAGGTTCCCACGTCCCCGAAATCAAAACGTTCTCCGGGGACTCGGAGAACCGAAGCAGAGTTTGGCCTCGGTCAGCGCTGCCTTGATTCAGTTGCTCGGTCCAGAAATCGATGCCGCCAAGATCCCCGCTCCGGCCCAGAACATTCTGGTAGAGCCGCTCGACGAATGCCCGGTTGTCGAGCGCACCATAGGTCGCAATGAACTCCGGGCTGGCTGCAAAGTAGTCAGCCATCGCGGGCAACGACCACGCGGCTTGCTGATACTGCACGAACCAGAACTCGAACCCGTCCGCATCGGACTGACGACCAAACGACGCTCGGTACAACCGAGAAACGCTGTCGCTGTACTCCTTGCAACTGGTCCAGTTGACGGGGACATCAAAATCGAAGTCCTCCGAGCTTGCTGGCGAGGCAACGCTCCCGACCGAAGCAACCAACACCACTGCGAAGGCGAGAAACAGCCGGACGATGGCCAGCGGCGAACGAGCGAACATGGTGAACCCTCCCCCGGACGACCATCGCCCGGTAGGTGGGTGATGATCAAGGCAGTTCGATCCGCCCTCCGTCAGGTGTCTGACAAATCTGGGGCGTCAATCGTCACATCGTCAGGCGTAAGGGCCCGCGAGCAGCTGGTCGTATTGGGCGATCTCGAAGGTCTGCACGAGCGCTTGGGTCGTGGCGAGGCGAATCACCTTGGCTGATGTTGCAAGCTCTTGGGCCTTGGTGGCCATGGCGACACCACCGACGTGATGCGCTCGCATGAGTTCCAGCCAACGCTTGCCTCGCTCGGTGCCCTCGAGCAGAGCAAGCTCGAGCAGTTCTTCATCCGTGGCATAGCCAGGCATCCCGGCAAGCGGCATCCCGGCTCCGTCGTTCGCACCCATCCAGCCCATCACGAGCGTTGGGTTCGCGGTCGAGGCGCCCCAATCCGTCAGCCACGCTCGCATCTGTCCGATCTCGATTGCCTGATTCTGGAGAACCTCAGCGGCCGCTGCCTGAACCGAACCCCCGGTGTCTCTTCCCAGCACTCGTTGACACATTGCCAGCGCTTGCACGTGGTGGGTGCTCATGTCGGTGCAGAAGCCGATATCGACCTCGGTCGCCGCCTCATCGCTGGACGCGGCCCCTGCGATCGATGGCGCCACCAGCACCGTCGACCCGGCGGCCCCTGCGGCAAGGAACTTGCGCCTGCTCAAACTCATTGTCCGGCTCCCGGGGGGCCACCCTGGCCGGGGCCTCCACCGTTTCCGCCTCCGGTGGCCAACGTGACCTCTCCCTGGTAGCAACCCATCACGTAGGGGAACGTATCGGTTGTGTAGTAGGCGTAGTTGCCACCGGCATCCGTGAGACCGTTGCATTCATCGAGATCGCCGGATCCAGCGACATAGGAGTGGGCAGCCCACGTGTCTGTCGCGAAGAGGCTCGAATCGGTCAACTCCCACGACGAGGTGTACTGATCGTTACCCGAGTAGATCGGATATCCGTCGAAGGCGTAGCCGACCAGTTGCGGGGCCGACGCCACTTCTTCGGGCGTGAACATGCAGTCGGTTGATGAGCTCGTACCCATCAGGTGCATGTGGAACCCGGTTGGACCGTTGTGACTGCCGCATTCGCTGAGCGCGCCACCAAGCGACAACACGTCGCCACCTGTTCCCTCGGTGGGTCCGTAGATCGGCACACCATTCGTGGCGATGGCCATGGACCCGAGAAGCGGAATGGCGGTGGTCTCCGCCGCAACGATGGGCGTCGCCGGGAAACTGAAGACGAGGTTCTGGGCGTTCGGATCACCAGGCGAGGTCCCGATGTAGGTGAAATCTGGAATGCCGTTGGCGGTGACGGTCACCATGTCGTCGCTGCAGGTCGCGCTCGACTCTGGTTCGGCGAGATTGGAGTTGGCCGAACCCTTGGTGGTGAAGACCGCAGCAATCTCCTCGCATGTCTCTGGTGTGCCAGATGGGATTGTTGTCGGCGACACCGTGGTGGCCGCGATGTACTCGATCGACTCACTGAAACCGATCACGACCTCGGCTCGACCCGTCGTGCCGGCAACGTCGATCCAGAACTCCACACCTTCATCTTCGCCAGGTCGGCCGAGCACGTTCTCATACATGAGCTCGACGAAACCTCGATCGTCGAGGGCGCCGTAGGTGGCAACGAACTCATCGCTGGATGCGAAGAACGCTGCCATCCGTCGCAGATCCCAATCGTTGGTTTCCGCCCAATAGTCAAAGCCCGCTTGATCGGGGAGACGTAGAAAGACTGCGGTGTAGAGCCGGAGCACCGAGCCAGCTCTGCCGGTGGAACCAGCGAATGGCGAGTCGGCAAGGTCCTCGATCAGAGCATCTTTCGTCGTTGCCGCAGCTGCGATTTCGATCGATACAGCAGTGGTGGAGGAAGCCAGAGCTGCCGCCGCCCCGGCTTCACCGACACCAGCCAATAACGTCGTGCCAGCACACGCCAAAGCAAGGAGCGGACGACCTAGACAACGAGATCGGAAGTCATTCATTCAGCCACTGTCCCGGTCCACCCTGTGAGGATGCTGTGAACCTCAAGAACAAGCGAGCAACCACCTTCCGGTCAGAGCGAGGGCTCCGCACTTGCGAGATAGTCGGAGAACGCATTTACGGCCTCGGCATTCTCGAACAGCACGTCGTTCCGCTCGGTGAGCGTGGCCCGCAGTTCGGCGTTGACGTCGGGCTGTGTAAGTTCGACCGCTCGGGTGCCGAGCGACTCGATGCTTGGCGCGACAAGCTCGGGTAGGTCCATGCGATCAGCGAGGGCCGCCGTGTAACGACCTCGCATGAACGGGCTGCGTGAACAGACCACGGGCGTACCGAGCTGGAAGGTCTCGTAGCTGATGTTCATCCCGCTGTAGTGCGGCGGGTCGAGACAAACATCGGCCAGATTCAGGAGACTCAGATAGACGCGCCGGTCTGTCGTGTCCGCCCACATCACTCGCTTCACCGCGTCGGGAATCGTCCGCTCCAGCCGCTGCTGCACTTTGGCCGCCTGAACTGGCGCCTTGTTCAACAACACGATCTCGGCCGCCGGATCTTGCTCCACGATGTCAGCGAGGACCTGGTCGAAGTCCGGGTGCAGCTTCAGCGGATTCTGGGCACAAACGTAGAGATGCCGATCGGTGGCGAGGCCGAGATCAGCGCGGGTCAGCGAGTCGGCTGACAGTTCTCGTCGCTCGAGAAAGGCAGGAATCGCGTCGAGCCGAACCAGCTTCTCGACGTAGTGATCATCGGCATCGACAGGTTCGAGAATCGCAGAGGACACATAGTGATCGATCGTCGCCACGCCGCTCGTGTGAGGAGTCCCCCAGTCGAGTGTTTGGACGATGGCGAGTCGCTCGAACGCAAGGAAGTAGTTCAGCGTGTCGGTCCCACACTCCCAGAACAAGACAACGTGGCACGCCTCTGCTCGGACAGTGGCGGCCATCTCATCCAGTGCTGGGTCGCACTGCACGATGCGTATCCGATCAGACACCACGGCCTGGAGGCGGTCCGCGGACACGCCGGAACACGCAAACACCAGTACCTCGAACTGGTCGGGATCGAGCTGCTCGAGCAGGCTGAGGCGAGAGATGATGAACGTTTCCTGGTGGCCCGGCGTGACCACCCAGCCAACACGGCGTCGAGATGCTGTCGGTTCGATCGGGTCGGGTCGGGCCGCGAAGCGCGGGGCGAAGACCTGGCTCCACTTCTCCAGTAGCGGGCGAACGTCGCGCCCCAGGTAGGCCAGCGAGAACGGTGGCCGGGCATTGCTGTCGATCAGTTGAGTCGCGTTCAACGCTGAGATGGCGTCACTCGATCGATCGAGATGGTGATCGAGCACATGGTCGAGTTCGACCAGGTAGTCATCAATGGCATCAGCGTGTTCGAAGACCAAAGGGCCAAGGGCATCGACGTGCACCGCCATGGCCGCATTGCCAAGGCGACCGGTCGCAACTTCTCTGAGTGCTTCTTTCGCGCCGACGGAGTCACCGACCTCCTCGAGAGCGAGGCCGAGAATGAAGAGGGCGGAGTCCCAGCCGGGCCTCACCTGAAGCGCTCGACGGAGGTGGACAACTGCTTCGTCGACTCGTCGTGCTCGAACCAGGGCGAGGCCGAGATTGTGGTTCGCATCGGCATTGCCTAAGTCGGCACTCAGGATGCGCCGATAGATCAGCATCGCTTCGTCGAGCTGCCAGGCAGCCAACATCTCGTTGGCCCTCGCCATATCAGCGGCGCTCGAAACCGCTCCTGAGGGGGGCTCATTCATGATCAGTCACGCTATTCCCGCCACACACGCCCGGTGGACCACCCGTTCCCACCGCCGCCAGATCGTCCACGCTCGGTTCACCGCCAAGTACAACGAACTCACCGCATTGCCGCGGGCCCAGCGTCGAAAGGTGCAACGCGCTGCAGGGACGACACTCGCCACGATCGCCATGTCGTTCGCAATCGCTCCCATGCTTCCGGCAGGAGCAACTCCCACGTTGACGGTGACCACCACCGACGATGTGATCGACGCCGACTGTGTTTCGATCACAGCGGAGAACCTCGATTCGCTCGGGGGCGACGGGCTCATCTCGCTACGCGAAGCAATCTGCGCCGCCAACCAAAACCCCGGCGACGACACCATCATCTTGCCAGCGGGCACGATCACCATCACCTTGGATGCAACGCCCGGAAGTGACTACTGGGGTGACGAAGACGACTTCAACATCGCAAGTAACGGTGCGCTCACGATCGTCGGCAGCGATGACGGAACCGTCATCGATGGAGGCGGCATCGACCGGGTATTTCGCGTTCGAGCCGGCGCCGATGCCACGTTCGACAAGCTCACGATCCAGAACGGCAACACCACCAGTTCAGGCGGGGCAATCGATGCCGCGTCCAGCGGTTCAACGATCACCATCTCGAACAGCCTGATCCAGAACAACAGCGCAGGTAGCTACGGCGGAGGAGTCAACATCAACAATGGCTCCATCGTCAACACAACGTTCGTTGGGAACACGGCCGAGACCTACGGCGGGGCGATCTCGACGTTTACGTCCGGATCCTTCGAAACCACGTTTGATCACGTCACCATCGTCGGTAACTCGGCAGGCTTCGAGGCTGGCGGAATAATGGGCAGTGGATCAAATGCCACCGTCTCAAACAGCCTCATTGCGGGCAACGGGCTCATCGACGAGGAGTCCTTCGGGTCAGACATCTACGGGCTGGCCGTGACGCCGATCAACTCCATTGTCGGCACGACGGAAACACCGTTGGCGGACTTGGTGTCGACAACACTCGCCGACAACGGAGGGCCGACCAAGACACTGGCGCTGCTCGCCGACAGTCCCGCGATTGACGCTGGCGCAGTTGGTTCGCTCGTGGATCAGCGCGGCACCGTTCGCCCCCAGGGAATTGCCACAGACATCGGCGCCTATGAGGTTGTCGTGGATACCACGAACCCATCGGCTGCCATTACCTCTGGAGCCGATGCACAGGTCGTTCAGGGCTCGACAGTCGCGCTCCACTTCGAATGCAACGACGACATCGCCGTCGACTCGTGCACCGCAACCGTCAACGGCGTGTCCATCGCCGACGGCGACCCGCTCCCCACCGCCGAGGTTGGAGACCTTGTCATCACCGTCACTGCAATCGACACCGCTGGCAACCAAGACATCGCGACTCGAACGATCGCCGTAATCGAAGAGTCGAACCCGGCACCCGCCGAAGAGACTCCTCGCCAGAAGCTCACCGGGTCCTACGAAGGTGCGAGCGGCACCGAAGGTGCAGTCGCCCGGCTCTACATGGCGAACTTCGGCCGCCAACCTGATGCCGCCGGATTCGAGTTCTGGCTTGCTCAGATCGGTCCGGAATGGAGCTTGTACCGAACGGCCGCCCACTTCACTGAAAGCACTGAGTTCCTCGCCGTCTATGGCGAGGTCGGCGACACAGAATTCGTCGAATTGATGTATCAGAACGTCCTCGGCCGAGGAAGCGACGCAGCTGGCAAAAGCTACTGGCTGACCCGCCTCGACAACGACCTCACTCGCGGCGATGTGTTGTTCCTCTTCTCAGACTCGATCGAATTCCGAGGTCTCACGGGAACGAGCTGATGTTCAATAGGCGAACGGGATGGGCCCCAACCGGCGACTCTGAGCAGTCATCGGTTGGGGATCGCCACGATTGGCAAACCTGAATATTCGACGTGACACATGTCATTTGTGTTACGTTCATGACGAATACGTGACGCGGGCCTGAGTGCAAAGGCAGTACCGATGAGCGTGACGTTGCAAGAGCCATCGCCAAAACACCAACCAAACAGTGCTCAGGAAGCCCGCGCTACCGCACCGGAACGAACCTCCGGGATCGTCGGTTGGCTCGTCGGCATCCTCGGACGCTGGGAACTGGGCGACCTCACGGACAGAGATCGTCAGCGGATCATCGATGGTCTGTTTCACGAGGGTCCGAGGTTCACCAGATTCGTCAACCGGTTCGCCGCGCTCATGGCCATGTCGGTGCTGATCGCGGTTCTCGGATTGCTCGCCGACTCAACAGCGGTGGTGATCGGCGCCATGCTCGTCGCCCCTCTCATGACCCCGGTGCTCGCAACGGCCGCTGCGCTCGTCATGGGATGGCCCGAACGAGTTGGTCGTCAACTCGGCATCTCCATGCTCGGAGCACTCGGCGCCATCGTGTTGTCGGCCGGGGCAGCCTTCATCGTTCCCGCCAATCTCGACACGCTGCCGGGAGAGGTGCTGGCCCGAACCTCTCCCAATCTCCTCGACCTCGGGATCGCACTCGCAGCCGGAGCTGCAGGTGCCTACTCACAGATCCGCCGAGCGGCGAGCGACGCCATCACTGGTGTTGCTGTTGCCGTCGCACTTGTCCCGCCGCTTGCCGTCGTTGGCATCTGCATCAGGGCGGCCGAACTCGATCTTGCCCTCGGTGCGTTCTTGTTGTTCCTGGCGAATGTCGCGGGAATCATCATGAGTGCCGCCATCACCTTCCTCGTGTGCGGACTCGTCGCCGGCGGTGGACTCACCACACGCCGAGCGAAGATCGCGGGCGGCATGCGTTGGGCGGCCGTTGCCGTGGTCGTGATGATCCTGCCGCTCCACGTTGCCCGCACCGGTGTTCTTCCGCCGGCCGATCGAACCGACGATGTCACCGCCATCCTCGATCACTTCTTCGAAGACTCCGCGTGGCCGACCGACGTGGTGAGTGTCTCTGTCGACCGCAGCTCCGCTGCCGTCTTGGTCGACGTCGTGATGACACAATCCGATGTGATGCCAGATGCCACCGAGGTTGCAGAAATGCTCGCCGGGGAACTCGCCGAACCTGTCGACGTTCGGTTGCAGGTCGTCGAAGTAACGACCGACAACGGGACAGCTGATGAGTAGCACGAGCCGCTCGGCGGCACGGCGTTAGAGAAATCGACGCTAGAAGAAATCGACGCGGGCCCGAGCCACATTGAAGCCTCGGCCATTGCGGTTGGTACACCGCACTCCGGTGGTCTCGATGGCGCAATCGATGGTGTCGGTCACGATCATCGTTGCGTAGCCCGGCTGCGCCATCGGCGGCCCGATCGCGTCACTGATGCATCCGAATCCAACGCTCATCCTGTCCACGAAGACCGAGTCACCGAAATCGAACGGACAATTCGCTCCGCCTGTGGCCACCCAGGAATGCGAGCGAACGTCGCAACGCACCACTTCGGTTGCAGAGTCGACTGCACACGTGATGTTGCCGGATGGAGTCTCGAATGAGCGGACGTCATCTGTCGGCACGCAGCTGAAGGGTCGGTCCAGACCACTGTTGTAGAAGCCAAGAGAGGGTTCGATTGTGCCGGTGATGGCGACGTTCTCAGGCGATTCCGAGAACCGCAGCAGCAGGGTTCCCCGAGCCATTCTCCCATCGAGTTCCCCGAGCCAGAATTGGATCCCGCCTGCGTCACCTTCTCGGCCTAGGACGTTCCGGTACATCCGGCGAACGAACCCTTCGTTGTCGAGCGCACCGTACGTCGCTTCGAACTCAGGGCTCTCGGCAAAGAACACCGCCATCGAGCTCAGCGAGTGATTGCCCAGCTGGTACTCGAGCCGCCAGTAGTCAAATCCGTCGGCGTCGGCGGAACGCCCAAACGCCGCCCCGTACAACCTCGAGACGCTGTCGGTGTAGCGCTGACAACCCGTATCGGAGAAGTGCGGCGTTGATTCCGCATTCTGCGCCGAGACCGCCGACGGGGCGACCGCCAGCGTGCCGAGCAGTCCAAGAACACAAATGAGCAGACGTCGTTGCATTGCAGATCCCTCCGATGGCAGCCCGGCCCGTGATGGGCCGGGCGGTACCGGGAGGAAACTACGGCCGCGATCCGATTCGTTGTGTCAGCCAGCTGACACAACGGTGGTGTCGTCTGGCACCGACCGAACGAGCACTAGTCGACGATCGTCTTCCTTCGGCGAAGGCCGAGGAAGAACACTCCGCCACCAATGAGTGCTGCGGAGATCCACAACATCGTCGCCACATTTCCGCCGGTGAAGGCGAGCGGTGTCGGCGACGGAGCTGGCGGCACCTCGAAGGTGACGATGGCCGAGTTGTCATCCGGGTCATCCTGAGGAACGCCTGAGTTGTTGGTAAGTCCAGTTGACTCGACCGCCACAACGTTGCGGAATTCACCGACCTCAGTCACCTTCAACTCATAGCGGAATGTCGTGCTTTCGCCCGGCTTCAGCTCGGCGATCGTCCACTGCATGACACCTGCGGATGTTTGATCCGTGCCAGCCGGAACCGACACGATCTCCGACGACGCTGGCGGCGTGTCCGCCACCTCGATGTCGGTCAACGTGCGGCTGCCGTCGTTGGTGACGATGACCTCGAAGGCCACGACATCACCGATCAAGACCGTGTCGCTCATCGCTCGCTTCTCAATCTTGAGCGAGGCGGGCTGAATGATCTCAGCGTCGTCTTCGTCAGTGACCTCGTCATCCGTCGGTGAGCTGGCCGTCACGACTGCGGTGTTGGTGAACACATCAACAACCGTTCCGAGATTGCCCTGGACGCAGGTCCAACCCTCACGAGCACCAGGCAACAGCACGTCGATCTCACGATCGCATGTTGCTGCCAGCGAATCAACAACGGCGACGTCGGTGAGAACAACGTTGCCGATGTTCGTCACGACAATGCGCCACACGGCGTCAGAACCAGTAGCGACCACTGTTTCTTGACCCCAATGGGTTTCGTTATCCACGTCACAAGCCGTCGGGTCATCCAAGACGCAGACGTCCTTGACGATCTCGATCGCCGGGCCGGAACCAAAGTGGTGAGCCGGATCATCGTCGGTTACTGGAGTAACCGGATCGCCCGTCACCGGGTCGGTGATGGGCACCAGAACCGGATATCCGTCGGGACCAATGGGCTCGGATGGGTCTGGCCAAGAAGGCGCTGAAGAGACGACGCCGACGTTCACGTACTCCGCAGGGGTCACAACTTGCCCGGCACCGGTACACGTCATCGAATCAAGCCCGTCGACATTGCCAGCGGGTGCCAGCGTGGTTGTCGGACACGTCACCGCGACGCCCTGATCGTCGGTGACCGAGACGGCACCCAGCCAGGTCGGGCCAGTGTTGGTGACTTCATAGGTCCACCACACCGTGCTGCCGATCGGCAGTAGTGGGCCAGGTGTCTCGTTGGCGTCGACAGCTATGCCGTCTTCGCCGACGACCGACTTGACGATGTCGACCGACGACTCCCAGCCGAAGTGATGAGCTGGATCATCGTCGGTATGCGTGATGCCGGGCGTAACTGTTCCGTCGGTCTCGACGGTGTCAGGAGCCGTGCCCGTCACCACTGCAACGTTGGCGTAATCGCCAACAACAGCGATCCCTGTGGCTTCCATGATCCAGGTCTCATCGACGTCCAAGGCCAAGTCGCCATCAGTGTCACCAGACACCAGATCAGCAACCGTCAAGGTCCAATCATCGGTGAGGTCCGCAGGGGTCCCCGCGTCGTCGGTGAGCGAAACATTCAACAGTTCGGTGTTCGACGTGTTGGAGATCCTGTACGTCCAGACCAGATCATCACCGGCAGGCACAAACGCCCCGGGAGCGGTGTTGGCATCGTCACCATTGACGGCCTTCACCACGTTGATCCCGCCATCGGTGCCGAACGAGTTCGCAGGATCGTCGTCGATGACCTCTTCGCCAGGAGTCGTCGAACCATCAGGGTTCGTCGTCTCCGGGGCGGTTCCCGTTGTTTCGGCGTTGTTGATGTACTGACCAGCCGTCGCGACACCCGTCGTCTCGAAGACCCAGGTCTCATCAACGTCAAGCAGCAGGTCGCCATCAGTGTCACCAGACACCAGATCAGCAACCGTGAGCATCCAATCATCGGCAAGATCCGCAGGGGTTCCCGCATCATCGACAAGCGAGACATCGGCAAGTTCGACGTTGCCAGTGTTCGTCACCGTGTAGGTCCACACAACCGGATCACCGGTTGGGACATAGACACCGGGAGCGCTGTTGGCATCCTCGGTATTGACCGTCTTCACGATCGCAAGACCAGGATCAGATCCAAACGAATTCGCTGGGTCATCGTCGGTGACTTCCTCACCAGGAGTCGTCGACCCATCAGGATTCGTCGTCTCCGGACCAGAACCCGTTACGACTCCGATGTTGGTGTACTGACCAGCAGTCGAAACGCCGGACACCTCAAAGACCCAAGTCTCATCAACGTC
>CALHCB010000014.1 GCA_937930695.1 uncultured Acidimicrobiales bacterium | reverse complement strand
CATCACGACGAATGGACGATCGTCATCAGAGCTCTGCGCAGCCGAGACGGTGGGAAGCGCGGCCAACGCGGTGCTGAACACTGCGAAAGCAACGACAGCTCGAATCCAGCGACTCGGCAGCGTGCTCAGGTTGTAGCGACTTACCATCATGACCTCATCGGCCCTTCTGTCCCGCGTTCAACGAAAACGTAGTGCTTTTGGACCATCAACCGGGTCGTTGGACCCGGGTCGAACTACCCGTCTCACCGATCGAGGCCGGCAGTCACCCGATCCCGAAACTCATCGCTGACCGCCAAATCGACTGCCAAGGCGATGTCATCCTCTGCGAGGAGACGACCGGCCCAGAAGTCGCGGCCTTCCTCGTCGGGTCCTCGTTCGAGAATGGCGAAGTACAACCGGGTCACCCGATCATTGCGAGACTCCACCGATTGATAGAACCCCGATGCGATGTCGCCAGGATTGGCCGCGCCGGAATCGAGTCGAGTGACCCAATAGTCCAGACCGACGGCGTCAGGCTCACGATGGAGCAGCGCCCGATACAGCAGGGTCACGTACGCCGTGTTCGATCCGGCCGCTTCGACATATTCGGGCGACGCGTAGAAGAGCGTGCCGAGGTCCTGGGTACGGAGACCGTCATTCAGCCGCTGGACCCAGTACTGCTTGCCTTCTTGATCAGGGGCTCGGCCAAGGACATCGGTATAGATGTCGTCCACGATGACGCCGGCCCATTCTTCAGAGTTCGCAAACTCGTCGGCAACATCATCAACGCTCGTATCTTCGATCACCCATGTCCAGTAATCGATTTCTTCCAGCGAGCCTGTCCGCCCGAAGAAGAGCTCGAAGAGAGCAGCCGTATGAGCGGGGTCTCTGAATTGGAGCAGATCGGCCGGAAGGTGCCACCAGAGACCAGCATCCATGATGGTCGGAGTGCCAACCGTCGTCGTGATGGGCTGCACCCGACGTAGCTGACCAAAGGCATACAGGCGACCTTCGCTATCGAGCACCCATCCGCCTCGATCAGTCGGGTCGACCAGCACCGCACGGGCACGGTCGCCGGCTGCGCCTGCCAAGTCAGATTGCAACGAGGGTGCGTCTCCGAACGGGTGGAGTTTCCCGGTCGAGTCCAGGACCCACCCGCTGACGCCATCAGACATGAGTCCGATATCAACCGCCGTAATCGCCGTTGCAATCGAGCGAGAAGGAGCTCCAGCCAGCGAATGGAGCGACCCGTCACGCCCGAGTACGTACCCCGTACCGTTGTCGTCGAGTGCCGCTGCTATCGCTTGTGAAGGACTCGTGGCCGGCGATAGATCGCCTGCCCCGCCAAAACCGTGCATCTCGCCATCGACATCAACTACCCAGCCCCTGGCACCGTTCTGGGTGGCAACGAGATCGACCACTGTCCGGTCGCCGCCAGGACGTTCCGACGGCGCTTGGTTGCCACCAAATCCAACCACGGTCCCATCGTTGACCAGAACGAAACCGCGACCGTTTGCCCCATCAATGGCGATCGCCGAACCCGAGACCAAGGGTGCTGGCGACGAACTCGGCACATCAGCGGCTCCCGCGGGGCGGACCGTTCCTTCCACGTCCGTGACAAAGACTGCAGGTCCGGAGTCGAGTGGACGACGGCCAACGAAGTCATATGGCGGTTCATCAGCTGTCAGTGCGATCTGGTTGCGAATCGGTGCAATCGAGGGGTACAGGCCGTCACCAGGGCATGAGGTCAACACAAGATCGCGATGCCCGACGAGGCGAGGCGTGTCTACCCATGTTCCGTTGGGATAGCGAAGGACACCCGTCGAACCGGTCCGGCTCTTCAGCCAAACCGTGCCCAGGGGGTCGGCCCCATGCAGCCCAAGCTTCCAGTCGGCGAGCGCCGAGATCGCACCAACGACCGCACCTGGTGCAGCTTCGGATGTGTGAGTTCCCAGCACGGCAACGCCCGCTGTCGCCGTGTTGAAGCCGCGGGCGTGGCCGCCGCTGAC
Source organism: uncultured Acidimicrobiales bacterium (assembly GCA_937930695.1). Taxonomy (GTDB): domain Bacteria; phylum Actinomycetota; class Acidimicrobiia; order Acidimicrobiales; family SZUA-35; genus CALEWY01. The sequence continues at coordinate 7,091 of CALHCB010000014.1, read as the reverse complement.
GGGCTGATCGACACCACCCATCCGGGCTTCCCAAATTCGACCGAACCGGTCGACGATGAAGTTGTACGCAATGTCACACCAACCCTTGGTATTGGTGTGAAATCGTCGGATGCCTTCGATCTGACCAGCAACAGTGTCAGCGCCGTAGGAGTTCGTCGTCACCGTGTGATGCACGACCACCGCTTCGACGTTACGAGCCAAGATCGGTCCGGTATCACACCCCTGGTTTCCAAAAGCCCAGTCCGCAGTCGTCCAAGCAGAGCGGGGCAGAATCGTCGGTTGTCCCGGTTGCGCGGCAGCTTGGCCAACAAGATCGTCGGTCGACGACTGTGCCAGCGCCTGCAGCTCGGGACGAGGAGTCAGCGCTTCTACGGTGATTGCCGCGGTGGTCTGGCCAAGACGTGCGATTTGGACCGCCTCTGCATTCTCACCAATCCAGATCGGCCCAACCCCGCTCGCGGAGGCTGCTGAGCCCTCTTCTGTGCCGAGCCCGTCCGGCGCTTCTTCCGCACTATCAGTTGCGATGATCCAGTCGCTCCACGCCCCATCGTTCTGGCTCCGAACCGCAAGCGTTCCTATGTTTGCGCCTGCAGCCGCCTCGACGATGACCATTGTGGCCTCACCATCAAGCGCAAGGGACGTACCAGAGGTCGGGATACGCACCGCCGCTGCAGCGCCGTCGAGGCCTGGCGTGTCGCCCCCGTTGGGATGGTCCTCTCCATGGTGGTCGCCGCCCAGCAGCGCGGCAACAACAGCGGGGTCGTCATCCCATTCGACGCTCAATGACACCTCGAAGGTCTCGACGTCGAGACCACCATCGTTCGCCTCTGAAGTAGGTGACGATTGCCGCGGGGCTGACCCGGTTTGGGCCAGCGCGGTTCCGGACACAGACGTCGCGCCCAGAAAGAAGGCGATTGCGGCGACAAAGCGCCGTGAAGGAGTACGTGTCATCAGCGCTTGGCACCCAGTTCAGCGCGCCGGACCTTCACCAAAGCGGGTCGGGTCGGCACGGCTTCAGGAGGTCAGATCAACTCATCGGTCAACGGTGAGCAACTGTAGTGGGCTGGGCCGAACGTTCTCAGTCACCTGGGCGAAGCCACCCAGCCCGGCCACTCCTTTTCGAGGTCAGGGAGCGCTCGTGAACGCCGGCATACACAGGCCGTCGAGCTCAACAACCTCGATCCGCTCACGATTGGCGTAGGTGACCTCGTTGGATGGATCGACCGGGATCTTGTACTCCCGAAAGCTCATCTCCATCGCGTCGAACGCCACGAGTCGACCCTTGAGCGAATCGCCGAGACCGAGGATCAGTTTGATGGCTTCGAGCGCTTGGATGCTGCCCACGATCCCGGGAAGCACTCCGAGAACTCCCGCTTCGGCACAGCTCGGCGCCAATTCTGGCGGCGGCGGCTCTGGCAGCAGGTCGCGGTAAGTCGGCCCGTCCAGCGGATCGAAGACCGTGATCTGGCCCTCAAAGCGGAAGATCGATCCGTGAACAACTGGAATCCCGAGCTTCACGGACGCATCGTTGAGGATGTAGCGACTCGGGAAGTTGTCTGCGCCATCGATCACGACGTCGTAGCCCTCGAGGATCCCGAGGATGTTGTCGGCTCCGAGGCGCTGGTCGTAGGTCACCACGTTGATGTCGGGATTCATCGCCGTGAGCGTCTTCTTGGCGGAGTCGACTTTGCGGTCACCGATGCGATCGAGATTGTGAAGGATCTGCCGCTGGAGATTGGACTCATCGACGACGTCCATGTCGACAATACCGAGCGTCCCGACGCCGGCCGCGGCGAGATACAGAGCAGCGGGTGAGCCGAGTCCGCCCGCCCCGAGCAGGAGAACCTTCGCATCGAGCAGCTTGAGCTGACCTTCAGCTCCGACCTCCGGGAGCAGGAGGTGGCGGCTGTAGCGGTTTCGCTGACCGGCATCGAGGACCGTCGGCGTTGCCCACTCTCGCCCCTCGTCCTTCCATCTGTTGAAGCCGCCGTCCATGGAAAGCACATCGCTGTAGCCGAGCTCGCCCAGGGTTTTCGCCGCGAACGCAGAGCGCACGCCACCCGCACACATCACGACAACCGGCGTGCTCTTGTCGGCCAATCGGTTCTCGATCTGGGCCTCGAGATTCCCGCGGGCAATCACGATCGACCCCGGAATCACACCCTGATCTGTCTCATCCGGCTCTCGAACGTCGACGATGACAGCACCGGCAGCTCTCGCGGCCTCGGCGCCGTCGGTGTCGACTTCGCGGATCTCGGCTTTCGTGGCGTTCAGCAGCTCTCGAAACGATGGCATGTCAAAACCCTATCTGTTTGGTCAGGAATCACCGAAATGAACCTCAGGCCGGCCCCGTTTGTTCCCGATACTGGAAACATGCAAGGCACGCAGGGTCAACAGGAGGGTCAACAGGCGGATCAAGCTCCGCCATCATTCACGATGCCTCCGACAGCTACATACGTGCCCGCAGCTCAGAACCGACTTACCTCAGGAGCAGTCTTCGGCCAAACGGCGGCAACGTTCGCGCTTGCCGCGTTCTCCGGAATCGTCGTCGGATCCACAGCAGCAGGAATCACCGGGTACTTGCTCGTTCAAGATCTTGATGATTGGGCCGCCCTGACCGGCATCGCGATCGCAATACTTCTCGGCCTCGTCGTGATGGTCGTGACCTATGTCGTTGTTTCCATCGTCCGAACGTGTCGGGCCATTCCGCCCGGCCAGCGAGCAGTGCCGATCGTGGGCCTCCTTCTCGGCCCACCCGTCGCGGTTCCTGTCACGTGGATGTTCTTTGACCAGGTTTTGCCGGTCGCCCTGTCTGTCGTTCCCTGACGTATCTGAGCCGAGAGCAACACGACCAGCACCTCAGCGAAACTCGTCGGACTATCGGACGGCCTGTTCCATGCGTTCGACGAGTTCTTCGACCTCTTCGTCAGCGAGACGAAGGAATGTCGCCAGTCGTTGCCCGAGCTGGCGGTCCTCGAAATCCAGGAGAGGTGCGAGGATCTCAAGATCAGCGTCTCGCAAGAAGACCGGTTGGTCGTCTTCGAGCGATCTCATCGTTCGAATGGTTGCGGCAACGGCGTTCAGGATCTGTCCGTTGTCGAATCCCTTGGTGACGACCGGCAACCAGCCGAGCCACACGGTGCCCGTATCCGAGTCGTAGCGAGGCGGAATTCGTTCGTTTCGGACGCGAGCTTCGAGCCGGTCAACCTCGACACCGTAGGCCGCTGCCATACGGTCCATCAGCTCTGGGCCAGGCGTGCGAATTCCAGATTCCAGATAGTCCAAGTGCAGGGTTGAGACACCGATCTCTCTCGCCGCGAAATCAATCGACCAACCGAGACGACGCCGAGCGACCCACCAAATCTCCGAGAGCGGAATTCCGTTCCCAGAAGCGGCCTGACTGTGGGCCACGAACTCTCCGGTCTCGATCGTCTGATCCATCACCATGCCCTTACATCGGTCGACGAGATCCCCGATTGATAGTCCATGGGACCCAATTCATGTCGTTGCAAGCGCATGCAACAACAATGAGATCAAGGAGCGACAACCACCTCAGGAACCAACAACCGCCTCAGGAACCAACGATGCGCGGCAGCACGTCAGAGATCGAACCTCGAAGCACAACATCCGCCAGCTCGTCCATCTCCGTCGGGCTCCCGTTCAGAATGATCACGCTGGCCCCCGACTGTTTGGCAATCGGCACAACGCTGGCAATTGGGTACACGGCCAGCGTGGTTCCGATGGCAACGATCAGGTCGCAGGTTTGCGCCGCAGCTTCGGCTCGCTGGAGATCCTCGACCACCAAGTTCTGGCCGAAGCTAATGGTCGCAGACTTCAACATTCCCTCACACCGAGGACACGCAGGGTCGTCCTCGCCCATGCGCACCCGGTCGAGGGCCACCCGCATCGGGTCTCGATAGTCGCAATCAAGACACACGACTTCACGCACCGACCCATGCACTTCGACGATGCGATCTGGATCAGAGCCGGCGGCGTGATGAAGACCATCAATGTTCTGCGTGATCAAGACACTCATCTTGCGGCGCTTCTCGATCTCGAGCAGGGCGAAGTGCCCCTTGTTGGGCTCAGCGGCCCAGACAGGTGAGTCGAGCCGATTGCGCCAGGCTCGAACTCGAACGTCACGATCGGCAACGTAGTTCTGCAGAGTTGCGGACTTCTCCGCCCCTGGGTTCTTCGTCCATACCCCATTTGGTCCACGGAAGTCGGGAATCCGGCTGTCTGTCGAGATACCCGCGCCAGTAAAGAGCACGATGCGACTCGCCTGATCAATGAGCGATCGAGCAGCGTCAACGGCTTCGGCCAGGTCTGAACCATGCAGATCGGCGGTCTCGTGAGATGGATTGGGTGTGGGATCAGGAGCATCGGACACCCGGCCATCATCGCAGCTCTAGTCTCTCGTCGTGACGTCAATCGCCGACCAGATGCGTAACCGAGCCCGCGACACCGCCCGTGCCGCCAGAGACCGCGCCCGAACCTACGTCGGGCCTGACCCGACACTTCTTGGTGACCCCGATGCTCGACTCATCGAGATCATGAACGGCCAAGACAAGAACCATCGGTACGACCTTCAGACCGCGGTCATCATCGACCGAGTTCTTGGTCCTGCCGATTTCGCCATTGACGTGGGGTGCCACGAAGGCGCAATCCTCGACCACATGATCAAGGCTGCTCCGGACGTTCGACACCTGGCCTTCGAACCTCTCCCCCACCTTCACCGCGCACTCATTGCCAACTACGTCAATACCGACATTCACCGCGTCGCACTTGTGGCGGAGCCCGACGGAGATCTCGAGTTCCATCACGTGGTGTCAAACCCCGGATACAGCGGCCTGAAACAGCGTCGCTATGACCGCCCGAACGAGACGGTCGAAGTCATCTCGGTCCCGACCGCAAAGCTCGACGATCTCGTACGAGCCGACCAGGAGCCCAAACTCATCAAGATCGATGTCGAGGGAGCAGAGCTCGGCGTTCTCCAGGGAGCGAGCAAGACCATCGCACGCTGTCAACCCATCGTTGTATTCGAACATGGCCTCGGAGGATCAGACATCTACGGCACCGATCCATCGGACATCTCGGCGTTCTTCGCAACGCACGGAATGGATGTCTCACTCCTTGGCAGCTGGCTCGACGGAGGCCCAGCCCTGACCGCAGCGCAGTTCAGCGAACAGTTCCACCAAGGCATCAATTACTACTTCATTGCCCACCCAGCGACGTCGGGCGTCGATGGCCACACAGCCTGACGACCAGCTGACCTCTTGACGGACATAAATCCTTTCAACTACGTTTATTTACACTTAACGCAGTCCATGCACCTGGCGGGTGCTCGTATGAGAGGCGATTCGCATGACCACACCACGACCCGAACCCACGTTCCCTGAGCCACGGCTCCACGTCATTTCGCTACCAGATCCTGTGCTCGAGGAGCTGGGACATGACCCCATGGGCGCCTATGTGGAGAAGTTCTGGGTGTCGGTACTGGGACCCACGTCGATGCTTCTGGTTCGCCGACTCGCAAACGAGCTGCGACATCAGCCGGACGGCTTCACCATCGACTGCGTCGACTGGTCTCGCGAGCTCGGCGTTGGCGAGAAGGGCGGCAAGCACAGCCCCTTCTGGCGGAGCATCGACCGAGCGTGCCGCTTTGGTGCTGTGCAGCGAAACGGAGCGATTCTGGCCGTTCGGCCCAAACTCCCACCGCTCACGATTCGCCAGCTGAATCGACTTCCCATCCAGCTTCGGACTGCCCACACCCAGTGGGGCGCCCCTGAGGAGCGGGCTGCCTAGGCACGTCAGTGCGCACTATCGCGCCGTCCCTGGCTCGTCGACAGACGACCAGCAGGTGTTCAGTACGCTCCGTCGGACTTCAGCACGGCCGGAATCGTCCGGGCGAGAATCGTCAGATCGACGATGAGCGACCAATTGTCGACGTAGTACAGGTCGAGGCGGGTGTACTCCTCGAAGCTGGTTTCGCTTCGGCCGGAGACCTGCCACATCCCCGTGATACCTGGCTTGACTCGCAGGCGTCCGTAGAGATCGGCGTCCCACGAAGCCATTTCTGAGGCCAAGGCCGGACGAGGTCCGACAAGACTCATTTCGCCCTTGATCACGTTGAAGAGCTGAGGAAGTTCATCGAGCGATGTCTTGCGAAGAAACGCACCAACTTTGGTGACGCGAGGATCGTCCTTCATCTTGAAGAGTGGGCCCGCACCTTCGTTTGCTTCTTGGAGATCCTCGAGGATCTCTTCGGCGTTGACCACCATCGTGCGGAACTTCATGACATCGAACGGGACTCCGTCCTTGCCGACTCGAGACTGCTTGAACAGAATGGGGCCATCGCTGCCCCGCCGAACACGGATGGCCAACCCAGCGAGCACAGGAGAAAGGCAGATCACGCCGATGGTTGCCAGCGAGCAGTCGAAAGTTCGCTTGGCCAGCGCTCGCCAGCCGTTGCGCTGCACCGGCTCGACATAGACCACAGGGAAGCGACCGAGCGGGCGAACCGTCAGACGACTTGGATCGATGTCGGCCAGCGTCGAGCTCAGCTCGACGTGGATACCAGCCTCGATGAGATCCCGGATGAGCCGGTTGCTGTGGCGAGCCTCGATCGCGGTGGCAGCAATGACAACACCACCGGCATTGGCATCTCGGGCCGCTTGCAGCACTCGAGTCGTGAGTTCGTTCGGATCGCCGACCCGTGTCGGGTCGATGGTGTCGACGACGTCGTATCCCAGGTGAGTTTCCTCGTCGAACATTTTGGCCAGAAGCTGGCTCTCGAGATTGTCGCCAATCAACAGGACCTGTCGCTGCATCTGTCCTGCCGCCCGCAACGCAGCGAATCGGCGACGAACCATCTCTCGTTCGACCACGAGACCAATGGCACCGAACAGGGCACCGAGCCCGAGCCAGCCACGATCGAGCTGAAGATCAAAGACGAATGCGCCCACACCGACCGAGGCCGCAGCCAATACACCGGAGTCGAAGATGCGGCGCATCTCATCGGATCGGCGAGTGATGAAGCGCGATGCATACAGGCGGAACCGACCGAGCCATGTGGCCCAGGCGACGAGAAG
>CALHCB010000013.1 GCA_937930695.1 uncultured Acidimicrobiales bacterium | reverse complement strand
GAGAATGATCGGTCCGACCGAGGAGACCCCACGATGAGCGACACGACGACGACACCAGACTCGCTAGCTGACGACTATCGCAGTCCCGAGGCTGAGCAAGCGGCGATCGGTGCATCGGTTCCCGATGCGTCAGAACTCTCGCTCGAAGAGATCAATCCGCTCAACGCGCACCTGTTCGCGGAGAATCGCTGGCAGTCGCATTTCGCTCGGTTGCGGGCCGAAGATCCCGTGCACCTCAACGAGATCCCGTCCGCCGGGCGTTACTGGTCCATCACGAAGTACGACGATGTCCGTCAGGTCGACGGTGATTGGAAGACGTTCTCCTCCCAGAGCGGAATCACACTCGGCCCTCCGGTGACGGGCGTTCCAGGAGAGGGCGCGGTGCAAACCGGCTCGTTCATTGCCATGGACCCGCCCACCCACAGCGAACAGCGCGGTACGGTCCGCTCGGTCTCAGCCCCGAAGGCTCTGCGGGGCCTGGAGCCGACGATTCGCGAACGCACCATCGACATTCTCGACTCGCTGCCTGATGGCGAGACGTTCGACTGGGTCGACAAGGTGTCGATCGAACTCACGACGATGCTCCTCGCAACGCTCTTTGACTTCCCGTGGGAAGACCGTCGCAAACTGACTCGTTGGTCCGACATCGTCTTTGCTATTCCCGAGCCCGGTGGCGTCGTGGAGACTCAGGAACAAAAGCGCGAAGAGATGATGGAGATGGTCCAGTACTTCGAGAAGTTGTGGGACCTTCGCCGGACCAACCCGGGTGACGACCTCGTCTCGATGCTCGTGCACGGTGAGGCCACCAAGGACATGCCGACAATGGCGCACCTTGGCAACCTTCTGCTGCTCATCGTGGGTGGCAACGACACCACCAGAAACACCATGTCGGGAAGCGTGTATGGGATGAACAAGTTCCCTGACGAGTACGACAAGCTGATTGCTGATCCGTCGCTCGTTGCGGGCATGGTCCCCGAAATCATTCGGTGGCAAACCCCGCTCTCGTATATGCGTCGAACGGCGAACCACGACACCGAAATAGGTGGGAAGTCGATTCTCAAGAACGATCAGGTGCTGATGTGGTACCTGTCGGCGAACCGTGACGAGGACGTGTTCGAGAACGCAAGCGCCATCGATATCGGACGTCACAACGCTGACCGACATCTCTCCTTCGGGTATGGCATCCACTTCTGCATGGGTAGTCGGTTGGCCGAACTGCAACTTCGCATTCTGTGGGAGGAAGTGCTCGCCCGCTTCGAGCGCATCACGGTGACCGATGAACCCACCCGAACGCTTTCGTCGTTCGTGAAGGGCTACACCCACTTGCCCGTCACGATCACACGCAAGTAGCGCGAGCCGAAGAGTACAACTGAGGTCACGAGCACGACTGAACGATCGACAGAACCTGAGCGGCCGCTACTGTCCGATTTCGTTCCAGAGGTCCACTGCCAGTGCCACGACCGGGTCAGGGTCCTCGTAGTGGACGAGATGACCCCGTTCAGGGATGAAGTGAGCTCGGGCGCTTGCGCCGATCGCCGCCACGGTGTCGTGCACCATCGCCTCGGTCGCGTACTCGTCGTTGCTGCCCTGGGCGACGATGGCGGGCACAGCAATCGTCGAGAGCTCGGCCCGAATATCCCACGTTTGGAACTCTTCACTCACCCACACACCGCTCCACGCCTCGAACAACTCAGCGGGATGGACATGATGTCGACCCAGGCCCTTGACGATGCCACTGGTGTTCGCCCTCATGCCCACGATCGCGCCACTGCAGATCGGCTCGACGAAGCTGTGTGCCGCGATCGAAGCCACAGCCGAGACACCACTCAAATCTGATCCATCGGGTCGTCCGCACATCGCAGCGTAGAGCAAGGCGATCGAGCCGCCGTCGGAGTGTCCGACCAGCATTGGCTTGTCCGCTGCGTGGTGGACGAGCAGATCGTCGAGAAGCTCGGCGTTGTGGCGCAACCATTCCGTGGGCCACGGACCGTTGGGTACAGGTTCTGAAGCGCCGTGGCCAGGTCGGTCATAGGCCATCACGGTGGCGCCGGTCTCGGTGGCGATTCGTTCGGGGACACCACCCCACTGCGCGATTGAGCCGAGGCCATCGTGTAGCAGCACGATCTCGGGTGCCCCGCTGCCCCAGGTTTGCGTTGTGATGCGATCCACGCCAGACGATCCCACACCGGCCAATCTCACGACAAGCGGACCGTCCTGAGTGGAGACCTACAGCCGGACGTAGTCGAACTCGACCGGCTTGGTGTTGACACCGCTTGACGGCGGTGCGATCCAGCTCGCCATTTTGCCGGGCTCGTAGACGGGAGTCATCAAGGATCCCACGTGCTCGCGCTCAGCGTCGGTAGGCAACCAGTTGTCGACGTTTGCCGTCCACTCCTCTTCAGAGATCAGCTGGCCGTCTGGATTGACGTGGTGGTCGGCGAACGCGCCGACCTGGCGGTTGAAGGCGGTGTCCGCCAATTTGAGTTCTCTGTCGATGCCAGCCTCGGCGAGCGACCGATTCCAGCGTCGAAGGCCTTTCGCGCAGTCGACAGAATATTCACTCCGCAGCTCGAGGTTGACGAGGGCACGGGCTGACATCTGCTCGGTGACGATCTTGCCGTCGGCGACACTCGTATACGTCGACTGCAGATCGTTGAGGACGTGGTCATCTTCGTAGCTATCTTCGCCGAAACGCCCCTTGAGCCCCGCTGCGTAGTAGTTGGCGGCATTCGTGGACCGCTCGGAGCCGAAGAGGTCGAGCGAGACCGAATAGTGGAAGTTGATGTAGCGCTGCAACGTGTCGAGGTTGATGCCGCCGTATGCCTCGATGTCATCGGTCCCGTGTTCGTTCATCAGCTGAGCGGTGCGTTCGACGACTCGGCCAACGCCGCTGGCTCCAACGAACATGTGATGGGCCTCTTCCTTCAACATGAAGTCGCACGTTCGGCTCAATGGATCGAACGCTGACTCTTTGAGTGCGCCCAACTGGTACTTGCCGTCGCGGTCGGTGAAGTAGGTGAACATGAAGAAGCTCAACCAGTCCGACGTCTCCTCGTTGAATGCCCCGAGAATGCGCGGCTTGTCGGCATCCCCCGAATGGCGTTCGAGCATTGCGTCGGCTTCCTCACGCCCGTCGCGACCGAAGTAGCGGTGGAGCAAATAGACCATGGCCCACAAATGTCGGCCCTCTTCGACGTTGACCTGGAAGAGGTTGCGGAGGTCGTACAGGCTCGGAGCGGTCTTGCCCAGGAAGCGTTGCTGCTCGACGGATGCGGGCTCAGTGTCTCCCTGCACCACGATCAGGCGGCGAAGGTCGGTCCGAAATTCGCCAGGCACCTCTTGCCACACAGGTTGGCCCTTCATGTCGCCGAATCCGATGGTGCGGTCTTTTTGTTGCTCGCCGAGGAAGATGCCCCACCGATAGTCGGGCATCTCGACGTGGCCGAAGTCAGCCCAACCGGCTTGGCCAACATCGATTGCCGTGCGGAGATAGACCTCGTTCTCTTGGAATCCCGCCGGCCCCATCTCGCTCCACCAGGACTGGAATCGAGGTTGCCAGTTTTCCAGGGCGCGCTGTAGGCGACGGTCCTCGGACAGGTTGACGTTGTTCGGGATGCGCTCGGAGTAGTCGATCGATGTCATGGGTCTCTATCTCTCAGGTGCTGTTGTCAGTCTCAGGTGCGATTGTGGTCATAGGAGGGCCGGGAGCCCGAGCCATAGCGTTGGAGGGCCCCATCTGGGCCGGAGGCGTTTGGTCGGATGAAGATCCAGTTCTGCCAGGCGCTGAGGCGGGAGAAAATCTTGGTGGCCATCGTTTCGGGTCCCGCAAAACGATGGTTCGCCTCCATGCCGGTGAGCGCGTCAGGCGAATAGCTGGCGCGTTCTTCGATCGCCAACCGAACCTCGTCATCCCAGTCGAGATCGTCGGGGGCGAACGTCACCAGACCGAGTTCGAGCGCCTTCGCCGCGACAGTCGGCGAACCGATCGCACCGTTGGCTGTCGCCAGCGCCGCGTCGTCGCCCCAGAATCGCGACTGCAGACGAGTGAGGCCGTTGGCCATGGGCATCGTCCCCGAGCTCACCACGGTCAGATGAAGTTCCGCCTCGGGCAATGGTTGGTCGTCATCTTCGAAGATGCCATCGAGCATGTAGCTGCGATCCGCTGCAAGCGCGAGCTCTGCGAGAACCCCGACGAAACAGGATCCGGGATCGATGATGGCGAAGAGCGTGCGTGCAGTGAGATCGAGACGAGACAGCACACGCTTCCACAGCAACGACGTTTCGCGTTGTGCGTGACTGCTCGGGTTGGCGAGCGCTTCGTCATGGACGAGCACGTCTGTGGCGATGCCGCGGGTGTGCAACGTGATGGTGCCGAGCAACGGCTCATTGAACCGTAGGTGGCACAACAGATCATCGAGCTCGCGGGCGGCTGCGAGTGCCCAGTGCGGGTCAGCGCTCGCGGTGACGGTGATGGCGACTGTCGATGCGCCGCGATCAAGTTCAGCTGCGACGAACTCGTAGGCAATCGCGCTCTCGGTGATGGTTCGATCGATCGGCGTCAGGATCAGCGGCTCCGCGTTCGGCTCGCGGTCTGACGTCGCGGCGAGCGCTGCGGACCGAGCAGTTACGGCATCGTCGAACGTCGACGGGGGAGCAACCTCGTCGATCAGCTTCCATGCGATGGCGTCGGCGCCTTGGATGCCCTCGGACTTCGTCGCAAAGACGTCGGCATGGTCCTTGCGCACATGGCGCTTGTCGGTGAGCCGGGTCAGACCGCCGGTTCCCGGCAAAACACCCAAGAGGGGCACCTCGGGGAGTGACACCGAGCTGGATCGGTCATCGATCAAAAGCAGATGGTCACAGGCCAGAGCGAGCTCGTAGCCACCACCCGAGCAGGCTCCGTTGATGGCCGCCAAGAACCGGAGGCCGGAGTTGGCGGATGCTTCCTCGATCTCGAGTCGAGTCTCATTGGTGAACTTGCAGAAGTTGACCTTGTGGGCGTGCGTTGCGCCCGCAAGCATCCGGATGTTCGCTCCCGCGCAGAACACGCCAGCGATGGCGCTGTCGAGCACGACACAGCGCACCTCCGGGTGTTCGAAGCGAATGCGACGCACCGCGTCAGCAAGTTCGATGTCGACACCGATGTCATAGCTGTTGAGCTTGAGTTCGTAATCGCCCAGCAGGCCGCCGTCGATGTCGACGCGCATCGACAGTCGAGCAATGGCGCCATCGAAGGTGAGCATCCAGTGCCGGTACTGATCGGGATGTCGCTCGAAGGTGATCATGTGGTCTTCTCGGTGCTCTCGCTGTCGGCGTCGTTGCGTCTTGATCGTTGTGCCGGGTCGGTCTACGATATTCCTTGATTCACCGACTATGCCTGAGCAGACTGTAGAACGTCAAGTGGCAACACGACAATCTCTTGCTCCCGTTCTGGGCGCTACACATGACGGCCGTGCAGCCGTGGACTCTGCCCGAGGGCTCTTGATCACCGTGCTCGGTGAATTCGTTCGTCCACACCAAACAGCTTGGACCCAGACGCTCATCAAGGTGATGGAGGCGCTTGACGTGCAGCCAAAGGCAACACGGCAGTCGTTGGCTCGCCTTGCCGAGAGCGGGTGGCTCGAACGCACAAAGGTGGGTCGACGAACTCGATGGCATCTCTCGGAGTCGACTCGAGCGTTGCTCGAGTCGGGCGCCGACAGGATCTACGGGTTCGGGCAGACCCAACGAGTCTGGGACGGCCGCTGGTCGGTCCTTTTTGCAAGTCTTCCCGAGGGGCATGCCACCTCCCGCTACCGCTTGCGAGCCCGCTTGGGCTGGGCTGGATACGCATCGTTCGAACCGGGAGCCTGGATCTCACCCTGGATTGACCACGAAGATGCTGCCGTGCGAGTTCTGAACGACTTGGGCATGGGAGTCGCCACTTCCTTCGTTGCCGAATTGGGACAACTGGGCGACGGCCGAAGTATTGCGAATCGGACCTGGACGCTCGACGAGGTGAGCGCGCAGTATCGCGACTTCATGGACACGACTCCGCTTCTTGGTGTTGTGCCTGGGAATGCCGAAACTTCGATCGACGCGACAGCCGGCGCCGAGGCAGCCCGACAGCTGACGTTGCTCGTCCACCGCTGGCGTCGCTTCCCCTTCCTTGACCCCGAGCTTCCCGCGGAACTCTTGCCCGACGATTGGCTCGGCGCTCCGGCGGCCCAGCTTTTTGCGAACCGTCGTGCTGCCCTGATCGGTCCCGCCAACGCCTGGTGGCTCGCATCCGAGCAACACTTCGGGAACTGACAACCTGACGCACACGTAATCCCGAATGAACATCGGAGCCTTCATGCAGACATCCATCACCGATCGAGCGTTCAACCTGAGCACATGGTTGGTCGACCGCCACGTCGACGAAGGTCGAGGCAGCGTCGTGGCCATCCGCTGCGGCGGCGAGTCCTTCAGCTACTCCGAGGTTCTCGAGCAGGTTGAGCGCGTCGCAACAGGGCTGCGATCAATCGGAGTTCGTCCCGAGGAACGAGTCGCAATGGTGATGCTCGATTCCGTCGAATTCGTCGCCACGTTCTTGGGAGCCATGCGGATCGGGGCGATTCCCGTCCTCACGAATCCCTTGCTGCCTGGCAGAGATCTTGGTGTGATCATCGCGGATTCACGAGCACGAGTTCTGGTGATTTCCCACGAGCGAGCCTCGTCGCTCGAGGACATTCGTGCGGGGACCCCGGAAATCGAGCAGGTGATCTCCACCGGCGATTGGCCCGACTTCACCGCGTCGAGTCAGGACGGCGGGACATATGCAACATGGACCGATTCGCCAGGCTTCTGGCTCTGTACGTCTGGCACCACCGGTATGCCGAAGCTGGCGATGCACACGCACGGAGACGTGAAGGCCACCTACGACACCTACGCCACGCAGGTCTTGGGTATCACGGCAAACGATCGCTGCTTCTCGGTCGGCCCGATGTTCCATGCCTACGGCCTCGGCAACTCACTCACCTTCCCGTTCGCCGCTGGCGCATCCACGGTGCTGGAGCCGACGCGTCCGCCTACACCTCAGCTCGTGGCCGACATCGTCACGAACGAGCAACCGACGTTGTTCTTCTGCATCCCGACCTTTCTCGCTGCCCTCACGAATTCCGAACTGCCCGACAACACGTTCGCGTCAGTGCGCTTCGGCGTTTCCGCTGCTGAGTCGTTGCCGGCGGAAACATTTACCCGGTTTCTCGATCGTTTTGGCGTCACGATCCTTGACGGCATTGGCTCGACCGAGCTCCTTCACATCTTTGTCTCGAATTCTCCTGAGGCGCATCGGCCGGGGACAAGTGGCAAGCCAGTTCCCGGCTATGAGGCTCGCATTGTCGACTCGGAGGGCAACGATGTGACCGACGATGAGCCGGGCCAACTCGTAATGCGTGGTGAGTCCTCTGCGTCGGGATATTGGTGTCGGTCGGCGCAATCCCGGGCCACCTTCGAGGGCGAATGGACGCGCACCGGCGACTTGTACTCTCGCTCTGACGATGGCTATTTCACCTACCTCGGGCGGGCTGACGACATGCTGCGGGTTGGCGGCGAGTGGGTCTCGCCCGCCGAGGTGGAGAGCACGCTGATTGAGCACCCGAGCGTCCTCGAGGCTGCCGTTGTCGGCGAGAGGGACGCCAGCGACATTCTCCGCCCGATTGCCTTCGTTATTCCGGCCCCTGGGGCGACCGTCGATGAGGGGGAGCTCACGATGTGGTGCCGCGATCGACTCGCGGGCTTCAAGCGGCCAAAGCGCTATGAGATCGTGACAGATCTCCCCAAGACGGCGACCGGAAAAATCCAGCGCTACAAGCTCAGGTAGGACTGATTGGCAAAAACACCTTGTGGTGCCGCGGAGTTTGTTCGTCTCGCTGACATTTCGGCAAAGGTGACAGGCTTGGCTCGCATCGCGAAGCCCTATCGGTAGGTTGCCGACGTGGCCGAGCCCCTCACCGACGAACAGCGGCGTGCTGCAGCGGCTGGCGATGTGAACGTTCTCGCAATTCTGATGCTGGTGGGAAGCTCGATCTTCGCTCTGGTCAACTTCTGGCTCGGCACGATGAGTTGGGTCGCCGTTGTCCTATCGATCAGCTCGACCTTGGCTTGGTCACTTGGACTTTGGCGGCGGTCGCCCGTTACGACTTCTTTCGTGAAGATCGGCTTCGGTTTCGGTGGCCTTGCGGCTCCAGTGTTTGGTCTCGTCGGCCTCGTTGTCGGTGTCCTGGGGTTCACATGGGGCTGGGCGCTTCTGGGTGCGGCAGTCCTCTACTTCGCGTTCTCCGTGCTCGGTCTAGAGATCATCGAGCGGGCTCACGAAACCGGCGTGATCGACACGTACTCTTTGGACTGAAACTCCGCCTGGACCCCGCATGGGGGAAGCTAGGCAGAATGATCCTGCAAACTCTCGAGACCGACCGCTTGGTCCTGCACCCCTTGAAGGTCAGTGATGCGGCCGAGATGGTGACGGTTCTGGCCGACGAGTCGCTGTATGAGTTCGAGGGCGGCCACGCACCAACTCTCGACATCTTGCGGCTGCGTTACGAGCATCAGGTCACAGGTTCGACCGAACCGGGTGTGACCTGGTGGAACTGGATCATTCGCTCCTCAGTCGACGAACGACCCCTCGGGTTCGTCCAGGCGGATGTGTCGGGCGAGTGCGCCGAGCTTGGATGGCTGGTCGGAGCGTCTGATCAGGGTCGTGGTATCGCCACAGAAGCAGCGGAAGCGGTAAAGGGATGGCTTGTGCGAAACGACATTCGTCGAATCGAGGCCCACATTCACCCGGCTCACACCGCGTCGAAGACCGTTGCTTCCCGGCTTGGACTCTTCGACACGGGAGTCATCGATGATGATGGGGAGTCGCTTTGGGCCGCCGACCTGCCGATCGGTTGACTCGGGAGCAAGTTCGGCACGATGCCGGGACCCACAATCCGTTGCGGCGATGACGTCGGACTAGGTGACCACCGCAACAAGAGTCATGAGCGCGGCAGCAACGAGCAAGACAAGGATGAGCACGCGAAACTTCGTCGGCGGAATGCGTCGCCGAGCGGAGAGGCCGAATCGCCATCCAACAAGGGTCGCGGGGAAGGCAACAAGACAAGTTTGACCGACGTTGCTGGTCATTCGATCACCGATCAAGAACAGAACAGCTCCGGCGAGCGAGGCAAGGCCGAGCACAGCACTGGTCGTGGGTCGAAACTGTTCGGGAGAAAGCTTGCGTGTCTGGATGGCGAGCACAGCCGGTGGGCCCGGCGTGTTCAGACTTGTGGTGAGTACGCCGCAGAAGAATCCGCCGAGCAGATCGGCAGTACGACTCTGACGTTCCAGCTCAACACCCGAGAGCATGAGAGCCACAGCAAACAAAACAGACACAGCCAGTGCAATCTGAAGTCCTGCCACGGGAGTAAATGCCAGCGCGGCAAAACCGAACGGCAACCCGAACGCAGCGCTCGCGAGCAGTGTGCGAACTGCTTCCCACTCGATGTGGGATCGTTCTCCCCAGGCGAGCATGGCGCTGTTGCCGATGAGCAAGATCAGTGAGACCGCGATGGCGTCCTTCGGGTCAATGACCATGCTGAGCGGCGGTACCGCCAGAAGGCTGAAGCCAAAGCCAGCGACCGTTTGACCGAACGCCGCGAAACAGGTGATCAAGATGACGGCGATGGAGACCCAGAACGTCATACGAGGTGTTGTGGTTGGGGTCTTGGCATCGAGTCTCCGATCGTACGCCCGACCGGGAGTGGCAAATGGTTGCTAGCCGATCAAGGTGTTGGCAAAGATCTGCCACGCCAGAAGGGTCTTCGCCACCAGACTCAACACGATGTAGGTGCGCTCACCGACGAGATAGTCCGACCACTTACCGACTCGTCGGTATTGGAGCCACTGGTTGATGGCGAACGTGTTGAAGAAAAAGAAGAGGCTGAAAATGATGCCGTACACGAAGCCTGGAGGTTGTTGTGCTCCCTCTTCGGACAGCGCAACCAGCAGGTACGCCACGATGGCAGCCCAGGGTCCGATGCCGGCGATGCATCCGAACCAGAACGGCGTCCACCACGTCTTGCGGTCAGGGCGATTGACCATCTCCATGATCCAGCCGAACAAGATCATCGAGATATTGGCGACGCCAATCCCGATGAGGGCCGCCAAGTCGGTGAGGCCAGTAACCAGGGAGATCAGCACCATCATCAAAGTCGATGAGATCGCGTACTCGACCCACCGGAACCGGTTGCGGCCGCGACGGAGTTCATTGCCATAGGCCGCGAATCCAACGGTGGCGATGAGTAGGTGGAAGACGGCGGAGAGAAGGAGGAACGCTGCGGTTGCCCAGGCGAGAGGAACACCGACGAACTCGTTGATGACGCCATTGTCGAGCGGCGTCCCCGGCGGGCCATTGAGGTTGAACGTGCTGATCGAGAGTTCGAAGTCGTTGCCGAACAACACCATGGCGAATCCCGACACTGCATGCAGCGCGCCCATCACGAGGTTGAAGGTGCGAAGGCGGCGCAACGTTGATTCCGGAACGTCGACGACTTCTGTGTCGAAGTCGAACGGGTACGTCTCCGTGAGCGTCATCTCATAGTCCTACCGCCAATCGTTGTCGATCGGGCGGCGGCGATGGTCTCTCGGAGTGCCCTCGTCAGAGCGAGCAGGCGATGGCTGACGTTGGCGACCATAAGGACCTTGGTCTCTACGACGGAAAAGTTGGACCTTCTAAGGTCCGGAGATGGCTCGTACCGATGCCGACAATGACTCGAGCGAGTATCGCTCGGCGGCCCCAAGCAGAGAGAGAAGTAGTAGTAACTCTGAGGGCGACGGCGAGGGTTGGCGATCACGGTCGGGTTTCGTTCTCGCCACCATCGGTTCAGCAATTGGCGTCGGCAGCATTTGGAAGTTCCCGTACGAAGTCGGTGCGAACGGTGGCGGCGCATTCGTTCTCGTGTATCTCTTGGGCCTGGTCCTGGTCGTTGTTCCCCTGATGCTGGCCGAGTTCACCATTGGCAACCGGGGCCGGTCGGACGCTGCGACCAGCATCGAACGAGTCGCGACCGAAGTGTCGGTCTCACCTCGATGGGGTCTGTTCGGTCTTCTCGGAGCGATGACCTCCTTTCTGATCCTCAGCTTCTATGCCGTCGTCGGCGGGTGGACGCTCACCTACGCCTACGACACGTTCGTCAGCGGTCTGCCATCGGATGCGATTGCCGTGACCGGTCAGTTCGACTCGTTGCTGGGTTCGCCTGGTCGAATGTCCCTCTTCCAAGCCATCTTTCTCCTCGGCGTGGCGATGGTTGTTGTCCGCGGCGTGCAGCGGGGCATTGAAACGGCGATGACGATTCTCATGCCACTGATGATGGTGATGCTTGTCGCTCTCGCTGGGTATTCGATGCGCAATGGTGCGGCTGGGGAGACGTTGCGATTCCTCTTTGTCCCTGACATGGGTGACCTCACGGGCCGGGGTGTTCTCGACGCACTCGGTCTCGGCTTCTTCTCGATCGGAGTCGGTCTCGGAATCCTCGTGACATACGCCGCGTACAGCCCGCCCCACGTCGACTTGAAGCGGGTCGCGGTGGCCTCGGTTGTGGCAGATACAGCCGTGTCGCTCGTGGCCGGACTCGCTGTCTTCCCGATCGTGTTCGCCAACGGCCTCGATGCAGCCAGTGGGCCGGGTCTCGTCTTCGAGTCGCTGCCTCTCGCTTTTGCCACGATGCCAGCGGGCAGAGCTGTCGCCGTTTCGTTCTTCGTTCTGCTCACGATCGCCGCTCTGGGTTCTGCCATCTCGATGCTCGAGGCCGTCGTAGCAATCCTCTGCCAGCGCTTTGGATGGAGTCGACGCAGCGCCGTGGGTCTGGCCTCAGCGACGTGTTTCGTCGCTGGTCTCGCAACCGTGCTTTCGTTCAACAAGTGGGACGACGTGCACCTATTCAGCAACGTTCCTCGCTATGCGGACGCCACGGTCTATGACCTCCTCGATGACATCACGTCGCAGATGCTGCTCCCGATCGGCGGACTTCTCCTGGCGATATTCACCGGTTGGCTGCTCCCTGATCGAATCTTGGGGGAGGAGCTGGGGCTGCGGGGCATCGCG
>CALHCB010000012.1 GCA_937930695.1 uncultured Acidimicrobiales bacterium | reverse complement strand
ATCAGCCGCCGACTGCGGAGTCGACCTGGCTGAACTTCTCTGATGCGCTGGAACCGAGAGCGGTCACGGCTGCGATGCAGACAACGGCGATCAGGGCGACGAGGAGGGCGTACTCAACGAGGCTGGCGCCACGCTCGGTCTTGGCCTGAGCCTTGATCCAGGTTGAAAGGAATTGGTAGTGAAGCATTTTGGATTTCTCCGGGTGTTTGTTATTTGGTCCCTGTTGGGCTGATGCTTGTTCAACGGTTGTTTTGGTGGATTGCTTGATGGCTCGTTTGCCTCAACGGGGTTGGGTGAGAACACATCCCCTGTTTTGGCGGGTGCCACGGTGAGGGAGGGCGTTGGCCATCTCGGGTCAAGGCTGATGAACTCCTGTCATACTCCGAGGCCGGAGGGGTGAACGTGTCTGATCTGCAGGTGGAACTTGGCGGCCGAGTTGCGGTGGTTTCGGGAGGATCCTCTGGCATGGGCGCCGCAATCGCGGTGCGCTTGGCGGAGAGCGGGGCTGCCGTTGTCGTCGGCGGCCGGGACGAGGAGAGAACCGCATCGGTGGTCGGCCAGATCCTGAGCGGCGGGCACCAGGCGATTGCGTGCATGGGTGATATCGCAAGATCGTCAACCGCAGAAGTCTTGGTCGCCACTGCACTCGAGGAGTTCGGACGTCTCGACATCGTGGTCAACGCGGCAGGTGTCATTCATCGGGCCGATGCGCTTGGAACTGACGACGAACAATGGCGCCACCTAATGGCGGTGAACGTCGACGGGCCGTTCTTTCTGGCTCGGTCAGCTATCCCGGCTCTTCGAGACAACGGTGGTGGATCGATCATCAACATCAGTTCGACGTGCGGGCTGACCGGATCGGCCGGCCTTGCGGCCTACTGCGCGTCCAAGGGAGCGATGACCAACCTCACTCGAGCAATGGCGCTCGATCATGCCGCCGAAGGAATTCGGGTGAACGCGGTGTGCCCGGGGGCTGTCGAAACCCCGATGTTGGCGGCGGGGCAACCAAGAGGTCGTGGGATTGACGAGGTTCGAACGTCGAATCTGGATCTGATTCCCGAGGGACGGATTCCGGAACCGTCAGAGATCGCGGATGTCGTGCTGTTCTTGGCCTCGGAGGCCAGCCGCCACATCACGGGGGCAAACATCGCCGTCGACGGTGGTTACACGGCGCAGTAAACCGAGGTGCGCGACAGGCCACCGCGCGACACTGCCTCTATGTCGACCGATGAACGCCTCGCCGTACCACGAGTAGTCGAGTGGCCGATCTTCCCGTTTGAAGGTGAGTTTCGGGTTCGCAAGATTGAACCACCCCATACTGAGGAACGACTTCGATTCGGCGACCCAGGTGGACCGCCATGCGGATGTGAGAGCGATGAGACTGAGGACGTCGTGTGGACAGACGGCCAGTGGAAGGTAACGCGGATTCTGTTCGGTGAATCCGAAGCTGGCTTCCCGTCTTACATGCTCGGAACCGTCGCACACATGGATTTCGGGGACATGGACGAATCGATGGCAGCTGACTTCGGGGTGATGAGCCTTCGAATGGAGCGAGCCTTGATGTCCCTGCCCTCAGTCGGCCGGGTACATATCAATCGCTGGGGCGATGGCGGGGCGCACATGCACGTCTGGTTTCTCGGGCGGCCGCTCGGGGCCTGGCAGTTCAGCGGCTACATGCTCCCACTTTGGGGCTTCATTCTTCCGGCACTGGAAGAATCGGTACTGGCGCAGAATGATCGTGTGGTTGCCGACCATCTTGCGGAGGCAGCCGGAGCGTGAGGGCCCATGTGGCAAGGAGAAAGATCACCGAACCGCAGATCGCAGCAGTAAATCCTCCGGCGAGATACAGCACTCCCGAGAGCACCGTGCCCACGAGACGACCTGCGGCGTTGGCGGAGTAGTAAAAGCCGACATCGAGCGCAGTATCGCGCTCTGAGAACGCCAGGATCAGATACGAGTGCAACGACGAGTTCACTGCGAAGACAAGACCGAAGACGATGAGGCCGACAACCACGACGTTCACGTTCCGCGCCGACGTGAGTGCCACCGACGTCGCCAATGCCGCAGTTGTCAAGGCCAGGATGGCCGACCACATGATGGCGTTCTCCCGGGGTCGCTCTCTGCGCACAACGGTGGGGGCCAAGGTTTGGACGATGCCGTAGCCAATGACCCAGACCGCCATGAAGGCGCCAATGCTTTCAAAGGACCAGTTCGCGACGTCGGTGAGGAAGACGGGGAGAGCGACAACAAACCAGATGTCTCGGGCTCCGAAAAGGAAGAGCCTTGCGGCCGAGAGGCGGTTGATCGCTGCGCTTGTCGACAAAATCGATGTCAATGGTGTGCGATCCCTGCTCTGACCAAGGTCTCGGCTGAGCAGCCCGATCGTCGCCACCACTGTCGCGAGTAGTACCGCGGCCATGATGCGAAGCGAAGAAGCAAAGCCGAACATGCCGAGCATTGCGCCGCCGAGGAAGAATCCGACACCTTTCAACGCGTTCTTGGAGCCAGTGAGAGCGGCGACCCAGCGAAAGAGTTGACCGTCTCCAGCCACGAATTTCACTGCCGACTTCGAGCTCATCTTCGTGAGGTCTTTGGCCACTCCCGAGAGCGCCTGGAGGCCCATGACGAACAGCACCGAAAGCCACTGGTCCCACGAGGGATTTTGCAGTGACAGCAGGGTGAGTGCGATGACCTGAAGGCTGAGCCCAGCTCGCAGTGTCAGACCAAGGCCATGGCGTGCTCCGACCCAACCGCCGATCAAGTTGGTGAGAACGCCCATGAACTCATATGCCAGAAACAGGTTGGCCAGCGCGATTGGGCCGAAACCGAGATCGTGGAAGTGGAGCAGGACCAACATCCGCAACGCTCCGTCGCTGAGCGTGAACGCCCAATAGGAGCCGGTCACGACGGCATAACTGCGGCGATCCATCAGGGGTCGAGACTGCCAGCAACAAATTCGGCCAACTCAACAAGACGATGGGCGTACCCGAACTCATTGTCGTACCAGATGAAGACTTTCAGCATTCGACCGTCGACCACCATGGTGGAGGGACCGTCGACGATTCCTGATCGCGTGTCGTTGGTGTAGTCGGCGGACACCAGCGGGCGATCCTCGAACCCGAGAATGCCCTCGAGTGCGCCTTCGGCGGCAGAACGGAACAGTCCGTTGACCTCGTCGACCGTTACATCCCGGCTCATCGTGAAGACAGCATCGGTGAGTGAGGCGTTGAGCAGCGGAACGCGAACCGCGTGCCCGTTGAGTCGGCCCTCGAGATCTGGATAGATCATCGTGATGGCAGTCGCTGAGCCAGTTGTGGTCGGGATGAGAGAATTGAGCGCCGACCGAGCTCGACGAAGATCGTTGTGTGGCCCATCGACGACAACCTGGGTGTTGGTGGCATCGTGAATGGTGGTGATCAGGCCACGTTCGATGCCGATTTGTTCATGCAGCACTTTGACCACCGGAGCCAGACAGTTCGTCGTGCATGATGCGGCGGTCACGATGTTGTGTGACACGGGATCATAAAGGTCCTCGTTGCACCCCATGACGACGTTGAGCACGCTGTCATCGTTCACCGGGGCTGCCACGACGACCTTCTTGACGTCGCCAGAGAAGTGCGCTTGAAGGGTCTCGATAGACCGAAAGGCTCCAGAGCACTCGAAGACCAGGTCAACTCCAGATCCTGACCAGTCGATCGCTCCCGGAGAGCTTCCCGAGGAGTAGGCAACCTCATTCCCGTTGATGACGAGGCCGTTCGGTCCCACGCTGGAGTCCCCGCCATAGCGTCCGTGGACGGTGTCGAATGCGAGCAGATGGGCGGCAGTCTCCGCCGGTGCCGCGATCTCGTTGACATGCACGAGTTCGAGCTCTGGGTGCACGTCGAGCGCTCGGACAGCCAAGCGCCCGATCCTGCCAAAGCCGTTGATGCCCACTCGGATGGTCATCTTGGTGAGTCTCGCAGACGTTGGCGTGGTTTCCCGACGTGTCGACCGCGAGACAGCTGTGGAGCGACTGCCTATGCAGCGGCAGGGACTCGAGAGGCGTACACCACGTTGACGCCAGCTCGTTCCATACGAGTGCGGAACAGAAGTAGGCCAACGACAATCGTCAGACCGGTTGTTGCCGGGCCGAGGAACGACTTCAAGATGACGAACCCGGTTACGGACTGGGTCATCAGTAGGTAGAGCGTCACCGCCCCGTTGAGGAGGCTGGTGATCGCCCAGAGAATCGAGGCGGTTGAGAAGAAGCGGCTGAGTTCGGGATTTCCTGCTGTGTCTTCGTCAAAGGGGCAAAAGTCGCAAATGAGCTTCTCGGCCATTGGAAAGCCGAGAGGGACCGAAACCAAGAAGGCGATGCCAATCAGGGTCGTGCTGATCGTTGGTTGGACGAAATAGACGAACAAGCTTCCGGTAAGGAGCGCAACGATCGTCTTTGCGGTGTTGCCAATCACGCTCATGAGAACGAGTCCGGCAATTCGCTGTCCGCGAATGCGTTGATAGGCCACAACGCCCAACGACCACCCAAGTGCGACGAGAATCGCACTCGTGACGCCAATCCAGGTGAAGCAGACCAGGAATAGGACAACCGGAATGACCTTCCCGATGATGATGGTCGGCCATGCGTGGCGCACAATCGCTCGAAAACCAGGAATCACGACTCGATTCGTTCCAGCGTTCGGTGTGGGAGCTGTTGTGGTGTCTTCGTGGTTCGCCCGGTCGTTCACCTGACATCCATCGGCGCGTCGGGCGCTGACCTTTCGTCAATGTTCCAGCAAGGTCCGAAACGACCATGTCGCTTTCCCACGGAGAGGTATTCAGACCATCGTGTTCGGCTCGTATTGGCTCATTGCAGTACCGTCCCCTCTGATATTGAGGCGCGAACGCGCCCGCGGCTGGACGGAATGATTGACATGACAGATCCCATTCGAATCGCAAATTGTTCGGGGTTTTTCGGAGATAGGCCGAGCGGCGCTCGTGAGATGGTGATGGGAGGGCCGATCGACGTCCTCACCGGCGATTGGCTGGCCGAGCTCACGATGCTGATCCTGAGCCGAATCAGAGCCAAGCACCCCGGCGGTGGGTACGCCCGCACGTTCGTGGGGCAGATGGAAGAGGTCATGGGATCGTGCCTCGACAAAGGGATCAAGGTTGTATCGAATGCCGGCGGACTTGATCCGGGTGGCTGTGCGGACGCGGTCTCCGAAGTTGCGTCGAAACTCGGACTGTCGCCAACGATCGCCTACGTAAATGGCGATGACCTGATGCCGAGAGTGCAGGAGCTGGCGGACACGGGCGATCTGCAACCGTTCAGCGGAGCGATCGACCTGGGCGACCCCTCTGCCTATGTATCTGCGAACGCCTACCTCGGTTGCTGGGGAATCGTTGAGGCACTCACCAAGGGCGCCGACATCGTGATCACCGGCCGTGTGACCGATGCTGCAGTGGTCTGCGGACCAGCGGCCTGGCACCACGGATGGGCTCGGGACGACTTCGATCAGCTGGCCGGCGCCGTGGTCGCCGGACATGTCATCGAGTGCAGTGCGCAGGCAACCGGCGGCAACTACTCGTTCTTCTCGGAGATCGAGGGAATTCATGAGGTCGGAGGACGAGCTCGGTTCGGGTTCCCCTGGGCCGACGTGGCCGCTGATGGATCGTCCGTCATTGGAAAGCATGACCGCACCGGCGGTTCGGTCTCTGTCGGCACCATCACCTCACAGTTGTTGTACGAGATCGGCGGGCCGGAGTATCTGGGCCCGGATGTCACGAGCCGGTTTGACACGATCGAACTCGAGCAGCTCGAGACCGACCGCGTGAAGATTTCTGGAGTTCGCGGCCAAGCCCCACCTGAGACACTCAAGGTCGCAATGAACGAACTCGGGGGTTATCGAAACTCCTTCAGCGTTGCGCTCACCGGCATCAGCATTGAAGAGAAGGCAAAGTTCGCCGAGGCAACGTTCTGGGATGCCTGTCCCTATCGACCCGAGGACTTCGACTCCGTGACGACCAAGATCGTGCGCTCCGAAAAGAACGATCCGGCAACGCAGGAAGAGGCGACGGCCAGCTGGCGTGTCACCGTCAAGGACCCCGATGAGCGAAAGGTCGGACGAGCTTTCTCTGATGCGAACGTCCACACTGCGTTGGCGAGTATCCCGGGGATGTACGGCTTGGGCGGAGGTCCGGGTGCCGGCAAACCGTACGGCGTGTATCGACCCGCAACCGTGCCGTCGAACCTGGTTCCTCAGTACGTGCACCTTCGACCACCTGATGGGCCAATCTCAACCCACCAAGTCGATTCCGTTGCCCCAACGGGTGAACGGCTCGAGATCGACACGCCGGGTCCAGTGGAGTCAACGGTCGGAGCAACGCTTGATGCCCCGATCGGCCTGATTGTTGGTACTCGTTCGGGTGACAAGGGCGGCGACGCCAATCTCGGTGTGTTCGTGCGAACCGACGAAGCATGGGAGTGGCTGGACAACTTCCTCACCGTCGATCGGTTGAAGGAACTCCTGCCCGAGACCGCCCCGTTGACTGTCGAGCGTCATCGCTTCCCCAAGATCAATTCCATGAATTTCCTGATTCGTGGACTTTTGGAGGAAGGTGTAGCCGCATCAACTCGCCAAGACGGCCAGGCGAAGGCTGTGGGAGAGTGGCTCCGTTCTCGAGTCGTCCCGATCCCGCTATCGCTCCTTCCCGAAGCCGACCCGTCGTAAGGAGCAACCAGCGATGAAAAACGACCTGACCGAAATGTTCGGCATCGATGTCCCGATCTTTGCGTTCACGCACTGCCGTGACGTTGTGGTTGCGGTGACCAAGGCGGGAGGCATTGGCATTCTCGGTGCTGCCTCGCACACACCGCGGTCCTTGGAGATCGATCTCCAGTGGATCGAAGAAGAACTCGATGGTCGTCCATACGGCGTCGATGTGATCGTGCCCGCGAAGTACGCCGGGTCAGACGAAGGCGGCCTCAAGGTCTCCGATCTTCAGAACATGATCCCGCAAGCGCACCGGGACTATCTCGATGACATCCTCACTCGGTTCGATGTGCCGCCGCTTCCCGAAGATGAGAACCGGTCACAGTTCGGGCTGAGCGACGACTCTGCTGCCCCCATGTCGGCTGATCAGGTCGGTCCCCAACTCGACATCGCGTTGGCATTCAAGCCATCCATCATCGTGAACGCCTTGGGCCCGCCGCCGGGATTCATGGTCGATCAGGTGAAGGACGCGGGCATGATGATTGGTGCCTTGGCAGGCAAAGCCCAGCACGCCGAGCGCCATGTCAATGCCGGTGTCGACGTGATCATCGCCCAGGGTTCTGAGGCAGGAGGTCACACCGGAGAAATCGGAACGATGGTGCTCATTCCCGAGATCGTGGATGCGGTGGGCGACACCCCCGTCCTCGGTGCCGGTGGCATTGGTCGCGGCCGCCAGATGGCTGCGTCGATGGCCTTGGGTGCCCAAGGTGTCTGGTGCGGCTCGGTTTGGCTCACCACCGAAGAAGCCGAGACGCATCCAGTGGTCAAGGAAAAGATGCTGTCTGCGACATCGAGCGACACCATCCGCAGTCGTTCTCGCACCGGAAAGCACGCACGTCAGCTCAAGTCGGCATGGACCGATGAGTGGGAGAACCCCGATACTCCGATGCCGCTTGGCATGCCCATGCAGCCCGTGCTGATCGATCAAGCCATTTCGCGGATCAATCGAGCTGCCCATCGTGAGGGGTCGGGCGCCGAGAAGCTGGCGAACTATTTCGTTGGCCAGATCGTCGGCAACATGAGCAAGTCGAAGTCGGCGACCCAAGTCGTGTACGACATGATCGAGGAATTCATCGAAGCGACCGAGTCGCTCTCCGCTCAGCTCGAAGCCTGAGCAGAACGAGGATTACAACTGATGAGCCGTCGCCCCCTCGTTCAGGACCATGTGGATGTGAACTTGTGGGACCCGGCCACCTTTGCCGCCGGAATCCCGTACGACGCGTTTGCCACGCTGCGGAGTGAGGCCCCTGTCGCCTTCCATCCTGAACCCTCTCGGCGCGAGGGCGGGCGCGAAGGGCCCGGCTTCTGGTGTCTGACCCGTCACGCCGACGTTCACGCCGTGTCGACGGATCCCGAGACCTTTTCCTCGTACCTCGGTGGCTTCACCGGAGCGGACATCTCGGGCGCCGTCCTCGACGAAACCCGTCTGAATCTGATGGGCATCGATCCGCCGGAGCACACGCAGTTCCGCCGTTCGGTGCGGGCTCCCTTTGGTCCGAGCGTGACTCGTGAGCTTCGGCCCGTGGTCGAGAACTTCGCACGAACGATCATCGACGGGATCGACCCGAATGCCGAGATTGACTTCGTGAGTGAGGTCGCAGCCGAGCTTCCGCTGCTGACTCTGGCCCATCTCCTAGGGGTGCGAAGCGAGGACCGTGGCTTGTTCTACGACTGGAGCAATCGGATCATCGGCAACCACGATCCGGAATTCGGTGGTTCGATCAAGGATTTCCTCACGGCCAAGGACGAGTTGTTCAACTACGGCCGTCGAGTGATCACCGAGAAGCGGACCGCACCCGACGACGGGATGGTCAGCACCTTCGTCAACGCGACCGTCGATGGAGAGTCACTCGACGATGAACGATTGATCATGTTGTGGTTCTTGCTCTTGATCGCCGGGAACGAGACGACGCGTTCGAGCCTCACCGGGGCAATGGAGATGCTCCACGAGTTTCCTGAGCAACGAGAACTCCTCCTGTCAGATCTGGATGCACACATGCCGGGCTTCATCGAAGAGGTCTTGCGTTTCACGAACCCGGTCTTGCACTTCCGCCGGACGGCGTCTCGTGATGTCTCGCTCAGCGGGGCAGAGATCAAGGCTGGCGACAAGGTCATCCTTTGGTACCCATCAGCAAACCGCGACGGTGATGCCTTTGACCGCCCAGACGAGTTCGATCTCACTCGCTCGCCGAATCCTCATCTTGCGTTCGGCGTTGGTCCGCACTTCTGTTTGGGAGCGCGGATAGGTCGACTCCAGATGGACGTCATGCTGCGAGAAATGTTGACTCGTCTGCCAGCGATCGATGTGAGCCAGCCAGCTCGCAGGGCTCACTCGATCTTCTTGAACAGTGCGAAGTCGTTGGGTGTGCGGCCCTTGGGTTGCACCTAGTTCAGCAGCGGCGTTCGGTCGTGGGCGAGATGAAGGATTGAAGGATCGAAAGCGGCGAGGCGGCGAATCGAGTCGATCCCGGCTTCTCGCAGCGCTGGCTCATGCATGTCTTCGGTCGCCGGGATGCCCCGCGTGAACTCAGCGCAGGTGTAGCAAACCTGTCCGCCCAGGATGATTGGGCCGCCAGGATCATCGATGATGAGCGATTGGTGGCCCGGCGTGTGTCCCGGGGTTGCGATCAGTTGAATGCCGGGGGCGATCTCCTCCACGTCGTGCGTTGGAACTCTGCGGCGGGCGACTGGGATGTCCGCCCATTCAGGAACGGTGTAGTGGGGGACGGTGGCTGCGGTGTCGAGTTCGGCTCGCTGCACCCAGATCGGGACGGTCGTAAACCGGTTGTTCTGACCACAGTGGTCGAAGTGGAGGTGTGAGTTGACGATGGATGAGACATCTCGTTCATCAAGCTGCGCCTGGTGAAGGCGATCGAGAATGGAGGGGACGGTGGGACGGTAGATCTCGTTGATCACGACGTGATCTGATCCACAGCCGGTGTCGAAGAGAACAACTCCGTCCGGATGATCGATCGCGAATCCGAAGATGGGGCACGTGCGCTCAGCAGCGCGAGGGTGATGCTCGGGGAGCTGGACATGGCCGAGGTTGAGACGATGCACCCGCATGGCGCCACCGTAGTGGAGCCGCTGGAGTAGGTCCCGAGCGTAGGATTCGATCGATGTGGTTCGTCGTGGTGGTGCTGGTTCTTATCGGCATTGTCGTTTTCGTGACGTGGATCCGATGGCTCGATGGTGATGCGACCGATGCCGTGCTCGTCGCCCGGCTCGACTTCGAACGTGGCGATCTCCCTCCTGTTTGTGCGAAGACGGGTGATCCAGCGGCCATTGGATGCGAGGTCGGTCGTCGTCGGATTTTCGGTGAGGACGTCGTCGGAATCGTGCCACTCTCACAGACCCACCATGATCGATTCCTCTGGTGGAAGTCGGCCAACCAATGGACCACACGAGTTCTGGTCGCCAGCCTGGTGATCAGTTTTGTTCCTGGTTCGATCGGGGTGGTGTTTGGAGCTCTCGCGATTTCGAGTTTCGTTGGAGGATTCGTAACCAAGTTCGCGGCCCGTGCGCTCCTCGTCGACCCCAACATCGTGAACGAAGGTGTCGTGCTACGAGGTGTTCACCCCGACTTCGTCACGTCGGCTGAGCGCGAATAGGGACGGCGCTTCGGCAGCCTCGACGATCAGATCAGGGCTGGTCGAGCAGCTGCTTCTGATTGGGGGACGGGAATCGAACCCGGAATCTGGCCTCGCCGATGACGTTCCGAACTCGTTCGACTTCGATCTGGAGCAGTTGCTGTTGTCGTGAGCTCAACGGTCGTTGCAGTTCGAGCGCGAATGAACCATCCGGACGTTGCGCCCAACCACCGACCACATTGCCATCGGCCCACACGGTGGGGCCCGCATTGCCGTTGCGGTCAAAGACCCGCGCTTCGATGTCGCGGTCGAGGTACCAGCGACGATCCTTCCAGCCCATGACCGTGGGGTCGAGGCCCGGGAGCAGGGCGATCCAGGGTTCGGTGTCGGTGCGGCGATTGGTATCGCTTTCACTCTCGGCAAGGAAGGGGTCGGCGGGGCCGATCCAGCCTGTTTCGTCGCCTTCGAGCCGGACCTGAACGGCCTTGATGTCTGCCAGCGCAGTACGCACCGCTGCGCTTGTCCAGCCGGTCCACCACTTGAGGTCTCGCTCGGTACCGGGACCGAACTGTTCCAGCCATGCGCCAAGCAATCCGGCAGCCCCGCTCCGAACGTCGGGCATACCGAAATCGATGGACGACCATCGTTCGGTTCGTTCCCACGCGAACTCCGACGAGATCCACGAAGCCGAAGGTCGGGTGCGCAGAAGAATTCCTTCAAACGCAGCGAGGTTTCCGATGCGGGTATGAGCACCGACCTTGGCAGCGTGCTTACCCGAACCGACCGTCAGCTTGAATGTCAGATCTGGATCGAGCTTGCCGATCGCTCGGGTGGAAAGCGGGCCATGGTGGTCGATCCACTCGAGGAGCCGCCGAGTCGTGTTCTCAAGGACTTCCTCGGGATCATCAATGTCATCGGTTTGGCCCAGATACTTGAGCAGCAGTTTGCGTTCGGCCCGTGCGATCTTTCGAGTCGACGACGAATTCATGAGCGCCATCGTTCGCGGAGTCGCGACCCAGATCGTTCTCCGCATCGCGTGATGGCGAAGGACCGATCGATCACGATACAGAGCGCGTTCCATCGCTTCGATTGATGGATGCTCCATCCGAGTCGCTGCTGACAGGAACACGGTGGCCGGATCGCTGGCGTGCAGGGCAACGAGATCTTCGACGATGGTGGCAATGTGGTTGGTTCGGCGAGCCGTGGTGAGTCGGTGCTGTTCGGCAAGGCGGACTCGCCGCTCGGCATTCGTCACGAGTCTGGATGCCATCGATGGAGTCTGTCAGCCCGGCGGGACCCTGCAACCAAATGCACCGGTTGGTTGTCGGACTCGTTCAGCTCACAGCGGCGCTACCGGAGACTGGTCCAGACTGGACGGGGCCCGTTGGAGGATGCAGTGGCGCGGAGGCTTCCGGCATGATGATCCATGCCAGAAGGTAGAAAATGGGGCCAAACCCGGCCGTGATCGTTGCGGCAACCATCAGGAGACGCATCAGCGACACGTCGACGCCAAAGTAGTGAGCCAAGCCAGACGCGACGCCAGCGATCGAACCGTTGGGATCGCGTTCCAAGCGGCGAACCGGAGCAGTAGGAGCAGACGTGAAGGTTGTTTCGTTCATGAGGTTCATGGTGAAGGACCGATGAGCCTCAGGCGATCAGGGGTGACCCTGATCTTCCCCTGACCAGCCCCGAACTGACCCTGACGTAGCGGTCGAGGGGAACGCTCCCGCGGCCGTGAGCTAACTTTCGCCGGTATGGGTATCGCTGGATCCGAAGTTGGTCTCCCCTCGAGCGTGGAGGAGGTGACCGCTGAGTGGCTCACCACGGTGCTGCGAACGAGCGGGGCAATCGACGCGGGCACTTCGGTCGCGTCTGTCACTACTGAGCCGTTCGCCGTGGGGGCGGGACTCTTGAGTCTTCTGTACCAATCGGCGATGACCTTCAACGGCGGGACTGGTCCGGCCACGGTGATCGTGAAGTTTG
The DNA here is from genome assembly GCA_937930695.1 of uncultured Acidimicrobiales bacterium. GTDB lineage: Bacteria > Actinomycetota > Acidimicrobiia > Acidimicrobiales > SZUA-35 > CALEWY01. The sequence goes on along the minus strand of CALHCB010000012.1, from coordinate 26,620 downwards.
CGTCGGATGACCCGATGCAAAGAATGGTCGCTGACGTTCTGCAGTTCTACGCCAGGGAGCTCAAGTTCTATCGAGACTTCGCCCCCTCAGCACCGTTCGGAACCGCCCAATGCCATGCCGCGATCATGGCCGAGGACTCCACAGACTTCGTCGTCGTGATGGAAGATCTCAGTTCACTGCGAGCTGTCGACCAACGCGACGGATGTTCCTGGGATGAGGTGGTGTCGTCGATTCGGTCGATGGCGAGCTTCCATGCGCAGTGGTTCGACTCGGGCAAGTTGGCCGAAATCTCAGAGCTGTTCCTGCCCGTGAAGAACGACATGTACATGGCAACGCTTCCTGACATGTTTGCGCAGGGATGGGTCATGGCGAAGGAGCACGGGGCCCAGCATCTTCCCGCCGAACTCATCGAGTTCGGCGATCGCTGGGGTGACTACCTGGAGTTCTTCCTCGATGAATTGATGGAGCCGAGAACGATCATCCACGGAGACTGGCGGGCGGACAATCTCATGTTCGGTGATCTTGATGATGCTGGTCTTCCGCCGGTGACCGTCATCGACTTCCAGATCGTGAGCGTGGGATCGGGTATCTACGACGTGGCGTACTTTGCGAGTCAGTCGATCGCTGAAGACGTTCGGTCGGGACGGGATGGCGAAATCGTTCGGCTCTACCTCGACGCCCTGGCGACACACGGCGTCACGCTGAGCTTCGAGGATGCCATGCGCCAATACAAGATCGGTGTCGCCTTCGACTTCGTGTACGGCGTGATTTCGTTTCAGTCCTACCTCAACCTGCCGGATCGGGCGCAGGAGCTGCTCCAAACATTTCTCGGTCGTTCGAGTCAAGCGATCCTCGACGTCGAGGCCCTGGCAGAACTACCGAGCTGAGCGCCGATCGCGGTGCCCCAGTCGGCGTCGTCGACCGGCTCCGGACGGGGAGGTTCACAGTGGCGTGATCTCGAAGGTGCCCTCGTACTTGTCGATCGACCGCCCCAAAACGGTGACATCGCCGAGCGCGGCTCGCCACGTTGCCATGTGGTCGGTCTCGAAGTGAGCGGCGAGATGCAGCGCCGACTCCCATCGTTCGAACAGCCGAATCTTGCCGGGCTCATCGATTCGTTCCGAGAACTCGTACTCGATGCACCCGTCCTCTTGGCGTGTGGCTTCCGCCATAGCGTTTGCGGCTGGCAGGAGTCGAGCAACATCTTCGGGAGGAAAAGAGAAGGTTCCAGAGACGATCAGCATGTGGCGAGTATGGCCTACGTGGGACTGCGAGGCCCAAGCCTTCACGAGAGCGATTGCATGTAGCGTCGCCTCGTCCACAGCTGGGCAATCGCCAGATCAAGCACGACCGCCGCACACCCAGCCAGGATCCAGCCGCCTGAGCGGTCGACGATGCCAACGAGGAGAACAACGGCGGTTCCGGCCACCCACCCCAGGTCGGCCACAGAGATCATGAGAGTCTCGACGACAAGCGCCTGGTCTGACGTGGTTGCGACGAACATGACGATGATGGCGAACCCGACCAGACCGCCACCGACGACTCGGAACAACCAAGCGACATCGAGACCGAACGTCTCGTTGAGCCTCGCGGCTCCGAGAAGGGCGACCGTCCCCGTGATTGCGGAGAACGCAGCGTTGATCCGGAGAGCGAGCTGGACGTGGCGTCGGGGGCGGCTGACGGGGCCGATCGAAGGGTCTGGCTTCGACATGGGAAGACTTGTTGTCATTGGCCCAGTCTCTGGTCAATGGATCCTGAGTCCAATGACCTCTGAGGTCGTCGGAGGGCGGTAGCGTCGTAGCCACATGGCGAATCGACGGTCGGAAATCAAGGACAAGCTGGCGAAGGCTGGCGAACAAGTTCGTCGACAGGCTGCTGACCGCGGTCTCGACGAGAAGTTGCCGAATCTGCCGCTCTCGAGCGCTCCGAAGCAGCGTTCCCTCGATGAAATTCAGGCCGAACTCGATGCGCTCGTTGGCCTCGATTCAGTCAAGGAACAGGTGCGAACCCAGGTGGCGTTCCTGCAGGTCCAGGCCCAACGCAAGCATCATGGCCTCTCCGAGGTGCCGACAAGCCAGCACCTCGTGTTCCTTGGTAACCCTGGCACCGGCAAAACCACTGTCGCCCGGCTCATCGGCGAGATGTACGGAGCGATTGGATTGTTGAAGAAGGGCCACCTCGTCGAGGTCGACCGATCTGGACTCGTGGGTCAATACGTCGGTCATACGGCGGCCAAGACCAACAAGGCTGTGAAGAAGGCGCTTGATGGTGTGCTCTTCATTGACGAGGCCTACGCCCTGAATCCAGGAGGTCTCAAAGGGACTGACTTCGGAGCTGAGGCCATCGAGACGCTGCTCAAACGCATGGAGGATCACCGCGAGGAACTCGTCGTGATCGTGGCCGGTTACCCGAAGTTGATGGAATCGTTTCTTCGTTCCAACCCCGGTTTGCGGTCACGGTTTGCCCGGGAAATCGAGTTCCCAGATTACGCACCAACCGAACTCGCCCAGATCTTCTCCACGATGGCGGAAACCGCCGACTATCGAGTGGACGACGATGTCGAAACGGTGCTTGCCGGGATCTTCGAGCGGGCGGTGCGCAACGATGGATTCGGCAACGCTCGGTACGCCCGCACTCTGTTCGAGCAGGCCATCAACCGGCAGGCGCTGCGTCTCGCCGAATCCCAGAATGTTGCGGCCCTCGATCGGCTTTCGGTTTCGACGCTCAAGGGCGTCGATGTGGTCGAGGCGGCCAAGCTGCTCGAGGATGATCGATCGGTTTCTCGTCCGGCTGCCCCGTCGCCCACGCCTCGTCATCGGCCCGGAAGTCCGCACAAGCCCTGACTCGCTTTAACCCACCACGTCCTCCTGGATCTCGCTGAGATTGCCGTGCTGAACAAGCGCGAACGGAATCCCGGCAGCTTCGGCTGCGTGTTGGTCAGCCCACGTATCGCCAACCATCAAGGCATCGGCCGGGCGGACATGGAAGTGCTCGAGCAGAGCCAGAAGCATTCCCGGAGCTGGTTTGGCGCCGTGTCCTGAGTCGTATCCAACGATTGCGTCAAAGTGCTGTTGCCAACCGAGAAGTGCGACCTGGTTCCGGGCTGACGCTTCGCTGTCGTTGGTCGCGAGCGCAATCAGCACATCGGTGCTCGCCAGGTGGCCAAGAAGCTCATCGGCTCCATCGAGGGCACAGACATTCGTGCGGATCAACTCTGCAATTGTGGATTCAACTCGCTCTCCGAAGGCAGGTTTGTCGCCGTCGGGGTCAAAGGGAGCGAGCCGATCAATCCACTGATCATTGCTCTCCGCCAGGATCGCTGCTCCGGGGGAGATGCTCCGGCTATCGAGGTCATACTCGATGGCCCTGGAGGCGGCTTCTCTGGTCTCGACGTCGGGAAACAAATGATCCAGTAGCGAACCGGTGACTCGATCCCACGTCTGTTGATCGACCAAGGTCCCGTCCTTGTCGAAGATCACGAGGCGAGGACGGTGCGGCGTGCGTATCAACGCGGTCGACTGACCTGTCGGATGAACGATCCGATCGTGACCTCGAGGAGAAGAGCGGTTCGATCATCGGAAACGGGCTCGCCAGCTGAATACCCGACTTCGCCGACGGTGCGTCCCCAGCGCATTTGGGTGGAAAGTGTGTAGGCAACAGGCGTGCCATCCAGGGACATGATGGAGCCGCCGATCAATACCTCGTCTCCCAAGCCCTCGGCAGGATCGCCATCGGGGGTGATGATCTCGACATCGAAGGTCTGCCCGTTCACTTCGATCGGTCCGCCCGCGCAGTTGGCAAACATCTCCCGATCCCGTTGGATGGCGGCTTGGGCCGCCTCCTCGGTGGGGTAGACGAGCATGCTCGATGTCATGAGGTCATCGATGCCTTCGGTCTCTTTCGCAAACGTTCGGCCATCGATGTAGATCGGGAGTTCGCCCTCGACTGCCCCGCACAAAAGCAGCGGTTCGTAGGCGAATGCCTCAACCTGCTCGGTCCACTCGTCGGTCGGGAGATCAACCAGTCGCACCAGGGACTCCATGACCTGGGTTCTGGTTGGACCACCGTCGATGAAGATGGTCTCCGGAACCGCAACGGTGGTCGTGGTCGCTTCGACGGTGGTCGTGGTGGACTCGGCCGTTGTACTGGTCGTGGTCGATGCAGTGGTTGGGGTAGTCGTTGTTGACTGGGGAAGTGTCGGAAACGAGTCGATCAACGAGGTCGGCGCGGCGATGTCTCCGGCAGGATCATCTCCGAGCCTCGAGATAGCGAAGACGCCTCCGGCGAGGAGGAGAAGTGTGCCGGCAACGGCGGCAGCGACGATTGGCGTCTTGGAGTTCGATTCGGTGGACTCCACCGGCAGAGGGGGTGCGTGGAGTTGCGGAGCGGCTGCTTGATCTGACGGGACCGTCGTTGGGGGGTGGGCCGGGATGGGCGGCACCAGCGGGTTGGCTTGAGGCCCACCGAGGTCTTGCTGGGTGAGTCCTGCTGCTGCAGTTCTTGGGCCCGGCGTTGATCGCGAGTCCGACGAAGGCGGAAGGGGCGGGACGCTCGGTCCCGGGACGTCGGCTCGTACGGGTCGAGCCGGGGGGAGCGGTGGTTGGGAACCGATCTGCGAACCGCTGTCTTCCTGGCGACTCGCCTCGGTCTTCGTTGTGTTCTCGGCATCGGTTGTGGTCGTGGCAACGATCGCGGGAGTCGAGGCGAGCTGAGAGCCAATGGGTTTTGCCCGACAGGCGCCGAGCGCCACAGCTGTTCGAGGGTCGCCGAGCTGCTCGATCGGTACGCCGGGTACGGCCAGCGCGATTCGCTCCGCAACCAGAGGCATGCGGCTCGCACCACCGATGAGGTGGATCGCTGAGAGTTCGCCAGCCTCGACGCCAGCTTGATGGAGTGATCGCAGCAAAACTTCAGCCGACTCATCGATGTATGGCCCAACGATCTGCTCGAGTTCCTCGCGGGTAACCCGTTGCTGAATGAGACCTCCAGGAGAGCCGACGACCACCTCGCCATAGAAGTTGTTCGAGAGCGCTTCCTTTACTCGTCGGCACTCAGCGAGCAGTCGAGCATGGGTCTGCCGCCAGGCGAGTTCGTCCGAGACCTGTATCTGATCCCAGACGTCGGGATCGATGCGCTCGCCGACGTGGTTCATCAGTGCTTCGTCAAACAGCTCCCCGCCGAATGCCGGGTCGCCGTTCGGTCGCCCGATGACGTCCCAGCCCTCGTCGGTTGATCGAACGATCGTGGTGTCGAAGGTGCCCCCGCCCAGGTCGTAGATGGCGATCGCCGCACCGACCTCGAGCTGACTGGGGAGCGAGTGAGCCGCCGCAACGGGTTCTCGAATCAGCATCGGCTCGGGAAGCCCAGCCTTGGCTGCGGCTTCCAAGAGTCGGGCTCGCAGCGGACGGTTCCACGTCGCGGGGAAGGTCATCCGGAGCGCCGCGGGTTCAGAACCCATATAGGAGACGGCGCTGTCTGCGGCGTAGCGGATGACCTTGGAGGCGAGCAGCACTGCGGGAAAGGGCTTCCCCGCCACTACCACGGGCGTTTGGTCGCCAAGCCGTCGTTTCGGCGAACGGATGATTCGATCTGGGCGAGAACCCGCAAGATCGACCGCAGCTCTCCCGACAACCCACGAATCGTCGTCTTCGAGCATCAAGACGGACGGAACACGACGCTCGCCGGCGATCTCGACCACTTCGGTCTGGCCATCAGGAGTCGTCGCTGCAACGACGGTTGAAGAGGTGCCGAAGTCGATGGACATCGTCCAAGCAAATTCGCCGGAAGCAGTCGCGGCTCGATCAATGGTCATGTGTTCTCACCCCCTGGGAGCGTGTAGGAGAGGCGTAGACATCGTCGAGCCAACGGGATTCGCTCTAGTAGATCAGACGTCGGGGGTTCGGGCATGGTTCGCCTGACCCGAGTCTGCCCTGTCGGCTACCGGCTTATCGGCTACCGGCAATTGCAGCCACCAGGTGGACCCGGTCAACCAGACCGCCGTTGAGCGCGGTGTGGTAGCCCCGGGTGTCGGTGAAGTACGCAGAACCGTCGGCAGGTACGTGCGTGCAGTGGTGATTCACCACGAACAAGGAGCCTGGGTTGGAAATGATGGGAACGTGGACCCGGGGTTCAGGGTCTCGGTGCCACGAGTTGCAGTTGTAAATCGCTTTGGAGAGCACGCGCATGCGACCAACCACGAAGCGCTTGTTGAGTTCGGAGTGCACGTGCTCGAAGTAGGTACCTCGTGCGTGTGGGACAAGTTCGGAGTAGTCGCGTTCGTTGACAATGTCTTCGAAGGCGGTCTCGGTCTCACCCTGCTCGCGCAACCAGTATCGCCCAGACAGATCGTTGCCCGTTTCGTGTTGTTGGCCGGGGCGTTGGGTGAGTGAGATCACGTCGAATCCGTGCTCGGAATACTCGTTGGTCCTGGAAGCTCCATCGGCACGCGAGAGCTCGGCGGCCTCTGCTCGAAGGTGCTCCAGTGCCGCCTGGAGTTCGTGAATGTCGAAGCTGACAAGCAGCTTTTCGATACCCGGGCCCGGCACAAACTCTGCGACTGATGTCGCCCCAGCTCTTCGGACAGCATCGTCTTCGAGCCACGATTGCAGGCGGCCTCGATCAGCTTGAACGCTCATGACGATGCCTCTGTAGGACTCGTCCTGGCTTGGTTGCCCTTGTCGGGAGCGGCGAAACAACACATGATGGGATCGTAGTGATGACTCTTTCGTGGAGTTGATTGCATTGCCGTTTCGATCCCGAAGTGCCGATTTCGAGCACGCACCCCCGGTGTGGGAGGACGACGCGCTCGCCATCGTTGACGCCCCAGAATTCCTGGACACCTCCCGAGAGAACCTCGAAGGGGTACACGAGCCACCGCCGGCGATCGAGTGTCGGAATGTGACGAAATGGTTCGGCGAATTCCGTGCCCTCGACGATGTGAGCTTTCGCGTCGATCACGGCGAGGTCGTCGTGATCATCGGGCGATCTGGCTCAGGCAAGTCGACAATGCTGCGCTGCATCAATGGGCTGGAGATGCCCTCCGGAGGTGAGGTGCTTGTTGACGGAGTGAGGCTGGCGAACGATCAATACGTGCTTCGCCATCTTCGTGAACGCGTCGGCATGGTGTTCCAATCGTTCAACTTGTTCCCTCAGTACACCGTTGAGGCCAACGTTGTACTGGCCCAACGAATCGTGCTGGGACGAGGCCCCCAAGAGGCGGCTGCGATTGCCCTTCAGACGCTCGAACGAGTCGACATGCTGCGCCATCTTCGCAAATACCCGGCGAACCTCTCCGGAGGTGAGCAACAACGAGTGGCCATCGCTCGAGCGTTGGCGATGAACCCCGAAGTGGTGTTGCTCGATGAGCCAACGGCATCAGTGGATCCAGAACTGACCAAGGGAATCATGGAGCTGGTGCGAGATATCGCGGACGGCGACATGACTGTGGTTGCGGTGACCCACGAGATGGGATTCATGCGGGCTGCCGCCGACCGGGTCTTCTTTTTTGAGGACGGTCGATTGCTCGAACGAGGCTCGGTCGACCGGATCCTGAACGCACCGGATCACCCGAGCACCAGACGCTTCATTTCCGACGCTCGCCTGTTGGAGTGATGCCGGCGAAAACTGCAGAGGCGACGACTGGGTCAGTCGTCGCCTCGGTCAGGTTCTTATTGGTTGTGTTCTACTTCGGAGGCATGCGGATGCCGCCGTCGACTCGGACGACTTCACCGTTCATGTACGGGTTGGTGATGAGTTCGGTGACCATGAACGCAAGCTCTTCGCCGAATCCGAGACGCTTCGGGAACAGCACGGACTGGCCGAGGTGAGCCTTGAATTGGTCTGACTGTTCACCCTCGCCGTAGATCGGCGTATCGATGAGGCCAGGGGCGATCGTGTTGACCCGGATTCCGACGGCTGCGAGATCGCGAGCGATTGGAAGCGTCATGCCGACGACGCCGCCCTTGGAGGCTGAGTAGCTTGCTTGACCGATCTGACCGTCGAAGGCGGCAACGGAAGCCATGTTGACGATGGCGCCGCGGGCTCCGTCTTCGTCGAGTGCTTCAGTCTTTGCCATGGCGGCGGCGCTGAGGCGCAACATGTTGAACGAGCCGAGGAGATTGACCTTGATGACGAAGTCGAACGTCTTTTGGGGCATGGGGTCGTTGTTGCGGTCGACCGTGCGGGCTGCCATGCCGATCCCTGCCGAATTCACGAGTGCCCGGAGAGGTCCCATCTCTGAAGCGGCGGCGACGGCGGCCTGGCCGTCTTCCTCGCTGGAGACATCGCACTTGACGAACAGACCGCCGAGTTCGGAGGCAACTGCTTGGCCTCGATCTTCGTTCAGATCGGCGATCACACAACGGGCGCCCTTCTCGGCCAGCTGGCGGGCGGCGGCTTCGCCGATACCAGAAGCGCCGCCAGTGACGACAGCTGAGGCTCCGGTGAGATCCATTCGAGGCATTGTTCGTTTCCTTTCGACCCAGGCTGGGTCTTGCTTGTTTCGTTGAGAAGTGTGCCAGACGGCGGCAACAAACCTCTAGACGGGTAGCTAGACGATCCGACTTTTCTGCGGGTCGCTCTCACCCCAGTAGCGGTCTCGCAGCTGACGCTTGTAGAGCTTGCCGGTGGGGAGTCGTGGTAGCTCGGGCTCGAAATCTACCGACCTCGGAACTTTCTGTCGAGAAAGGTGTTGACCGCAGAACTCGATCAACTCCTGGGCCAGCGCTTCGCTCTCTTCCTCGCCCGGCATGACTTGCACAACCGCTTTGACCTCTTCGCCGAGGTCTTCGTTCGGAACGCCGATCACCGCAGCGTCGTAGACCTTTGGGTGGGTGATGAGCAGGTTCTCGGTCTCCTGGGGATAGATGTTGACTCCACCGGAGATGATCATGAATGTCTTGCGATCCGTGAGGAACAGGAATCCGTCGTCGTCGACATAGCCGACGTCGTTCACCGTGGTCATCGTTCCATCTGGAGAGGTCGCTTCACGGGTTTTGGCTTCGTCGTTGTGATAGGAGAATTCTGAGGCGGTCTCGAACCAAATCGTGCCGGGTTCGCCTTTGGGAAGCGGCTTCATGTCGTCGTCGAGGATGTGAACTGTGCCGAGCACGATCTTGCCGACCGTCCCCTTGTGCGCGAGCCATTCTTCGCTATCGCATGCGGCAAACCCGAGGCCTTCGGTGGCGCCGTAGTACTCCTGGATGATCGGACCCCACCACTCGATCATCTGCTCTTTCACCTGGACCGGGCACGGGGCTGCGGCGTGAATCGCAATCTCGAGTGATGACAGATCGGCGGCCAGTCGTTCTTCTTCCGGAAGCTTGAGCAGTCGACTGAACATGGTCGGGACGAGCTGGGTGTGGGTGACCTTGTATTTTTCGATGAGGTCGAGGTAGAGAACAGGGTCGAAACGCTCCATGACGATGCAGGTGCCACCGAAGTGGATCGTCAGACTGTTCGCGGCTTGAGGTGCAGAGTGGTACAGCGGAGCTGGTGACAAGTACACCATGTCTTCGCGGTATCGCCAGAGCTTGGCAATGAACGCAAACATGGCAAGCGGCTCCGACGGCGACTGCTCTGGCAACGGACGCAGGATGCCCTTGGGGCGGCCCGTCGTACCAGACGAGTAGAGCATCGACGTGCCAAGACGTTCGTTGTCAAGGGGCGTCGTTGGCATGTCTGCAATGGCGCTGGCGTAGTCAACGACCCTCGAGTTGCCAGCAGTTGCCTCGGGACCGACGCCGTCGACGCCAGCGCCGTCGACAACGAGTGTCAGCTCGATAGCTGGACAGCTCTCCAGAGCTTCCAGGGCGACAGGGAGTTTGGCGACCGAAGTGATCAAGACCTTCGATTGACTGTCGTTCACGATGAACGCCGTCTCGTCGGCCGTGAGATAGGAGTTGATGCACGTGTAATACAGGCCAGAACGTTCGCCCGCTCCGCAGCTCTCGAAGTAGCGACTGTTGTTCTCCATGAGGATCGAATAGTGATCGGAGTGCGCGAGACCGTGATCTTGCAGGAGATGAGCGAGCTGGTTGGCTCGAGCCTCGAACTCGGCGTAGGTGACCGCTTCGCCCGTCGAGGCCATGATGAATGCAGGTCGATCAGGATTCTTGGTTGCATGAGCGCCGGGATACATCCCCCGATCGTGCGATGTCAGATGCGGCCCGTCAAGCCGGGGTGGCGAGGGGAAGCGACTCCTGGCCTGCGGGATCCGTCGCCTTTTCCATGCCAACGCTGGCTGCGAGCCCGACGACGACAACGATGGCGATCGCCACGATCACGGGTTGCTGCCCAAATCTGTCGGTGAGCCAACCTGCTGCTGGCGGGCCGATGAGACCGCCGAGGCCGAACGACAGGAAGAGCAAACCCACGAGTCTGCCAACTCCGGCAGCACCGAAAAGGGTGATCGCGACTTCGGGCGAGATGGCGACGAACCCTCCGTAGGTGGTGCCGAGAACGAGAGCAAAGACAACAAGAAGTGTTTCGTTGCCCTCTGCCACGAACCAGATCGCGTACGCAATCGGTTGACAGGCCAACATGAGTTGGTAGAGCCGGATTGGTCCAAGTCGTCCGGCCAACGCGGTGAGTCCAAGTCGCCCCAGAATGCTGCTGAGCCCAATTGCGCTGAAGATCAGGGCGGCTCGTTCGGCGCTGACCCCGTTGTCCTTGGCGAACGGGACGATGAAGGCAAAGGCGCTGAAGAGGCCGACCGACATGAAAAAGCCTGAAGCGAAAAGGCGGCGAAACGAGGGGTGCCTGATGAGTGTTCTCGTCGAACTCGTGACACTGGCTGCAGGACGCTTGGGCGGGCGCACGATCATGAACGCAGCGATGATGAAGCCGATGAGGCCGACCATCGCCAAACCCCGGTAAGCAACACGCCAACCCTGACTCGAGATGAGGTATTCGGCGAAGGGGATCAAGGCCAGGGTTCCGAGCCCGTTACCGGTTGCGATGACTCCAAGAGCTGCCGCCCGTCGTTTGACAAACAAGGCGCCACCCGTCCCAGTGAGCGGTGCGACGAAACACCCTCCGCCGAGGCCGACGCCGAGGCTGTAGGTGATGTAGCCGAGCCACAGTTGGCTCACGACCGAGGTGAGAAGGAGGCCGACGACGAACAGGATTGCGCCTGCGACGAGCAATGGCAGCGGCCCGACTCGATCCGACAACGGACCAGACACCATGCCGAAGCCGAAGAAGAGGAGCAGGGTGAGGGCGAAGATGATGGCGGTCGAACCTCGGTCTGCGCCGAACTCCTCGGCCATGGCATCAAAGAAGGTTCCGAATGTGTACGCAGTGCCGAATGCGATCCCGTTGGCGATCGCAATACCGATCACGGCGACCCATGCCCGACTCGAATCGATGATCGCCGCTGGGGCATGTTCGCGGATCAGGGGCATGCCTGAGTCAACCAGGGTGCTGCGTCGCGTACAAGACGCTCACTAGGTGGTTGTGCCCGAGACCTGAAGATGAGGCGATTACCTGCCGACATACACAGCAATGACTGCAGGACCCTTCACCGAGAAAGCGACCGATCTTCGTCTTGATCGAGATCGTCTGACTGGTTTGTATAACCGGTCAGCCTTGGTCGAGCTTCTGGAGGAATGCCTGGACGGCGACGCCGAGTCTCGAATTCCGATCCTGGCCATTCTGATGGATCTCGATGGATTCAAAGAGGTGAACCGGACGCTTGGCTACCGGGCCGGCGATCTCGTGCTGACCCATGTGGCTCGACGGCTTTCGGAGTACGAACCGGAGGCCTTCATCAGCCGGGTTGGCGCTGACGAATTCATGATTGTGATGGTCGGCGAAGAGGATGAGCAGCGGGGCGCTCAGCTCGCCTATCAGTGTCTTCAGACGCTTGACGACCCGATCGCGATTGATGGTGGCCGTCGCGTCGAGATATCGGGTCGAATGGGGCTCGCTGCATCCTCCAACCCGTCGTGGCTATCTCCGACAGAATTGTTGCGAAGAGTCGATCTTGCTCTGTATGAAGCGCGAGACCTTGGGCCGAACGAACTCGTCGTCTTTGATCAACGTCTCCACGATTCCTACATGCGCCAGCTCCAGATCGAAGCGGATCTGCGAGATGCCATGGCTGACAATTCGCTGGAGCTTCATCTCCAGCCGATCGTGTCGGCCTCTGGTGGCCTCACAGGGTTCGAGGGCTTGCTGCGTTGGCAGCCAGGAGATGGCCCATCGATCTCTCCCGGCGTCTTCATTCCCGTTGCGGAGCAATCCGATCTGATTCTCGAGATCGATGAATGGGTTGTCTCGAGGGGCGCAGACATCCTTCGTTCGTGGGCCGAGGACGATGTGTTGAAGTCGTGCACGCTCTCCCTGAACGTCTCAGGTCGCCATCTGGAACACCGGGGGCTGACCGAATTGATCGACCGCGAAGTAGACCGAACTGGCATCAGTCCTGGTCAACTCGTCATCGAGGTTCGCCAAGACGACCTTGCCGCGAGTCTCCCCGAAGGCGCTGAAACCTTGCGAGCCCTGCGCTACAGCGGTGTCCAGGTCGCGATTGCGAGCTTCGGAGTCGGCCGTTCGTCGCTCGGCGACTTGGCCCAACTTGAATTCGATCGCCTCAAGATCAGTCGAAGCGTCGTGTCGCAGCTCGACTCGCCAGAAGACCGGTCGATCGCTTCTGTCTTGGTTTCGCTTGGTCGTGATCTCAATCTCGAGGTCGTGGCTGAAGGGCTTGAAAGCTGGGATCAGTTCTCCTGGGCCGCTGATGCTGGGTGCACACACGGTCAGGGCTACCTCTTCGCACGGGCAACCGCTCCCGCCGACCTCCCAGCAATGCTCGCTGACCTTGACGTCAGCCTCGCCGGGATTCGCACAACGGGACGAATGCCCGTTCTTCAGCAAGCCTGAAGTCGTCAAAGAGGCGCGAGACGCCGATTCGAGCCAACATCTCGTCGGTGGCCACCGGTTCGCAAAGCCCAACCTCATGGGTTCGCCTTCTTCCGCTCCTGGTCGGCGGCTTCATGGGGCCGTTCGGTACAAGCGTCGTGCTACCGATGTTTCCAGAGCTTCGCAGCGAGTTCGATGCCACGACGGAGCAGGTATCTCTGTCGTTCAGTGTGTACCTCTTCGTCATGGCGGCGCTCATGCTGGTTTCTGGCACGATCGGCGAACGTTTCGGTCGGCGTCGTGTGGTTCGGCTGACGTTCATCGCATACGCAGTCGCTTCCGTGCTCTGTGTCATGGCGCCGAGCCTGAGTTGGTTTCTTGGGGCCCGAGCACTGCAGGGTGCTGCCAATGCATTCATCACACCGTTGCTACTCGCGGGACTGGCCGAGCTTCTCGAGCCGGAGCGGGTCGGGCGAGCGGTGGGTGTCTACTCGAGCTTTCAGTCGCTCGGCGGTGCACTCTCGCCGTTTTTCGGCGGCTTTGTCGCTGAGTTCGACTGGCGATATGCCTTCATTGCTTCAGCTGTGGTGGCTGGATTGTTGGCGTTGTTCCCTCCACCGGGCGAGCCAAGAACTGGTGTCGATGCGCCACCGATCCGAACGCTGCTCAATCGGCGAACTGGCCTTCTGAGCTTGGCGGCCTTCACCGCAGCAGTTGGTCCGATCGGGGCCGCGGTGCTCGTCGGAATCGCTGCTCGGGATGAGCTCGGCATGTCACCTTCAGCCACCGGTCTGGTGATGCTCGGAGGCGGACTGGCGGCGATGGTCGCCGGGCCGATTTGGGGTGAGCTGATCGAACGGGTCGGTGTTCGTCGGTCGGCGATTGGCGGACTCGCCCTGCTCATGGCGTTCGTCGGCAGTCTCGGATTCGCGAATACCGGTGTCACTCTTGGGCTGCTGTGGATCCTCGTTGGCGGACTGGCCAACCTTGTCGTCGTGATTCTGCAACTCTCCGCTGCGATCGCTGAACCGGAGAATCGTGGCGGCGCACTCTCGATCATGCTCGCTTTTCGCTTCGCTGGACACGCGGTCGGGCCGCTGATCTTCGTTCCGGTCTTTGCCTCGTCGCCACCTTTGGCCTTCATCGGGGCGGGAGCCATTGGTCTGCTGACGATGATTGCGCTGGTGATGTTCTCCGCTCTGCCCCCTCGGGCGGCCACAATGGCAACGTGACCGGCCCGCCACCACCCCCTCCGTCCATGGCAACGATGCATGCCGGTTGGTATCCAGATCCCTGGAACATCGGTCCGTTCCGTTGGTGGGATGGCCATGCCTGGACCGCGCACGTTGGCGGCGTGGCAGAAAAGAAGCCTCGCCTCCCGATGTGGCTCAGCGTTCCCGTCGTGCTGTGCGGCCTGCCAATGATCCTGATCTCGCTGGCGCTTGCCTACTCGGCTCCAGCGGCTATCCCGCTGGGCTTTGTCCCGCTACTCATCGTTGGGCCGGTGCTGTGGTGGCTCGATCGAGTTGAGCCAGAACCGCTGTCATCTCGGGTACACGCTGTGTTGTGGGGTGGCACGGTGGCGGCGTTTCTCTCAAGCATCGTCAACACGTTGGTCGCCATTGGGTCTTCAGAGGTCATCGCTGCAGTGGTCTCCGCACCGTTGATCGAAGAGGCAACCAAGGCGCTGGGTATTTACTGGGCGCTTCGCCGCAAGGAACTCGATGGAGTCATGGACGGAGTTGTGTACGCCGGGTGGACGGCCCTCGGGTTCGCCATCGTCGAGGACTTTCTCTACTTCGCAACCGCCGCAGAGCAAGACCAGCTGCTCGCAGTGTTCATTCTCCGGGCACTCCTGACACCGTTTGCTCACCCGTTGTTCACCGCGTGGACGGGAATCGCAATTGGTCTCGCTGTCTCGAAACGTAAGCCGGTGCTGCCCTATGCCCTGGTCGGATATGCGCTCGCTGTCGGGTGTCACGCAGCCTGGAACGGCTCACTTGCTCTTTCTGACAGCATGGGTGACGGTGCGATCGCTGCCATCGCAGCGTTGCTCTTCGTCGTATTGTTCCTCGCCGTCGGTATTGCGCTCATCAGTTTCCGGCGCAAGGAACAAGCGCGGTTCACAGAGATGGTTCCGTTCCTCGCCTCCCGGTACGGACTGACCCCTGGCGAAGTGCAGGTCTTCAGCGCATGGCGACCAATGCTGAAGATCCGGCGAGGGCTTCCAAAGTCACAACGTCGCCACTTTGATGGCGTCCACGCGGCACTCGCTCGTCTAGCCCTTCTCCATCACAACCCGCCGATCGATCCGGTTTCTGAAGAGTTGCTCGCTGCCCAACTCCTCGAAGCCAGGTCAGCCCCCTCAACCTGACCTGACCTGACCTGGCCTCGCTGAGCTCTTGATCAGGTCCCTGACCATTCGGGAGCGCGCTTTTGTGCGAATGCTGCTGGACCCTCTTTGGCATCGTCTGAAGAGAAGACAGTTCCCATGATGGGTGCCTGCATTTTCCAGAATTCTTCCTCCGTGTGACCCTGTTGGGCTTTGAGGACTTGCTTGGAAGCGGCGACAGAAAGCGGGGCGTTCTTGGCGATGCGTTCCGCCAACTCCATCGCAGAGTCGACCGCGCCGCCCTTTGGTGAGACTTTGTCGATGAGCCGAACGTTGAGTGCTTCTTGCGCCGTGATGGGCTCAGCGGTGAGTGCCAACTCCATGGCAAGGCCGTATGGGACACGCCGGGGGAGCCGCAGGAGCGCTCCGCCTGCGGCGAAGAGACCGACCCCTGCCTCGGGAATTCCGAACTTGGCGTTCTCCGCACCGACGATGAGGTCACAGGAGAGAGCAATCTCCAGACCGCCCGCGAGAGCGAACCCTTCCACCGCAGCGATCAGCGGCTTCTTGCAACCGTCTTCGATGAACCGATTGAAACCCTTCGGAGGACCTTCGGCTGCGAAGGCCTTGAGGTCCATGCCTGCGGAGAACCCTCTGCCGGTACCCGTGAGCACACCCAGTGTCAGATTGGGATCGCCATCGAGAGTCTCGAGTGCAGCCAGTAACGCTTGGGCCAGTGGAGTGTTGATGGAATTCATCGCCTCGGGGCGATTGAGGGTGATCAACAACACCCGTCCACGAACTTCAGTGAGTACTTCGTCAGCCATCGAGCTATCCCAGCACGTTTGTTGGCCCTCCGCCATCCAGAGATCGGTTGCGGGAGAACGTCCCGAGGTTGATGTCGAGTCCCGTGTGTTGGCCCTTGACGACGACGGGATCGTTGTCGTGATCGTGTCCGTTCTCGACCGCTCGAATGAGTTCTGCCATGCAGCGACCGGCGATCGGGGCGTTCTTGAACTGGTTGCCACTGCTGCCAATGGCCATGTAGAAGCCATCGAGATCGGACCGGTCATAGATAGGGGTCCAGTCATCGCTGGCGTCGTAGACGCCGACCACGCCACGTTTGTGGGGAGGAACCCCCATGCCGGTTACTCTCCGAGCGACTCGCAGGACGTGGAGCTGGAATTCGTCTTCATCGAGCACCATGGAGGCATCATCTGGCTCATCGATCCACTCGAGCGGATCGCATTCGGGCTCAACGCCGCCGATCACGATGTTGCCACCGCGCTCTGGCCGGTTGTAGGTGCCAAGATCGATGTCGCCGATCATGATGCCGTTGGAGTCCCAATCGAGTTCTGGCGGAGCCGGCGCCACGTAGACCTCGCGCCGCATTGGCTTGGGGACGACGTTCATTCCCTCAACGACGCCAGCCATGGTGTTGATCTTGAACGAATGCGGGCCAGCCACGTTCACCACGACGGGTGCATCGATGGTGGATCCGTCCGCCAGGTCGACACCTTGCACGCGGCCATCGGCCTTCCGAATCGCCACGATCTCTGAAGAGAAGCGAAACGAGGCGCCAGAAGCTCGAGCGGCGTCGGCCAGGTTCTGCGCGGCCAACATTGGGTCCGAGACGAACCCGGCCATTTCGTCGAAACATGCGCTCGGGAGCTGGTCGGTTGCCTCGTCCCAGAACGAATCGTCCTCGAGACGCTTGGGTGGTCCGTACCGCCCGACGTCGAGCGCTGGCCATCGTTCGGCGATCTCTGGACCGGTCAGCACCTCGTGAGGGATGCCGACTTCGGCGTAGCGCGTGAGGAACGGAGCATCATCGACACCGTCTGAGAAGATGGTGAGCATGCCGGTGTGTTTGAATTCAGTGAGGCCACCTGAACGTGCGAGATCCAGGTGGGCGGCCCAGTTCTTCCAGTAGTGCATGCCTTCCCATGCCATGGCAACGCCGGCCTTGGTCGAGTAGGTGAACCGAATGACGGCACTCGAGCTGCTGGTCGAACCGAATCCAGCGCCACCGAGCTTGTCGATACACACGACGTTGCGACCCTGTCGGGCAAGTTCGAGGGCGACGGCTGAGCCGATGACACCTGCGCCAATGACGATGGCGTCAGCGGTCTGGGTCTCGGTCATCGTGGACTCCAGGTCTGCGAGAGCAGGGCCATTTCGACGGCGACAAGTGCTGCCTCTTCGCCAACGTTGTGGCCGCCGGGGCCGGCACTGCGGGCGAGGGCTTGTCGTTGATTTTCGACCGTAACGAGGCCGAACGCGATTGGAATACCGGTCTCGAGCTGCACCTGTTGTACCCCGCGGGCAGCTTCCTCTGAGACGAGCTCGTAGTGCGTGGTCTCACCTCGGATGACCGCACCGATGGTCACGATGGCGTCGACTCGGCCCGATCGAGCGATCGAGCGGCAGGCGAACGGAATCTCAAAGCAACCTGGCACGGTTGCATCCGTGATCTCGCTGACACCGAGCGCTTCCAGCCCCCGCCGGACACCGTCATTCAGCCGACCGACCACATCCGCGTTCCATCGGGCGCCGACGATCGCGATCCGCAAACCTGTGCCGTCGATGTCGGCTGGAATCGCCGCTCGTTCATCTCCTGAAGCCATGGCAAGAGGCTAGGCGTCGAGACATATGGCGCGTGAGCCTGTCGATACGATTCCCATATCGTCTGACGTTCGAACCGCTGGGTTGGCCGAGCCGCACGCTCCCACAGGACCTACCGGTGGTAGAGGACTGATTGCCAATCGAGGAGCTCGGTCTGGCCGTCTGCGTCCTCGCGGTATCCCTTGGTGAGCACCGTCAGCATGTGTCCATCGCCTGCGGGCTCAACGGCCTCGAGCGTGTGGGTGAAGCTCACATGGTCACCTTCGAACGCGGGGGCAACATGGTTGCAGCGGCCCCAACCAAGCACGGTGACGATGCCGGGGGAGACACGAGTCATTGATGCTTGGGCGAGAGCAATCACGTGTCCGCCATAGACGAGCCGCTTGCCGTACGCACTGGCAGTTTCACTTCGGTGGACGATGGCCTGGTTGAAGGTCATCCGGGCGAAGGCCGGGGCATTGTCAACGTGGTCCCACATCGGATCCGCAATCGTTGTCCCAACTTCCCAATCGAGCTCTGCGAGGCCGGACAGATCCCAGCCCAACGGAATTGCGCTGCTGTAGTCGGGTGCCGGTGCTGAGTCGGCCGAGCCCACGTCGTCGCTGTGGCCGGGGGCGTCACCTCGGGCGGGGAGCAGCGCGCATCGTTGGTAGGAGGCGATTGGCCCGTTCGTGCCGACGGTCTCGATGCCGAGGAGCACCTTGCCGCGGTTGAGATCTCCCTTTGGTCGGGAATCGGACATGCCGAGCACGGTTGTGGTCGTCTCGATGGTCTCGCCGATTTCTACAGCTCGGTTCACCAACACGCCTCGGTAGAAGAGATTGGCGATGGCATGGCGGGTGGCGCTCGTGCTGAGGCCGATCGAGAGCTGCACAACAAGACCGGGGTTTGCCAACTCGCCTGAAGATCCACTTGCAGCGGCGTAAGCCGCTCGACTGGCGGTCAAGCGGTTCTCGTCGCCAGTGACGGCCCGATAGGCCAGGTTGTCCGCTTGGCTGAGCGTTGCAGCGGGGAGCGATGGAAGAACAGTGCCAACGCTGAGATCGTCGTAGAAGGGGCCTTCGAGTCTGTGCATTCATTGATTGTGCCAAGTCACGGCTTGCAAGCGTGAACTGAGCGGAGGAAGGTGGCCCGATGCAGATCAACGCTGAACGCCTGTGGTCGCGTCTCATGGACATGGCTCAGGTTGCGCCGACGCCAGCAGGCGGTTCGAATCGGCAAGCCCTCTCTGATGACGATGCAGCGGGCCGCGCATTGTTCGAAGGCTGGGCTCGAGACGCTGGGTGTTCGGTCGACACCGATGGGGTCGGGAACATGTTCATTCGGCGAGCGGGGACGAACGGCAACGCGGCTCCACTCATGATGGGAAGCCACCTCGATACCCAACCGACCGGCGGGCGATTCGATGGCGTGTATGGCGTGCTCGGTGGTCTCGAAGTCATCGAGACCCTGAACGATCTCGGCATCGAGACCGAGGTCCCGGTCGAAGTCGGCGTCTGGACGAATGAAGAAGGGTCTCGTTTCGCTCGATCGATGATGGGCTCGGGCGTGTGGGCCGGCGTGATGGAACTCGAGGAGGTTCGAGGAATCACGGATGAACAAGGGATTTCCGTCGGTCAGGAACTCGATCGCCTCGACTGGGCTGGACCTCTCGAGTTCGGCCGTCCCGTCGGCCATTACCTCGAACTGCATATCGAGCAGGGCCCGATCCTGGAGGACACGGCTACCGAGATCGGCGTCGTGACCGGGGTGCAAGGGTTGCGGTGGTACACGATTGAGCTCACCGGCTTCCCAGCGCACGCAGGGCCAACGCCGATGGACGGTCGCAAGGATCCATCTCGTCCGCTCGCCGAGATCCTGACGACGCTCTATGCGATGGCTGCCGAGCACGCACCATGGGCCCGAGTCACCCCCGCTCAGTTCAGGAGCGAACCGGTGTCGCCCAACACGGTTCCCGCGTCGATCACGTTTTCGTTGGACCTGCGCAATCCTGATCTCGCGGTGCTCGACCAGATGGAACAGACCATGCGAGACGTTGTTGCGTCAGCAACCGAGCGTCACGGCTGTGGCTACTCCATCGCCATCGACAACAACTCCCCACCAATCGTGTTCGACGGAGACTGCGTCGCCGCGGTGCAGCAGTCGGTGGAGACGTTGGGGTTCAGCCATGAACGAATGGTGTCTGGTGCAGGACACGATGCTTGCTACGTCGCCAAGCTCGCACCGACCTCGATGATCTTCATTCCCTGCGCTGACGGGCTCTCGCACAACGAAGCTGAGTCCATCGAGCCCGATGAGGCCGCCCGTGGGGTCGAAGTGCTCTTCGGTGCGGCGATGCGCTTGCTTCGCGTGGACGTTGCCTGACCCACGCGTGGGTCAGGCCCCCGCAAGCTCATAGGCCGTGCGGTCACAGACCGAGCGCAGCGAGAAACTGGACCGGATTCGGTTGACGTTGGGCAGCAGGGCCAAGTGCGTTCGGTGCAGCTGTTCGTAATCGGGAACGTCCGCGACCTCGACCCGAACGAGGTAGTCGAAGTCGCCCGCCATCAAGTGGCAGGTCCGCACGGCGGGATGACCGACCACGGCAGCTTCGAACTCATCGAGGATGCTCTCCTCCTGGCTGTTGACACTTATCTCCACATAGACAGTGGTTGCTCGTCCTATGACGGTCGGGTCGATGATCGCGACATACCCGTCGATCACGCCGTCCTCTTCGAGATTTCGGACTCGCCGCAGACACGCCGAAGGCGAGAGTCCCACGGTGTCTGCCAATTCGATGTTGGTCATTCGACCGTCTTGCTGCAGGAGTTCCAGGATGGCGTGATCGGTGGCATCAAGTTCCATAGGCGCAAGTATTGTGCACATATTGGGCCAATCGCAATGTAAAAGTGCATCACCGACCACCTGAATGGCACAAGACGCAATCAGATGCGGTGGTCATTGTGTCATCGTTGAGTGCAGTACGCCGCGGGCGTGACCATCAGCGAGGAGCCGTTGTGCGAGTTGGAGTGCCCAAGGAAATCAAGACCCTCGAGCAGCGAGTCGGGCTGACACCCACGAGTGTGCGCGAACTCATCGCCCACGGCCACGATGTTTTCGTTGAAACGAATGCTGGGATCGGAATCGGGGCTTCTGATGCCGACTACGTCGCCTCGGGCGCCGTCATCGGAGCAGACGCAGCCCAGGTCTTCGCTGAGTCCGACATGATCGTGAAAGTGAAGGAGCCCCAGGCTGTCGAGCGAGCCAGATTGCGACCTGGTCAGGTGCTCTTCACCTATCTTCATCTGGCACCCGATGCTGACCAGACTCACGATCTCATCGCCAGCGGAGCGACATGCATTGCCTATGAGACGGTCACCGATCGTCATGGTGGACTGCCGCTTCTTGCGCCCATGTCGAAGGTTGCTGGCCGGATGTCGATCCAGGCCGCCGCTCATGCACTCGAGGCGCCACAAGGTGGAGCCGGACTTCTCATGGGTGGTGTCCCCGGAGTTGCGCCCGCCAAGGTGGTGGTCATCGGAGGTGGCGTCGTTGGTTCCCATGCCGCTGAGATGGCCATCGGCCTTGGCGCAGACGTCTCGATCCTCGACCGGGACCTCGATGTGCTCGACGAACTGTCGGCTCGATTCGGGACGGCCATCAAGCCGATCTATTCCACCGCTGGGGCGCTCGAAGAACTCGTCGAGGATGCCGACGTCGTCATCGGAGCGGTTCTCGTCAAGGGAGCGCGAGCCCCTCGGCTGGTCACTGCGTCGAACGTCAAGAAGATGCGAGCGGGATCAGTGCTTGTCGACGTAGCGATCGATCAGGGCGGCTGCATGGAGACCTCACGAGCGACAACCCACGCTGAGCCGACCTACACCGTTGACGATGTCGTGCACTACTGCGTCGCCAACATGCCGGGAGCGGTTCCCAAGACGTCGACCTACGCCTTGAACAACTCGACGCTGCCGTTCGTTCTTGCGCTTGCGGACAAGGGGTCGACGGCTGCGCTGACGGATGATCCCCATCTACTCAACGGGCTGAACGTCATTGGCGGAAAGATCACTGAACGGGCTGTGGCCACCGCACTTGACCTCGACTATGTCGAGCCCCACGTCGCCCTCGGCTCCTGAGCCAGTCGGAGTCGTAGCGAGGGCGAGGACTCATCCCAACGGTTCGTTCGTCACCAATAGTTGGCCATCAGCTCACCGATCCAGGCGGGCTGTCGCACCGGCGTGCGGGCTTGGAACTCCACGACGTGCGGTTTGATGTCGAGCACGGGCGTGCCATCAATCGCGTCGAGCCCTCGTACCGTCAGCGTGAGACCTGCGACGTCGACCAGCTCACAGGTCGTCACGCCAATCCGATTCGGACGGGCCTTGGCCCGCTGCGCGAAGATCCCGACGCGAGGCCAGTCGGCACGATTTCTCGGATGCCGCGAACCCAGATTGATGCTCGCCTCGTCGACCTGGTCGAACAGGTAGACAACATCGATGTGCGAGAAGTCGCTGAGGCCAGCGAGGACATCGGTTTCAAACTGCGACTGATCGAGTTCGATCGTGGATTCGATGTTGCCCCAATCGTCGTCGATCGGTTCAGTACGAGGCGACTGCACGGCACCAATCGAGTTGACGGTGAACGACCTTGGCGTTGGTGATGACGACATGTGCGGTTCCTTCCGGATGGTGTTCGACGTGTGTGTCAGGCCGCTAGTTGCCGTGACGACTCCCGGTCGGCGGTTGGTACGTGCCGAACTGGGCGTTGAAGAGTGTTGCATCGAGCTCGCTGTCGGTCCACGTGCCGTTGATGGAGAGCGTGGTGGCGATGGCGCCGATGGCATCAGCACTCTTGGCCGCATGGCCGTTGCCTCCGAACGCGACAACAAGGCCGGGTTCGACATGATCGATGAACGGGAGATCGCTTGCTGTGTCGGTGATGAGGCAGGGCTTCACCTGCCACGATAAGAACGCGACGTCGGGCAGAACCTGGGTCAGTACGTTGGACATGATCTCCAGCTGATCATCGGCGGCCCGGCCTTGCATCCAGCTCGCCATGTCTCCCAGGTCGGAGAAGGTCGACGCCCGGGCCCGAGAGCCACCGAGCTTTATGTAGAAGCGCCCGTCTGGATAGCGAGTGGGTGGCACAACGTAGACATCGTCGAGATCCGGGTTGTCGAGCAGGTAGATGAACGAGGGGAAATCGAGTTCGCTCGCTGCTTGTTCGGAGACTTCGCCGAGCACCACGGCTTCGGGTCGAACGGCCATGGCGAGTGGGTCCGGAATCAGCTGGTTGCCGTACGCACCGGTCGCGACAACAACCCGCTCCGCTCGGATCGGTGGTTCGCCGTCGACGATGACCTCGAATTCGTCACCGACACGCCGAAGCGCGGCGACGGGTTGGTTGATGATCTCTGCGCCCGCAAGGCGAGCCGCCTGTTGCTGGGCTCGTACCATCCGTCGCGGATCGATGAACCCAGCGGGGGCGGGCTCGAACAACGTGGTCCACCCGTCGGGGAAGTGAAGGTGGGGAAGTGTCGCTCGGCGATCTTGAGACGGTGCAACAGTGATCGGAATATCGAGCTCAGCCGCAACAGCTCGTTGGTTGGCAATCCCGTCTGTGTCGTTTCGTACGAACATCAAACCGGCAGGCTCATGAAACCGGACTCCGGTCGCAGCTTCGATCGTCGGGTATTGGTCAATGGATCGGGACGCGAGGATGGCCCACTCTCGTTTGGCGTCGAGTCTTCGCGTGATCCTGCCTGAGTCGTAGTGACTCGCGAACGGCCCCGTGTGAGATTCCCAGTCGTCGGGTTCATTCGGGCCAATACCGATCACGTGCACGCCTTCAACGGCGGCATGTCGCAGTGCTCCGGCGCCGATCAGTCCCAAGCCGACAACGGCCAGATCGTAGAGTTCGCTCACGCGCTCAACCTTAGGCTCTCGATTGTCTCGATGACCTCAGAGGTCATGGCCCTTAGACCGGCGGTGCCGTAGGTTCGGACTGTGAACGGAACCGCACCTCTCGCTCAGGCCCTGAAGTTTGGTTCGGAGTTGCGATCATGGCGCCAACGACGGCACCTGAGCCAACTCGAACTTGCGAGTCGAGCTGAGGTGTCCCAACGTCACGTGTCCTATCTCGAGACCGGACGGTCCCAACCGAGTCGAGAGATGGTGGTGCATCTCGGTGCGGCGCTCGATGTTCCGCTGCGTGATCGCAATGAACTGCTGATGGCCGCCGGGTTTGCCCCGCTCTATAGCGAGCGAGCGTGGTCTGATGGCGATGATCCCGATTTTGCCCACATCCGAGACATGCTCAGAACGCTCGTTGAGGCCCACCAACCGTTTCCTGCCTACGTCGTTGATCGAGGATGGAACGTCGTTGAGGCCAACGCTGCAACCGGCGCACTCATGGCCCGTTGTCTGCCCGTCGGCGCTGATCTCTCAGTTGCCCTGAACGCCGTCAGCGTGGTCTTCGAACCATCGGGTCTTCGGTCTTGCATCATGAACTGGACCGACGTTGCTTCTGCGTTGCTGGCTCGGCTGTACCGAGATCTTGATGAGCGTCCGGGTGACCCCGTCATTGTCCAGCTGCTCGATCGAGTGGCAGAGATCGAGGGGGTGAGCTTGTTGCCGCGCGCTCAGGTTGCGTCAGCTCGCGACCTGCTCATCCCGGTCGAATTGGATATCGATGGAGAACGGTTGTCGCTCTTCACCACGATTCTCACGATCGGCTCGCCGTCGGACATCACATTGGAGGAACTGCGCCTTGAATCGCTGCTGCCGGCAAATGCGGCCTCGGCTGAGCTGCTGTCGTCCATAACCGCGGTGTAGTCGCCATCCTTGGCGAAAAATGGATGACACCCCCGCCTGGTTCAGCTTGCGCTGTTCCTGACGGGGGTGTCGAGTTCGGTCTGAGTATCCACCACAGTCGAACGAACCGGCAGTACCTTCTGCCCGACTGTTGATCACTGCCCGTTTTCCCGTTTGGACCAAGGTCCGCTCGGTTGGCGGGCAGTGTGCGTTTTCTTCCGGATCGATCTCAGCTCGTTGCCGAGCGAAATCTACGCCTTCAGAGTGGCTCCCGAGTCGATTGGTGATGTTCGGTGGTGGGCTCTGGGTTTCCCCGTTGCCGTTCTCCGGTCTGCCAACCGCCCCATTGGGCGCCTACCGAGATCAGCACCGGTCGAAACCGGTGAGGTTCTCGGGACTTTCACCATTCACCGGTGAGGGTGAACCATGAGAGTCAGTGAATCTCACACCTAACCGAGCGGCGTGTCTGCCAGTTGTTTCCTCGGGTTCCGGACCTTTCGGTGCGGTTCCTGTCGGGTTCTCCCAGCAGCCGTTTCGCTTGGCTGAGAGGCATCATGTGGGAAGCATTTTCCCAGGTCAAGAGGTTTTTTTGAATCCCCATGGTTATCCGCAGAATTTCTCAGTTGTCCGCAAGCAGGCTTATGTTGTCCACCCGTTGTCCACCGCGTCACCCACAGATCGGATCTAGTTTGGGGCAGTGGATCCATCGGTAGACAGGAGTCTTGTCGACACGCTGCTTGCTGATACCGAGCGGGAACTAGCGGCGATTGCCGCGCTGCCTGATCACAAGCGGTTTTCTCGGTTGCTCTTGCTGGCTCTTGAACGCGAACAGATTGCGGCCGTTGCGTACTCTGAGGATCTCGTCGCTAGCCGTATCGCCTCGTTGCCAGTTGACGAGGCCACTGTCGAACTCGTGAGTCGAATCGTGAAGTGGACGCACCGCGACGAGGCGCTGCACGCCCAGTACATGCGCGGACTGTTGCTCCAGAGCTTCGGCGACATTTCTCCTCGGCAAAAGGTGTGGCCGACCGCGTTCGTGCTCTCTCGGCAAGTCGTCGGGGGCGTATCGGGATGGGTCTCGGCAGTGAGCCACCACCATGACGCGGAAGCCTGGGGGCTCAGACGGCTCGTTGCGACGTCAGCCATCCGGCTCGGTCGACTCGCGGGGCGGATTCCAGATGGACTCGAGAACGAGCTGAGCTATCAAGGATTTCGTCGCTTTTGCCTACTGAACGTTGCGCTGGAGGAGACTGCCGTCCTGTCCTACGAGCGGATGCTCGATGTGCTCACGGATCCCGATCAGGTCGAAGCATTCACCAGAATCCTCGATGACGAGCGTCGCCATTCGGCGGTCTTCTCGGTCCTCGCGGATGCCTTTGATCACAACGACCAGCTTCGGTCAGGCATCACGTATGACGAACTCATCGAACGGGTTCGCGACGTAAGTCCTTGGTTCCTTCCCGCCCGGCTTCGTTCGGTCGTCGAGACGGCCTTTGGTCGAGGTTCGTTGGTGCACGTGGAACGTGGGGAAGTTGGGAAGCGAGCCGAATCGCTCGAACGGGCCATCGAAGCTGCAGGGCTCAAGGAGTTGGTGCAGGCCAACCCAGGACCGGTTGCCGTCCGCGCTTCGTTCATGCTCGGGTATCACCGCGATGATCTGTCGACGATCGTGCACCCCGAAGGGATGGAGGTTCTCGCCCGCAAGCTGCGGGAGTGGGGGGCGACAGATGTTGCACTCGTCGAGACGCCGATGGCCTACGATCGCTTCTTTGCCAATCGATCCGTGGCTGAAGTTGCTGCGTACTTCGGGTTCTCGTCGCCGTTGTACCGAGTCGTTGATGCATCCGAGAACACTCGGCAGATCGACTTCGAACGCGGGCTGGTGTCGTCGCAAATTTGTGCGACCTGGGCCGATGCATCTGTGCGCATCGTGTTCTCGAAGCTGCGTGGCGATCCGACGGAACTTGCTCACGTGTCGATCGCCAGTATGGGCGGGATCGGCGAGCGGACA
>CALHCB010000011.1 GCA_937930695.1 uncultured Acidimicrobiales bacterium | reverse complement strand
CATGAAGAGCGGCTATGGCGACTACCTCACCAGAATCGCGGCTGAGTAGACGAACTCCGCTGCCCATACTCAGCGGTTCGGCTCAGACTCGCTACCGTTTCCCTCGTGTCAGGCGAGCCCGCAATTTCGGTCGATCATGTTTCGAAACGGTTCCGTCTTCACCGTGATCGCCCAAACTCGCTGAAAGAGGCGCTCCTGAACCGCCGACGAGGGCCCGAAGACGAATTCTGGGCACTTCGTGATGTCAGTCTCGACGTCGAAAAGGGATCCTTCTTCGGCCTGATGGGACACAACGGTTCCGGCAAGTCAACGCTGCTACGAATGATGGCGGGGATCTATCCACCAACCGAGGGTGCAGTCCGGACCAAGGGATCGATCTCCGCACTCCTCGAGCTGGGATCGGGATTCCATCCTGATCTGACCGGTCGGGAGAACATCTTCTTGAACGGCGCCATGCTCGGGCAGAGCCGTCGTCAGGTCGCGGACGCACTCGAAAGCATCATCGACTTCAGCGGCCTTGGGTCGTTCATCGATTCTCCGGTGAAGGCCTATTCTTCCGGCATGGTCGTGCGGCTCGGTTTCGCCGTTGCCGTGCATGTCGATCCGGAGATCCTGCTCGTCGATGAGGTCATTGCGGTTGGCGACGAGGACTTTCAGCGACGATGCCTCGATCACATCCACATGCTGCGTAACAACGGCACGACAGTTGTGCTCGTCTCGCATTCAACTGGGCTCATGGGTTCGCTCTGTGACCGAATTGCGTGGCTTGACCACGGCGTGTTGCAGCAGGTTGGAGATCCTGCTGACGTCATCGGGGCATATCTGTCTCGGGTGACCGAGGCCGAGCTCATTCGACTGAACGAAGCGGGCGAGACCAGCCAGATCATGGAAGGGCGGCGCGGCGATGGCCGAGTGCGGATTCGTTCTGTTGCCTTGGTCGGCGACGATGGCGGACCCGCCGAGACGGCATCGAGTGGCGATCCGATCAAGATCAGGGTGACCTTCGAAGCCATCGACACCATTGACGCTCCAGGGTTCGGGCTCAGTGTCCACCACCAAGACTCCGGCACGCTCGTCGCTGCGCCGTCGACCCACGGAGCAGGTTCCAACACGGGACTGGTCAAGCCAGGCCTCAGTTTCATCGACCTCGATCTCGGCCGGGTTCCCCTGATGCCCGGCAAATATCACCTCTCGGTGTGGGTTCACGAGAGCAACAACCCGCACTTGCTCGATGAGTGGGAAGAAGCCGCTCTCCTCGTTGTGGTTCCCGGAACTTCTCGAGAGTCCGAGGGCCTCGTCGAACTTGGCGTGAACTGGGGACAGGCCCAGCCGCTTTCCCCGACATGACCGATCCCTTCCTTTCTGCTGTCGTTCGCACCAAAGGCGATCGGCCAACTTCACTCATGGAAGCGCTCGGTACGTTGCGAACCCAGGCCGACGATGATCTCGAAGTCATCGTGGTTGTGCACGGCGATACCGCAGCAACGAACTCGACGATCGAACTCGTCGGTCCCGACGTTCGTGTCATCTCGGTGTCGTTCGGTGGTCGAGCAGCGCCACTCAATGCCGGGCTCCAAGCAGCGACGGGCCGCTACGTCGCCTTTCTCGACGACGACGACCTGGCCATGCCCAACTGGGTCAGCGTGTTTCGTCAAGGCGCAGAGATCCAGCCCGGTGCAGTCGTCCGCTCTGTCTGCCTCACCCAGCGTTGGACAGGTTCAGAAACCGGCGAGCCGCTCAATGCGCTGGGTGACCCCCAACTCGAGTTTCCGAAAGAGTTCGATCTCGTCGCCCACTTTCACTCCAACGCGACACCAATCTGTTGTTTCGCACTCCCCCGTGCCGAACTCGCCAACGCAGCGATGACCTTCGACGACGATCTCCCGGTGCTCGAAGACTGGGATCTCTTCCTGCGATCCGTGTGCGCATTTGGCATCGAGAACATCGAGCAGGTCACCTCGCTCTACCGCCGAGTCGACCGCGGGAACTCCTTCGAGCACAGCGACAGCGACTGGACCGACGCCAAGGCCGCAGTCATGGCCAAGCTCGACGAGCGCTCACTCCAGCTCCCGGCAGGGTCTGCGTCCGCGCTGGCCAGCGCACACCAGGCTCGGCTCGACCTCAGCTATCAGGTCGTTGCCGCATCGACCTCGACAGGTCGACGCTGGCGGCGAAAAGGATGACCGCAGCAGCGGGCGTCGTCGAGATTCCGGCCTGGGCCCACAGGACTCGGGTCATCGTGTTGTGTATTGCGTTGCTGATCTTCTCCAACGGCCCCGTGTTCTTCATTTCGAGGCGAGTACTCGATCGGCCAGGAACCTGGGAGGAGTACTTCGTTCAACCTACGTTCGTCGCCGCAGCGTTGGCCGGAGCCATGCTCTTTGTTGCTGCGGTCGCCAACCGAGAGATTCGTTCGCTTCCGATAGCTGCAGTTTTTGCCTCGGCATTCTCCGCCATCGCAGTGTGGTCGGTGACCTGGAGCTTCGCCCCTCACCTCACCGGATGGCGAAGCTGGGTCTACGTCGGGATGTTGCTGACCGGGTGGATACTCGGCACCGTTGATGCCCGCCGCTTTCGCTCAGTCATCTCGATCTTCCTCGCCGTGGCCCTCTTCACCAGCCTCATTCTCATCGTGTTCAAGCCGGACATCGGCCTCGACGAAACTGGTTCGTGGCGTGGCATCTATCTCGGGCCGAACTCGCTCGCTCCCATTGCCGGCCTCGGCACCATCATGAGCCTGCAACACTTGATCTGGCCCACGTCTGCTCGCCATCGGATAGGCGCAGCTCTCGCCCTGGTTCTGTGTCTCACCACGCTCGTTGGCTCCCAGAGCGCAACAGCGATTGCGGCCACAGGCATCGCCACCGGTATTGCGTTCACCCTGATCGCCTACCGGACGCTGTCCACGACGGGCCGACCTCGTGACGCACGAAGGGTCGCACTCGGCGCAATCGTGTCCGGCGTGGTGGTCTTCGGTGTCGTCGGACCCGTGCTCTGGCAAAGCGACAACTTCACCCGCCGAAGAGAGCTGTGGGACCTCCTGGTCGACCGGATTCAAGCTCACCCCACTCGTGGATATGGCTTCTTTGCGTACTGGGATATTCCGAGTCTGCTCGTGCCACGGCTTCTCGTTCGATCGGGAAGCGCGCACAACAGCTTCATGGAAGTCTTCCTGGGGCTGGGGATCATTGGACTGGCGATGTTCGTCCCGGTGATGGTCTTCGCGGTGGTCCAGCCGCTGCGAGACGGCTGGCGTCACTTCGATGGCATCGCCTTCATGTGGGTCGCGGTCACACTCTTTGCGGTGCTCTCCAACCTCACCGAGAGCTTCATTCTGTGGTTCTCCTACCTTTGGATCTTGGTACTTGCCGGTGCGATTCGTCGGCCGCGGGCCGTTGCTCAGAATGCGGGCGTTGCTCAGAATGATTGAGATGCGTGGTGGCTGACACGACGGCAGAGGTCGCAACTCCCGGTCTCGGTCGCAAATGGCTGATGACTTCGACCGCCAACTTCGCAATCGGTGGCATTGCGTTGATCGTCGCCCCGATCGTGGCTCGTCAACTCGGCACTGCTGGCCGAGGTCGTTTGGCGGCCATTCAGCTCGTTCCCCAGCTCCTCGCTGACCTGTCTGCGCTCGGCCTTGGATTCTCGATCGTGCATTTCGGCTCGAAACGCCGCGACTCGATCGGCACACTGCTCCGTTGGTCCGTGCGACCGATTCTGCTGGGCTCCGCGGTCCTCATGGCCTTTGGGTACGTGATCGCCGGTCCGATAGCGGGTGGTCCTGAGGGCGATGACCGATTGCTGAGGATCTATCTCTTGGCGTGCCCCATCGTCGCGTTCAGCACCGTCCTTTTCGAGAGTCTTCGCGCATCCGGGGATTTCGCCCGATGGAACCTGCTTGTGCTCTCCCGCGGCCTTTCATGGCCCATCGCGTTGACTGCCGGTGTCATTGTCCCGACCGAACCATCGCTGATCACCGTCGTCATCGTCCATCTCGGCGTGCTCGGCCTCGTTCTCGGCGTGGCATGGACGACCACCCGCAGCCGTACCCAGCCGATGAGGGCCGACCCGACAGCCCCCCGCCAGGCCGTGGTTCGTTACGGGTTGACGAGTGCGTTGAGCGCGCTTCCACGTTCCGCGAACGCCAAGATCGATCAGGTCATTCTCGCTGCCATCGTGCTGCGGGAAGAGCTTGGTCTCTACGCCGCTGCCGTTGGGTGGAGCGCCTTGACGATTCCCGTGCTGCGTGGTCTCACCGGGATCTCGATGCCCC
>CALHCB010000010.1 GCA_937930695.1 uncultured Acidimicrobiales bacterium | reverse complement strand
GTCATGGTCACCCACGACCCAATCTCCGCCAGCTACACCGACCACGCCCTCCTCCTCACCGACGGCCAAATCACCCAAGAAATCCCCAACCCCACAACCGACACCGTCTACAACGCCATCCGCAACCTCCAAGACTGAGTGGCTTCGCCATGCTGAAACTCGTCATCAGAGGCATCTCCGCCAGCAAGGGCCGACTCGCCCTCACGATGCTGTCGATCATCTTCGGCGTTGCCTTCGTCTCTGGCAGCTTCGTGCTCGCCGACAGCCTTCGCTCCGTCTTCGACAAAGTCAGCAGTGACATCTTCGCTGGCATCGACGCCCAGGTTCGGGCCGTCCCGCCCGAAGTCACCAACACCGAGAACGAGGTTCGATTCGACGAATCGCTTGCGACCGATCTCGCCAACGTCGACGGAGTCGAAGAACTCGAGGCCGGCATCTCGGGGTTCGAAGTCGTGTATTCCATCGACGCAGAAGGCGAGATCATCCGCCCTCAGGGTCCGCCAGTTCTGACGTTCTCGTGGGGAGGCCCAAGCGGCATTTCCGCCTTCACACTTGTCGAAGGATCGGCTCCCGTTGGCCAGCAAGTCGCACTCGACGTGGCTCAAGCCAACGCTGGCGACTTTGCGATCGGCGACCTCGTCGATATCTCGACCACCACCGGAGCTATCGAGCAGTTCGAGTTGGCCTCCACCATCGAGTTCGGCTCGCCCGGCGCTTACTTCATCCTCTTCGACTTGCCCACCGCCCAGCGAGTGCTCGATGCGCCTGGTCAGATCGACGGCATTGCGGTGTCTGCGTTGGAAGGCGTCTCGCCCAACGTGCTCGTCGAGAATCTCCAAGCCGCGGTCCCCGCGGAGATCGAAGTGATCTCAGCCGAAACCGCCATCGGCGAGACCCAGGACGAGTTCGGCAGTTTCATCGACATCTTCGGCAACATCCTGCTCGGCTTCGCCCTCGTCACGCTGTTTGTCAGCATCTTCATCATCTACAACACATTCGCCATCCTCGTGAGCCAACGGACCAAACAGATGGGCCTCCTGCGAGCGATCGGCGCCAGCTCTTCCCAGGTACGAGGGATGGTGTTGATCGAGTCGTTGGTCATCGGCCTCGTCGCCTCGATCCTTGGTCTGATCGCCGGCATCGGCGTCGCTGCAGGGTTGAAATGGCTCTTTAGCCAAGGCGGAGGCACCTTCCCGGATGGTCCGCTCGAACTCAAGACACGCACCATCGTGGTCGTGATGATCGTCGGCGTTCTGGTGACGGTCTTGGCGGCAATCATCCCCGCCGTCAAGGCCAGCCGGATCTCACCCCTGGAGGCCATCGCCGACTTGGGCGCCCAGGAACGCAGCATGCGGTTCCGCATCATTGCGGGATCCCTCGTCCTGTTTCCCGGCATCATCCTGCTTGGTCTGGGTCTCGCCGGAACCTCAGGTTCGACCTCGGGAGTGCTTGCGTTTCTCGGCAGCGGATCGATGCTCACGTTCATCGGTGTTTCGATGCTGAGCGCACTCTTCGCTGGCAAGGCATCGTCTGCTCTTGGTGCTCCGGTGGAAGCGCTCCGCGGCACTGTTGGCCGGATCTCCCGAGACAACGCCAGCCGCAATCCGCAACGGACGTCCGCCACGGCCACGGCCCTGATGATCGGTCTCGCGTTGATCACCGGAGTGTCCGTGCTTGCCGCATCGATCAAGGCAACGTTCAACGACCTGTTGGGTGACGCGCTCGCAGCCGATCTGTTCATCTTCGAAGAGGCCCAGGGCCTGACCTTCTCTCCCACCCTCGCTGAACAGCTCCAAGCACTCCCCGAGGTCGAGAGCGCCGTTGGATTCTCCGAACTCGAAGCGGTCGTCGACTTCAGCTCGGCGGACGACGGCACCGATCGAGTCAGTGCGTTCGATGTCTCGACCGGCCCGAACATCCTGGCTGTCGAGATGCTCGAGGGTGAGCTGACAGCAAGCGGCGTCGCGATCCGAGAAGACACCGCGGCCGACAACGACATCACCGTCGGACAGAACGTCGCCCTGACCTTCGACGATGGTGAACCGATCGACTTCGAGGTCACCGGCATCTATGACCAAGGCGTCATTCTCGAAGGCAACTACATCGTGGACCGCACAATCGCGGCGCCGCGATTGAACGTCGACAACATTGACTTCGTCGGCGTGAATTACGTCGACGGCGTCGACAGCGACGTGGCCCGGGAGCGGGTCGACGAAGTTGCCGCCGCCTACCCCCAGCTTTCTGTCCAGGACAACACCGAGTTTCAGGAGAACGTCGAAGGTCAGGTCAACTCGATCTTGATCGTCATCAACGGACTCCTCGGCCTGTGCTTGATCATTGCCTTCTTCGGCATCATCAACACCATGGCGCTCTCGGTTCTGGAACGGACCCGAGAGATCGGCTTGTTGCGAGCGGTTGGCATGACGCAACGTCAGCTGCGATCGTCGATTCGTTGGGAGGCCGTCATCGTGAGCTTGTTCGGCACCTTGCTCGGCGTGTTCATGGGAGTCGTACTCGCCCGAGCAGGCATCTCAGCGCTGCCCGAAGGTTTCATCACTGCAACAGCGATTCCGTGGGTCAGCCTGGCGGTCTACATCCTGCTCGGCGTCATCCTCGGCATCGTTGCCGCGTACTTCCCCGCCCGTCGGGCAGCCAAGCTCGACGTGTTGCAAGCGATCGCCACCAGCTGAACATTTCGGGTCCGCCTCGGCCTAGTCCGGACGAACGGTTGCCCAACCTCGCTCGAATTCACGATCGGGGTGCACCGCCGAAAGCGGATCTTCGCTGTCGCCCCAATAGCCCAGACCATTGCCTGCCTTTGCGTAACCCACGAATCGAGCCAGCTCGTCTGGCCAGTCCTTCACCATCGACGGCGGGCACTCGAGAAACTGGTTCGTCGACTGTGTCAGCCACGAGACTGCGTGTTGGAGAGAAAGCCCGCTTCTCCACTCCCCCGAATCGTTCGGGCCACCCCCGTGGTAGGTGGAGCCGGTGTAGAGGAGTAGCGAACCGCATGCCATCTCCGCAGGCACCGAGTCCTCCATCGAGAGCTTCTCGCGATTGCCCAGGTGGTTGCTCCCTGGAATGATGCGCGTCGCTCCGTTGGCTTCGGTGAAATCCGTGATGGCCCACATGCCATTGAGCTCGATCTCAACGTCGAAGTCGATCATGTCGTATTTCCACTGATCTCGATGAATGCGCTGCGGCGTCTCATTCGGTCCGATCTCGATGAACTCCGCGGCGGAGTATCGCCAGCCGGTGGCGTGCCCGAGCACATGCTCGCCAGCGCTCATGATCACCGGATGCATGGCAATGGACCGAAACGTCGCCGACCTCGGCAAGGGAGAACCAAGTCGCCGCGTCTGATGACCTTCGAAAGAGCTGGCCCCCATCGACGCTCCCGCTCGGAACGGATCGAGCTCGGTGGAGATCGCGGCCATGACGCTCGGCGCCGCGAGTTCATCGATCACGCAACAGCCAGCCTCGTCCAGGGCAGCACCGAGTTGATCGGCGGTGACATCGGCATCGAATCGAGGAAGGTCCACGTGGTCAGTGTGGCCTGCCTTCTACAGAGTGGAAAGGCGCCGGACCACAACGACCACGACGATTACGTTCGCGAGGTGAATGAAACTGCATCGACCGGTGGCTGCCTGTGTCGCGGGGTTCGGTACTTCGTCGGATCCAAGCTGCGTGATGTCTGGATGTGCCACTGCGAAGACTGCCGCCGGACGACGGGCAATCACATGGCCGCGACTGGATGCCAGACGAACGACCTTTCGATCGAGGACGACGGATCGCTTCGTTGGTTCAGCCGTCAGCCAGGAGTGGAGTACGGGTTTTGTTCGAGGTGTGGTTCATCTGTCTTCTGGCGGGCCAGCGATCGTCCCGAGCACGTTTCGATCTGCGTCGGAACCTTGGACAGAAGCGATCTTCCCGCAGGAGGCGTGTTGTTCCGGGAAGAGGCGGCCCCACACTGCAGCCCCCATCCCGACGTTCCGACGTATGCCCGCGATCGCGACACTGCGGAGTGGGAGACCTGACATCATGGGTGGGTGATCCTGAACAATGACCGCGCATGCGCCACCATCGATCTAGACGGAGGGCGTTTAGCGTCACTCGTCATCGATGATCTGGAGATCATGGTGACGGAGGGAGCCAAGCCGACCCGTTGGGGATCGTTCCCGATGATTCCGTGGTGCGGTCGCCTGCCACACGGACGACTTGCGCTCAACGGCCGGGACTACAGCTTTCCAATCACGAGCCCGCCGCACGCGAACCACGGACGCACCCATCTCCAGAAGTGGACCGCTGTCGATGACACCAGCATTCGTACCGAGCTCGGAGATCCCTGGCCTTTCGGCGGGCACGCCATACAGCGTTTCGATCTCACCGAGACCTCGCTGACCGTCACTGCCGAGGTGCACGCCGCCGAGCAACCCATGCCCGCCATGGCTGGGTGGCACCCCTGGTTCCGACGTCAGCTTGACAAGGGCGCAGAAGCTCAGTTGACGTTCGAAGCCGAATCGATCTATGCCGTTGACGACAACGCAATTCCAACCGGTGACCTCATCCCCGTTCCGGATGGCCCCTGGGATGCCTGCTTCGTTGGTCTCACGGCCGACCCTGTCATTTCATGGCCGGGGGCGCTCGACGTCACCGTCTCCTCTACCTTCGACCACTGGGTGATCTTCACCGAGCCTGAAGCCTCCCTCTGTGTGGAACCCCAATCCGGACCGCCGAACGAGTTTCACATCGATCCCAAAATAGTCGAGCCGGGCGATGCCCTCGTGGGGTCAATGACGTTCCGCTGGTGAACACGTCGCTGGGGTGTGTGTCTCACCTCCCCTGATGCACATGGCCCATGCTCCAGCCACCAGCAGCGTCCAAGCTGATGAGTGGGCCAACTATGCGACGCGAACGACGACTCCACTCGGTGGTAGACGATGACGGCGACGTCTTCTTTCGCGCCCAAGTCCATGCTGCTCACCACGGTCATGCTGATGCGCTCGGCTGGATCTACGAAGAGTACGTCGGCATGGTCCACGGCTATTTCCGGGCGTGCTCGGTCAACGACGCCGACGATCTGACGTCGGAGGTCTTCGTGGGAATGCTGCGTTCGCTCGATCGTTTCGAAGGTGGAGAACGCCAGTTCAGAACCTGGCTGATGACCATCGCTCACCGGCGGCGGGTCGACTACTTCCGCCGAGCGGCGAGCCGTCCGCACGATGCGACCGATGCCGAGATCATCGAGCGACATCTCGATCACATGCCCAGTGCCGCTGATCAGTGCCGAACGGTCGATCCACGACTCCCGGCCGGAATGAGCCAGCTCACCGAAGACCAACGAGAGATTCTCGCTATGCGCTTCCTCGCAGACATGAGTTTGCAGGAGATCGCCGACGCAACCGAGCGGCGAGTCGGAGCGATCAAGAGTCTCCAGAAGCGGGCGATCGAATCACTTCGCCGCAGCGTTCCTGATCTTCGAACTCCGGAGGTTGTCCGATGATCGATCTGTCGAAGAACGACGATGCTGGGTTCGAAGCTGAACTCGCCGCACACTTCGCCACGAGCTTTGGCCAGGGCCCCTCGAGCGCCGCACGCACCATGCACATGGCGACACTGCACGCAGAGCAACGTTCGTTGACCTCTCCGATCAGCACCGTCGGGCAGAGCGGGACACTCGCCATGCTCACGAGTGCCGCGGTCATCGCCATCGTCGCACTCTTCGGCTTCGGCATCTTGAACAGCCAGCAGACCTCCATCGCTGCGGGTCCAACACTCGGATCTCCACAGCCTACGAATTCAGCAGTCGCCACTGCGAACAACAGCCAATCGCCTACGCAAGGACAATTCGTCGCAACCGAAGACGTCAACGAGCAGGCCAGCGAGGGACGACCCAGCGCCGAGCCAGCGGCAGCATCAGCAGACGAACTGACCCAGCCACTCTTGAGCTCGCCTGATCTGGTTCGACCCGGCACCTCACTCGTCTCACCGTCGACCACCATCGGTTCGACTACGACATCGATCTCGGACTCGGACTCGACTTCTACAACGGTGGCCAGCAACGAAGCAGAATCTGCGCCAACGAGCCCCGATATTGATCAACCCTTCACCACCACCCCAGAGACGCAGCTCGGCGGTGACCCACTCAGCACCGAAGAGACATGGTGTGACGGGCACACCCCGACCCTTGTCGGCTCCAATGGGCCCGACGTTCTCGTGGGCACCCCGGGGGCAGACATCATTGCCGGGGGCAACGGTGCTGACGTCATCTACGGACTCAGCGGCGACGACATCATCTGCGGTGGCAACGGGCCAGACACGCTGCACGCCGGACCAGGGTTCGACCAACTCTTCGGCGGCAACGGCGCCGACGTCCTGCTGGGTTCTGAGGGCGAAGACATCCTCGAGCAAGACCGGGGCCAAGACCCTCTAGAAAAAGACTTGCCCAACCCGTAACCCCACCACCCTCTGCTGCGAATGCTCCTGTAGGACGAGCGGAGGAACAATGGGCGAGATTTCAGTTGTTGGGTGTGGGTACGTTGGGTTGACCGTTGCGGTTTGCATGGCGCATCTCGGCCACAACGTGGTGGCTGCAGACGTCGATCGTGAGCGCGTTGAGATGCTCAACCGGGGCCAAGTCCCGATGTTCGAGGCACGCCTTGATGAGCTTCTCGACGAAGGGCTGCGAAGCGGCCGCCTTCGTTTCGTTGATGACCCGCAGCTTGCAGTGACATCAGCTCGCTTCCACTTCATGTGCGTACCAACGCCACAGGATGTGGACGGTTCAGCCGATCTGTCGCGCCTCGAGGCAGCAATCGATGATCTGGCTGACTTGTTCCCTCTCCGATCCGTGGTCATCACCAAGTCGACCGTTCCCGTGGGGACGGCCGACCAACTTCGCAGCCGGCTCAGCCGGACGGACATCGCAGTTGTCTCCTGCCCCGAATTTCTCCGCGAAGGCACCGCCATCCACGACTTCCTCGGTCCAGATCGAATCGTCATCGGTGCCCTCGATGACCCAACTGCTCAATCCGTTGCCGAACTCTTCGCTGAGCTTGACTGTCCGATCCTCACCATGACCAACCGGTCAGCAGAAGCCGTCAAGTACGGAGCAAACGCCTTTCTGGCCACAAAGTTGTCCTTCATCAACTCCATGGCTCGCATTTGCGAGTCGGTCGGAGCGGACATCCAAGACGTTGCGCGTGGCATGGCCGGAGACGAGCGGATTGGGGGCAAGTTCCTTGCACCCGGCCCGGGTTGGGGCGGGAGCTGCTTCCCGAAGGACGTCTCTGCGCTCTCCCATCTCGCACAAGCTGCGGGGTCTCCGGCTCCACTGCTCAACGCAGTGCTCGATGCCAATCACTCCCAGCTGGACCACATTGCCAGCAAGGCGCTGCAAGCCGTCGGTCCGACAGCTCTCGACGCCCACGGACAACGTGATGTTGTCGTCGGCGTTTGGGGTCTGACGTTCAAGGCCGGTACGAGCGATCGGCGGGACTCGCCTGCGATTGCGGTGATCCATCGCCTGCTTCGGGCTGGGGTGACGGTCCAAGCCTTCGACCCCACGGTCAGCTGTGGAATGGACGAGGCTCCTGAGGTTCGAGTCACAAGCGATCCGTATGAAGCAGCGGCTGGAGCCGATGTTCTGGTTGTGCTCACTGAATGGGACGACTTCACCGAGATCGACCTCGACAAAACAGCCGAAGTCATGAACCAACCGAGGATGATCGACGCTCGAAACCTGTTCGCACGCGACGATGCAGAAACCGCTGGCTTCTCCTACGCCGGTGTCGGCCGATGAGAGTTCTCGTCACTGGTGTCACCGGATATATCGGAAGCCACGCCGCAGTTGAGCTCCTCGACGTCGGCCACGACGTTGTTGGAGTCGACGACTTCTCTGCCAGCAGCCCTTCGGTTCGAGCAGCCATCGAACGCGCCGCTGGGCGTCCCATCGAGCTTCACGAGCTGGATCTTCGGAATCGGGCTGCTGTCAATTGTCTGTTCGACAAGGGCAACTTCGACGCGGTCATCCACTTCGCTGGCCGAAAGTTCGTCGGTGAGTCCATGGACCGACCGGTTCGCTACTACTCCCGCAACGTCGGAGCATCGATCAACCTCGCTGCTGCCGCCCAGCGCCATCGTGTCGAGAAGATTGTCTTTTCCTCGTCGTGCACGGTGTATGGCAATCCAGCGCAACTTCCGGTGAACGAGGCGACACCCGTCGCCCCCGTGAGCCCATATGGCCGCACCAAAGTCGCCGTCGAGGATCTCTTCAGCGATTTGTGTGCAACTGATCCAAACATGTCGGTGCTCTCGCTTCGGTATTTCAATCCGATCGGGGCCCATCCCTCCGGTCTTCTCGGCGAGGTTCCCCAGGGCACGCCAAACAATCTGCTGCCATACGTCATGCAGGTTGCTGCCGGTCAACGCAGCACGTTGTCGGTCTTCGGCGGCGACTACGACACCGCTGACGGCACATGTATTCGTGATTATGTCCACGTCGTCGACATTGCCAAGGCCCACGTTCGGGCTTTGGACTACGTCGATCATGTTCGCGGCTTCGATGCCATGAACCTCGGCACAGGACGTGGCAGCTCAGTCCTCGAAATCATCACCGCCTGTCGAATCGCGACTCGTCGCGACATCCCCTATCAGATCGTCGACCGGCGCGCCGGCGATGCGGCCGTGATCTTCGCCGACCCGACGAGGGCCAACATCGACTTGGGTTGGCGAGCAGAAGCGAACCTCACCCAGATGTGCTTTGACCACTGGCGATTCGAGCGTGCGCACCTCGCACCAGAGGCCCAAGCGTCATGAAGCCACCAGTCCTCCAGCCAGCCCCAGGCCCACGTCGGCGCCATTCCAATCGGGGCTGGCTGGTTCCACTCGCCGATCGACGCCAACGAGTCATCATCGGCCTCTTTGGCGCAGTGTGGCTCGTCGCCGCCCTGCGGTTCGTTCGTTGGTGGATCCAGCCAGAACATCGAGTCGGAATGTTCGGATTCGTGGCCACGAGCGCCGTTATCGGGTTCACGCTCTTGCTTCCTCTTTGGTTGTTCTTCACCGCGTTCAACGCACAACGACCCAGGGCCGACCTCACCTTCGGATTCGGGCGAGTAGCGATGATCGTCACGAAGGCACCGGCCGAACCTTGGATACTCGTCCGAACGACAATCCGGGCCATGTTGGACCAGGACTACGAGCACGGCTACGACGTCTGGCTCGCTGACGAGAACCCAAGTGACGAGACCCTCCAATGGTGTGCGGACAACGGCGTCCGGGTCTCGAGCCGCCACAACATCGCGGCCTATCACCAACCCGACTGGCCTCGGCGAACCAAGTCGAAGGAAGGCAACCTCAGCTTCTTTTACGATCACTGGGGCTACCGCGACTACGACATCGTGTGTCAGTTCGACGCGGACCACGTCCCCCAGCGGGATTACCTCCGCACCATTCTCCGCGGATTCGCGAACCCGAATGTGGGCTACGTCGCTGCTCCGAGCATCTGTTCAGCCGGCAGCGAGAGATCCTGGACATCCCGCGGCCGTCTCCACAAAGAGGCGCCGCTGCACGGCCTTCTCCAAGCTGGCCACAACCGTGGCTTTGCCCCGACGTGTGTTG
Source organism: uncultured Acidimicrobiales bacterium (assembly GCA_937930695.1). Classification (GTDB taxonomy): domain Bacteria; phylum Actinomycetota; class Acidimicrobiia; order Acidimicrobiales; family SZUA-35; genus CALEWY01. The sequence goes on along the minus strand of CALHCB010000010.1, from coordinate 34,026 downwards.
GATCGCACTACGCCGTTCGCACGCAAGCGGTCAAGGAGATCGGTGGGATCGGGCCCGAATTGGCCGAGGACTTCTCGACAAGCTTTCTACTCGCCGCCCACGGGTGGGTTGGTGTGTTCGATATCGAAGCCATTGCGGTGGGAGAGGGACCAATGACGTTCCTCGATGGCATGACCCAAGAGCTGCAGTGGGCCCGAAGTCTCACAACAGTGGCGCTGCGTTACTCAGGCGGACACTGGTCAAATCTCGCGGGGACGGAACGCTTTCGGTTCGGCTTCATTCAACTTTGGTATCCCCTCTTCGTCGGTCACCTCTTTCTCGGATCGGTATTGGCTCCAATCGCGGCGCTAACCGGGCGCCCATGGATGGCACTCACGATCGTCGAGTTCTTCACCAGGGTGTCGCTTCCCACCATGGTGCTCGTGGCGTTCATGCTCTGGGTGCGGCGCCAGCGATGGCTCAGGCCGCAGGACTCTCCCGTGCTCTCATGGGAGTCCGCCCTGTTCAACATCACCCGCTGGCCCTGGAACGCCCTGGGCATTGGCCAGGCGGTCATGGGTGCCATCCGGTCAAAGACCTACAGTTTTCGGGTCACACCGAAGGGTGGTTCGGACCATCAACCGATGCCATGGACGGCCCTGGCTCCCTACAGTCTTCTTGTTGCACTTCAGGCTGCGGTGGTCTTCACGGCAAACCTCAACAGCAATGCCTTCGGCTACGTGATCTTCACCAACACCGGGGCATTGATCTATGCCATCGCCACGGTGGCAGTGCTGGCTTTGCACCTTCGGGAGAACAGAACGGGGGCTCTCGGAGATCGTCTGGCGGCCAACGCTCCGGCCTTGATCCTTACGATGGCAACCGCGTCGATCGCCTTTGCCTCGAGTATTCGGACAATCCGCTTTGTCCTTGAAGGATGGGTCTCGCTCGGCGTTTCAAACCGACTGCTCGGGTTGGATCACCTCACGTCCCCGGCCACGCTCATCTATGTGCTCGGCATCACCATGTTGGTCGGCGCCGTCAAGTGGGATCGCCGGCCAGCGGCGCCGGTCATCGCCGCCACTCGCCCGGCCCCGATTCCCCCGCAACATCGCCAGCCAGCCAGTCGGCCCGTTCGTACCAGTCGGCCCGTTCGAGCGCCTCAGCCTGTTCGTGCCATCCGACCCGTTCGAGCGCCTCAGCCAGTCCCGTTCCGGGCATCAGCGGAGGATCGGACCCTTGTAACCCTGAGCGAAGCCATTGCTCGTCAGCAGGTCGCGGGCATCAGCCATCTCGGCGGGCGGCAATCCGTTGATCTTCTGGATCTCGATCTTCTTCACCCGCTTGGAACGAACTAATGACGCGAGCGCGTCAACCCAGGAAGGATCAGCGTCCCACCCTTCGAACAGGGTGACGCTCCGACCTCCGCGCTCCAAGAACGCGAGGGGAAGGCCGTCTCGTATCACCACGTACGCGCCAACCGCACGAGACGGTCTCCCTTCGCTAGTAGGCCAGGGAATGGCAGCACCATAGGGCTGCGCAGGATCAGTGGCAGCAAGAACCATCGGCGAAGAATCCGACTCATCGGTTGAGGTCCTGCGTCCATCTCGAAGCCGATCCACCGCCCCTGGCAGTGCAAACTGTGCGGCGCCGAGCCCGGTTACGAAATAGCCCCGTCGAACCTGCCCGCGATCCTCCAACTCTTTGAGCACTGGATAGACACCGGCGAAGCCACCTTCGGCACCTTCTGCAAGCGCCATCTCGCGAGTTAACACGCCATACCTTTCCAGCAACTGCAGCGCACGAGTTGTCGTCACTTCGGTCGGACTCAAGGCTGGTTGACGAAGCGGCGCGACCAACGACCATCGACCGGTCCCAGCGGGCGGCCCCATCCGTGAAAGTGATCGCATGTTCGGACGACGAGCGGCTGAACGTCGACCTCGGTTCGCAGACTTCTTTGGTGTTGCGCCTCCGACGATCGCTCGAAGTGGGGTCAACGAATCGTTGGTGACTTCACCCGCCCACACCAGATCCCAAAGCGCCGTGAGCACGATCTGATCTGAATAGTCGCACTCCGCGTCCTTGGCTGCTTCGACGAGCTCCTGCCAGAACACCGCCCCCCGGCCTGCGAGATGGCCGCGCAACGCATCGTGAACCTCGCCCTCAATCGGGTCACTCGGTTCGGGCACCAGAGCCGGCGCCTGATCTCGCCATACGAGGCGAACTCGGCCGTCGCCCGATCCGAGGGCACCGGCGCCAACCCAAATCACCTCACCGGCAGTGAGGAGCGTGTCGAGATCAGCACCTCGATAGTCCGCAACTCGGGCGGTGAGAACGTCGGATTCGAGCAACGATGCAGGCAACGCTGCACCTTGCAGTGCGGTGATGACCTCGGCGAGGCCGTCCACTCCGCGAAGTCGGCTCCCGACGTGTTGCCAATCTGGCAAGAATCGGGCGAGCACGTCTTGCTCGACTGGCTCGACCTCTTTGCGGAGCGCAGCTAGCGAGCGCCGACGAAGAACCCGCAACACCTCAGTGTGGCACCACTCCCGTTCGATCCCGTCGGGCCGAAATTCGCCACGAACGATCCGACCCTGCCGCTCGAGCTCTTCCAAGCCTGACCGGGTCCGGTCCTCTTCGAGCCCATACCGGCTCGCGACCTCGCGAGTCAGAAACGGTCCGTGCGTCCTGGCGTATCGGGTGAGCAAGTCTCCGAGCGGGTCACCGACTGGCTCGGTGAACGCCTGCGGGAGGCCGGGCGGAAGTGCAACTCCGAGTGCATCGCGGAGTCTCGAGGCGTCCTCGGAAGCCGCCAGTCTGTTCTCACCTGCAACCGCAGCGTTGATGATTCGCCGGTCGGTCAACAACTCCGAAACCACGAGCGACGCCCAGTCTGCGGGCGTCGGCGATCCCTCTACCCGCTCGGCGATCTCCTCCGCAGTCAGGGGACCAAGCCAACGAAGAAGATCCTCGACATGGTCGACGGTCTTCGCTCGCCAGGACTCTGCAGTTCGTTGTAGCTCCGCCTCCAGCGAGGCGAGGACGGTCGGGTCGAGCAGCTCGCGGAGCTCCTCAGCTCCGAGCAGATCCTGGAGCAGCTCCCGGTCGAGCGAAAGGGCTGCCGCTCGACGTTCCGCGAGCGGAGCGTCGCCCTCGTACATGTATTGGGCGATCCAACCAAAGAGCAACGACGATGCCATCGGCGAGGCCACGTCGGTATCGACGGTGTGGACCTTGATCTTGCGACTCCGCAACTCCCCGAGCACCTGGCGAAGGGCGGGCAGATCGAACACGTCGTTCACGCATTCCCGCGTCGTCTCCAGAAGAATCGGAAAGCTCGGATACTTCGCAGCCACCGCGAGCAAGTCGGCTGCCTTCTGACGTTGTTGCCATAACGGCGTGCGCCGATCCGGACGTCGGCGAGGCAACAACAGGGCTCGGGCTGCGCACTCACGGAATCGAGAAGCGAACATCGCCGTAGAAGGCAACTGAGAAACCAAGAGCTCATCGAGTTCGTCAGGGTCGATCACCAGCTCGTCGGTCGGAAGCCGGTCGATGGCTTCGGGAAGCCGCAGCACGATGCCGTCATCGCTCCACATCAGCTCAACATCCCAGCCCCATTGTTCAGCCATCCGATGCTGAAGCGCCATGCCCCAGGGGGCGTGTACCTGGGCGCCAAACGGACTCAGAATGCAGACTCGCCAGTCGCCGATGTCGTCTCGGAACCGCTCCACCACGATCGTGCGATCGTCGGGCACCCGCGTCGTCGCCTCGACCTGCTCGTCGAGGAACTGCAGGAGATTCTGGGCGGCAAGATCATCCAACCCATGTCGACTCAGCAGTCGGTCGACCGCCTCGTCCCTCGGCATTGCCAAGATCTCGCGGCTGAACGCGCCCATGGCACGACCAAGTTCAAGCGGCCGCCCCGGACCATCACCGTGCCAGAACGGCATCTTGCCCGGCTGGCCTGGCGCCGGGGTGACCACGACTCGCTCGTGAGTGATGTCTTCAATTCGCCATGAGCTCGCGCCGAGCAGAAAGGTCTCACCGGCTCGCGATTCATACACCATCTCCTCATCGAGCTCGCCGACCCGGGTGCCATCGGGCAGAAAGACGCCATAGAGCCCACGGTCTGGAATCGTCCCGCCACTCGTGACAGCAAGACGTTGCGCCCCCGGACGACCTCGCACGATTCCCTCGACCCGATCCCAGTTAACCCTTGGGCGTAGCTCGGCGAACTCATCTGAGGGGTATCGACCAGCGAGCAGATCCAGCACGGCAAAGAATGCTTCGTCGGAGATGTCAGAGAAGTTGGCGGCCGACCGAAACATCGCCATGAGTTCATCAACCGGCCAGTCATCCAGAGCACACGCGGCAACGATCTGCTGGGCCAGCACATCGAGAGGGTTCCTGGGATATCGGGTCTCTTCGATCTGGCCCTGCTGCATCCGGTCGACAACGACAGCGGCCTCGAGCAAGTCGCCTCGATGCTTCGGGAAAAACTTACCGACGCTTGGCGCTCCAACCTGGTGACCGGCCCGACCGATTCGTTGCAAGCCACGACTCACCGCTCCAGGCGACTCGACCTGGACCACCAGGTCAACGGCTCCCATGTCGATTCCGAGCTCGAGCGACGACGTCGCCACGAGCCCCTTCAACACCCCTCGCTTCAGTTCGTCCTCGATGATCAGCCGCTGCTCTCGGCTGAGAGAGCCGTGGTGAGCCTTCACCAATTCGCGCCCTGGCTCGGGCGGTCGCCCCTCGGCCTCGGCGGATCGATTCTCGCCGTCGAGCGCAAGCTCATTCAATCGGGTGGCAAGTCGTTCAGACAAGCGTCGAGCGTTCACGAAGATGATGGTCGAGCGATGTTCCCGCACCAGGGCGAGCAACTGCGGATGCATCGCCGGCCAGATACTTCGACGAGCCGGCCCGGCCGCTGCAGGACCAGACACCGGCTCGTCAGTGATGACTTCGCCAAGCTTGCCCATGTCCTCGACCGGGACGATGACTTCGATGTCGAGTTCTTTGCGGATTCCGGTGTCGACGATCGTGACCGGCCGAGGCTGCTGGCCTGCATCGTCATCCTTCGAGTTGGGCTTGCTCCTCGGGCCCGTCGAGCTGTCGTATCCACCGAGGAAGCGAGCGATCTCTTCGAGTGGGCGCTGTGTCGCTGACAACCCAATGCGTTGGGGCGACGAGTCAGTGACCTTCTCCAAACGCTCGAGCGTGAGGGCCATGTGCGCGCCGCGTTTCGTCGCTGCCAGGGCGTGGATCTCGTCGATGATCACGGTGTGGACTCCAGCCAAGGTCTCCCGAATCCGACTCGTCAGCATCAGATAGAGCGACTCAGGGGTCGTGATCAGAAGATCCGGTGGGTGTTTTGCCAGGCGTCGACGCTCATCAGCGGGTGTGTCACCCGTTCGAAGCGCGACCTCCGGTTCGGTAAACGGCTCGCCGAGTCGTTCCGCTGCAAGCCGAATGCCTTGCAGCGGGCCCCGAAGGTTCTTTTCGATGTCGACTGCAAGCGCTCGCAACGGCGAGATGTAGAGGATCCGAGTTCGGTGGTTTACGTCATCTGGACGCGGCGTGCTCGTCAGCTGGTCCAAGCCCCAGAAGAAGGCAGAAAGCGTTTTGCCGGAGCCCGTCGGGGCCAGAATCAACGTGTGGTCACCGCGGGAGATGACCGGCCAACCCTCAACCTGCGGCGGTGTGGGCTCGGCAAACGTCGTGTGAAACCACGCAGCTGACGGTCTGGAAAACGCGCCGAGAACCGGATGCTCGATCTCGTCGCTGCGTTGTGGTCCCCGTTCCGCCACATCTTCAGACTACGGGGGTGGGACGACACCCAGAGCGTGCAAACGGTACGGGACCCAGCACTAGGCTCCGAAGCGTGACCAGCAACCCGCACCCGTTCCGCTTTGGCGTCCAGGCCAAATCAGCAGCATCCCGAACCGAGTGGCTCGAACTCGCAAAGAAAACGGAAGATCTGGGCTACGAAACCCTGACCCTCCCTGACCACTTCGACGGCCAGTTGGCGCCAGCTCTTGCGCTCCAGGCCGCCGCTGATGTCACCACCGACTTGCGCGTCGGCGCCTTGGTCTGGTGCAACGACTACCGCCACCCTGTGGTGTTCGCCAATGAGATGGCCACACTCGATCTGCTTTCCGAGGGTCGCCTCGAATTGGGCATTGGTGCCGGATGGATGAAGTCGGACTACGACGCGGCGGGCATGGACTATGACCGACCCGGTATCCGTATCGATCGGATGGTCGAGTCGATCCAGATCCTCAAGGGTCTCTTCGGTGACGGACCGTTCTCCTTTGAGGGCGAGCACTACACGATCACCGACCTCGATCTCACGCCGAAACCGCTGCAGAACCCGCACCCGCCATTCCTCATGGGCGGTGGCGGACCTCGTTTTCTCCGCCTCGCCGGCCAGCATGCGGACATCGTCGGCGTCAATCCGAACATGAAAGCTGGTTTGGTCGACGCCAATACAGCCGCGGATGCGACGGCTGAGCGCTATGCCGAGAAGGTGTCATGGGTCAAAGAAGGCGCGGGCGATCGATTCGATGAGATCGAGATGAACGTCCGGGTGTTCGTCATGATGTTCACCGACGACCGGCAGGGAACGGCCGAGATGCTTGCACCAGGGATGGGTATGGAGCCCGCAGACGCCCTCGAATCGCCACTCGCCCTCGTTGGAGACACCAAGTCGATGATCGAGGATCTCATTGCTCGCCGGGAGACCTACGGCTTCAGCTACATCGGCATCGGGCCCGACGAAATGGAACAGTTCGCACCGGTCGTCGCCGAGCTGGCTGGCTCGTGAACGATCGGTTCGAAGAGTTCAAAGATCGGATCGAAGACGCGGCCATTCAGGCCGAGTTCGAGACCGGAGAACGCGAGGAGACCGTAGAAGAAGCCAAGTCGCACGCGCTGGTCCGAGTCGCTCGAATGACCCTCGGCTTCATTGTCGTGATCGTTGGCATCGCGGCCCTTCCGCTCCCGGGCCCCGGTTGGCTCATCATCGCAGGTGGCCTGACCATCCTTTCCAAGGACGTGGCGTGGGCTGAGCGACTACTGCGCTACATCCGAAAGCGCGTTCCCGGAATCCCCGAAGACGGCAAGATCCCCCGCTCGTCGATGGTCACCATGGCCTTCGTCACGCTTGCTGCGGTCTCGGCATCGCTGTGGTGGACATTCGGTCGCGGATCTGACGACATCCAGGCGGGCACCTACGTCGCGCTCGACGTGCTCGACCCCGTTGCCTCCGCCCCCATCAACGGCGCAGTCACGGCCCTCGACTTCGGTGATGAGGGTCCGCTGACCTTGACAGCCGAGGGATGTGGTCCGCTCGAGTTCGCAGTGACCGATCGCTCGAAGGAGAGGTTCTCGCTCGGTGAGCTCAACGATTCAACCGAGGGCTGTGACGCATCGGCAGAACGGCTCGTCGCCGCCATGTCCGGATCGGACGTGAGCTTCCACTACGAAACCGATGGCATCGTCAAGTGGTTCTTTGCCGACAACACCCTCGCCGCCATCACCGTGCCCGGCACTGCGGGCGCCGGTGATTGGCGAATCGAGTTGGAAGGCTCGGAGTAGCCAACCTCAGATCAGAGCCTGCTCACCGACGCTCGAACTCCGAGCATCAAGGTCGCACCCACGAGGATCAGAAGCGTCGCAACCTTGAAGGTCGATGCTGATGATGAACCAGTCTGAGCAAGCGGCGTCGTATTCGTCTGAGCCTGGGTGATGCTGAGCACGGCAATATCGTTGTCGTCCTCATCACCGGCAGCTGCATTGCTGTTGATCTGATCGTCGATCTTGGCGTCGTTATTCGTTGCGTCTGGCACCGAATCGATATCCGGGATCGGCTGTCCGTTCGGCATGCGAATGACTTGACCGTTGACGTCGACCGGCAGCGCATTGGTGATCTCGGCGGTATTGATCAACGAACCCTTGGCTCCGCTGTTCACCTTCAGATCAATCTCGACCTCGGTGGACGAACCGGGTTGGATCGTAGTGCCCGTGAGGGCGATCGTCGCTGTGCCATCGGCCTGAGCAGTCCAATCCGAATCAGCCAACGTGAGACCAGCAGGGATGTAGTCGATGATCGACGGATCAGCTGCAGCCACGTTGCCCTGGTTGAAGATCTCGATCACGAACGTGACCGTGTCTCCCGGACGGACCTCAGTTACCCCAGCTTTGAGCTGCTTGCGCAACGCAAGGTCGAAGATCGGCAGGTGGAAGCCGAAGTCGACGGTCAGGTTCTCGTTTGAGTCGATGGTGGTCGCGTCGTTGTCTGGCGACTCGGCCGTCGGTTCTCCATCACCCAAGGTGACCGGTCCGGACCACACGTAGCCGTAGGCCCCAGGTGTTCCGTTGTCATCCAGATCGACATCGTCATCGGGATCGGTCTGGGTCGGGTCTGAGGAGAGATAGCCATACAGCGGGGCATCGACATCCCATTCCATCGGTGGAATGCCGACGATGTACTCGCCGGGTTCGAGATTGGCGAAGAGGTAGTGGCCGAGCGCATCGGTACCGGTCGTGGCAACCGCATCGCTCGTATTGATGATGCCGTCACCGCTGATGTCGTCCGGCAAGCCATTCCCATCGTTGTCCGAGAACAGCTCCATCCAAACGTTCGGCAACGGCGTCTCGTCGGCATCAACGATTCCGTTGTTGTTGACATCGAACCAGACCTGGTTGCCGATGCTGAACGCAGGTGCGTCAATTCCGGCAATGTCGTGGTCGTCTTCGTCAGCGATCCCACCGGGACCAGCAGCGTTGTTGGTCACGTTGTCGGTTGGGTCACCGGGATTCGCCGGTTGGGGGTCAGAGTTCGTTGTGTCCGGCACGGAGTCGACATCCGGGATCGGCGAGCCATCGCTGTAGGTCACCGGGGTCCCGGCGGCATCGGAGGCTGTCGATCCGCTGATCTCTGCAGCGTTGACCAGATTCGTGAGATCGGCGGTAGCCGAAACCACGAGTGTGACCGAAATGCTCATCGTGGCACCGGGTGCGAGAGGAGCAGCGAGTGTCGCTTGTCCGTTCGAGCCGGCAGCGGCCCATGCGTAGTCAGCGGTGGCTGGATTGAGCGCCGCGCTGAACGGCTCCCACATAGCCGTGTCGACGTAGTCATACACACTGATGTTCGTTGCGTGCAGGGTGCCCTGGTTCACGACCTGAATCGTGAAGGTGATCTCGGCGCCATGCGAGACGGGCAATTCTGAGTTCGCGGTGTCAACAACCTTGATGAGTGCGAGGTCGTGCACGGACAGACCGGCGACGTCATGGTCATCCTCGTCACCACCAGCGTTCTTGGCATCTTCGTCAATGACGTCGTCGCCAGGTGCGCCTGGTCCGGTGGGGGCGTTGTCGTTGGCTCGGGTGGCGTCCGGGGTCGAGTCGATGTCGAGAACAGCACCGCTCGCCGCGTCGCCATTGCCTGCATCGGTGTCGTCGTCGAAGTTGGAGATCTCTGCCCAGTTCGTGAGCGCGCTCGGTGATGTCACCGGAACTCGCCACGCCACGGTGATCGGCACCACGACCGATTCTCGGACGGGAAGGGTTCCGGTCAGCGTGACAATGCCGGGCGACGCCCAGACATAGCTGAGTTCGGAACCACCATCGGCGACGCCATCAGCGTCGATGTCGACCTCAGCTGTCGTGCCTGCGGGGTTGAGCGCAGCATCGAACGGCTCCCACATGGTCAGATCGATGTAGTCGGTGACCTCGATTGCTTCAGCGTCAATGGTTCCCTGATTGGTGATCTCGATCAAGAAGGTTGCTGTTCCGGCCGCATTGTCGATCGCCCCAATGTCGAGCGTTTTGGCCATCGCGAGGTCCATGAACAGCGGCGGGGCATAACCGACGTCGAACGTGTGATCAGCAGTGCCGTTGTCTCCGGTGGTGACGGCGATCTCCGCGAGGCCGGACACTCCGCTGATCGCAGCGTCGGAGTCGATGGCATCATCGCTGCCGGCATCGGCCGTAGTCAGCGTGAGATCCGTCGGGGTCAGTCCCATCGGCAGGGCCACCATCGATTCGTCGAAGGTCAGGACGTAGTCGGTGTTCGGCAGCAGTCCGTCATAGGAATCGAAGGTGTAGTTGCCATTGGCATCAGTGGTTGTCGATGCCACGGGCGTGCCGTCAGCCAGCGCCAGGTCGACCTTGACGCCTTCCATGACGGGCTCGTTCGGGTCCTGGATGCCGTCCTGGTCAAGATCGAGCCACACGAAGTTTCCGATTTCGAGTGGAATCCAGCAGCCTTCGACGTCACCGATTCCTGAACCCTTCCCTGCGTACCCAGCAGCGTTGCCACCGGAATACAGCAAGAGATCGTTCTCCACCGAGCCGTCGGTGTTGTTGAAGTACTCGAGTCCGCCAGAGCTGAAGGCGTTCGGGTCGATTGAAGCGACGACGACTTCGTCAAGGAGCGGGTGAATGTAGAGACCACCGCTGGCCTGTTCGGAGTGGCCGCGCGGAGCGTTCGGGTCCCAACGGTCGTTGCCGTAGTACTCAGCAGTGCCAGCTGGGCCGCCGTGGAACGTCGACAACGTGTCGTCCGCTGTCGGGCTGGTGAAGTTGGCGAACGCATCGCAGCCAGAACCGGCGGCACCTTCGAGCTGGAAGTTCACGTTGTCGGGATCGCCGGTCGTGTTGCACACACGCAGGATTTCACCGGCGGAGAACATCGTGTAGAAGGCCGTGTCGGTCACGTCGGTTTGATAGTTCGAACCACCGTGCTGCAAGCCGCTGCGGTCGGTGTAGCCGAGCACCATCGAGCCATCGGGCCCGATCTCGATGTCGGAGAGGATCGGCTGGGGGCCATCGAGGACCTCGGCAAACGTGGCGCCGTCGATCCAAGGATTCCAGTCGCCATCGACGTACTCGCCGCTTCCACCAATGAAGTTGGCTGCGGGGCCGCGGTCATAGCCGAGCGAAATTCCGGGGATGACCGTTGCACCTTGGGTGCCGGCAACGATGTCGACCGAAACGATGTTCGATTCGAGGTCTGCAGCGCCTGTCGTGGAGTTCTCGGCCGTACACGTGATGCCGACATACACGGTGTCTGCGTCGACTGCGGTCAGCGCCCAGGGATACCAGTCGTCGGCGTTCGCCGTGTCTGGACAGCCAGGATTCGACAGAGGAATTGAGCGAGCGAGTGTCGGATTGCCACCACTGCGGACAGCAGTGATGTCATAGACCATCACGGCCTTCGCCTCGATGTTGACGACCGAGAGCAGGCGGCCGTCGGCCGAGATGTCGATGTCGCCAATACCCGTCTTGCCGACGAGCGGGAACGGGTTCGGGTCGTGCTGAGGATTGGTCGCTGCGGTCAGCGTCTGTACGGGGTCAGTACCGAATCCGGGACCGCCCAACGACTCGAGATCAAGCTCGGTCCAGCTTCCGGAACCACCCGGATAGGTCTGCCAATAGAGGCCATCGAGACCCTCGACACCGAGATCCATGCCCCGCTGCAGGTGTGCGGAGACGAACAACGTGGATGTCCACTCGTCGTACGCAACACCCCAGACAGAACCGAGGTTGCTCTTGTCGCCGATTGCGCTCGGGCCCGCGCTCTGGTCATAGTCGAGAGCGACAACGACCGTGTCCGGCCCTGTCGGGTCCGTGCGATCGCCATAGACAACACAAGTGGTGAACAGAATGCCTTCGTTCGACCCGCTCGTTGGGCAGGCCGATGGCGGAGTGACGCCGAAGCTCAGCGCAGCACCAGCGTTGGCGAACTGCACACTGCTGGGAGAGTCTGGGCCAGCGAATGACTCGCTCCAACCTGTCGAAACATCACCGGCATCAAGCGCATGGGCAATGCGGAAGGGCCCCTCATCGAGGAGGGACACATCACAGGAATAGCCCGGCGCTGCTCCCGTAAGAATCGAACACGGCACAGTCGTTCCGTTGGAGTCAGAAGCACTCACGCTCATCGTTCCCGGTGGGAACAACACGTCGGTGTCAGCCAGAACCTCGCCGGCATCAATCGTTCCGTCGAAGTCGAAGTCGACGAAGAACGATCCGGTAATCGGTGCATCGCCTGCGGAGGCAGAAACCTGGCTCACGCCCGCTGGTGACACGATCGACAGCAGCACCGCCGTTGCGGATGCGGCTGCCAAGAGTGCGGAGCGGCGGGGAGATTTGGTGTGTGTTCGCCCAATCATTCCGCCCCCGTCGGCACCTCGAGGAAGAAATGTGAGCGATTTGCCTCGCTGGACTAGTGCTCTGGGCCTAGTTCTGGGGGGACCAACTCAGGCGCGAGGAACGACGGGAGATCTGGCCCGTGGAGAATGACGAGCCGTTTGGTGGCTCGTGTGACAGCGACGTAGAGCGACCGAGCGCCCTGGGGTTCATCCGCCAGAATGCGTCCGGGGTCCACCACGATCGCAGTGTCGACCTCGAGCCCTTTCACCAGGCTCACGGGTACGACGGTGATGGGATAGTCAAACCCCTGCTTTCGAGCTCGCCCGACTTCAACCCCTTGGTCGACGAAGGCCTGGATCACATCGTCATAGAGCTCCGTCGGAGCAATGACCGCAATATTTCCCTGGCCGAGGGCCCGCTGTTCCTCGACGGCCACCTGCACGATCAACTGGCCTGGGTCATCGGCTTCGTGAACCGGCACGAACCGAGGTTCATCGCCTTCGTCTCGTACGGCGACCGGCGGGTCCAGCTCTGGTGCCGCTACAGCCAGCACCCGCGACGCCAGCTTCATGGACGGACCAGGAATCCGGTAGCCGACCGTGAGTTCGCGACGTTGTGGAGGCCGTCGGTCGGGCAGGTGTTGGAGCACCTCATCCCAACTGGCATGAGCCCACGCACCCGTTGACTGGGCGATGTCGCCGACGACAGTCATCGATCCATTGAGCGAGCGGCGAGTCAACATCCGAAGCTGCATCGGTGAAAGATCCTGGGCCTCGTCCACCACGATGTGCCCGAACGTCCGGACTTCGCTCACCCGACTCCCGTCAGGGCGCTTCTTTTCTTTCGGGCGCGGACCAAGTCGCTCGTTCGCTTCATCGAGCACGGGAACGTCGTCGACGGTCCACATGCGAGTCGACGCGTCACAGTCGGGCTGCCAGGGACGATGCAGGGACCGCTGTTCCTCGAGATTCAAGGAGCGGCCTGCCGACTTCAGCAGGTGCCGGGATCCATAGAGATCGTGCAGCAACTGCGCCGGGGTGAGAATCGGCCACATCCAATTGAGAGCGAACCGAACATCGGGGTGATTCCCGAGCGAGTCGCGCACGGCCTGCGTACCCGCTGGACCATCGGGATGAGAGTTGGCCAAGGCCTCGAAGACCTGGGAAACAACAAACTTGCGCGCCGCGTTGTGCGTGCGGAATCGCCGCTTTGCCTCGTCGATGATCTGTGCTGACTTCTGCTCGGTCAGGGTCAGGTAGCGGGTTCCGTAGCCGACCCGGAGATCGCGGCGAAGGGGGCGCTGACGATCACGCACTGCACGCCGCACCACATTGACCATTCTCAAGTCGCCCTTGATGCGAGCGCTACCGAATCGATCACGACCCTGCACTCGGATTCCGGCCACGAGATCGGGAAGGACCGACAGTTCAACACCTGCCTCGCCAAGCGACGGCAGAACCTGTTCGATGTAACCGAGGAACAACCTGTTCGGGCCAACGACGAGCACCCCTTGGCCATCGAGCGGGAATCGGTGGGTGTACAGCAGATAGGCGGCCCGGTGAAGGGCGACAACCGTCTTGCCTGTTCCTGGGCCGCCTTGCACAATCAGCACGCCGGGAAGTGCTGCTCGGATGATCTCATCCTGCTCGCCTTGAATTGTTCCGACGATGTCAGAAAGACGCCCGGTGCGCGACGACTCGAGCGCCGCGATCAGTGCCCCCTCGCCTCGCAGTTCACGACCATCGACGGTCGCTTGACGACTTCCTGCCGCGTCTCCGAAGAACTCGTCTTCGAGCCCAAGCAGCTCGCGACCCCTCGAAATGAAGTGACGACGGCGGACAAGGCCCTGCGTGTCGCGGCCAGTTGCTCGATAGAAAGCCTCTGAAATCGGGGCTCGCCAGTCGACAATCAGTGGATCTTTGTTGGTGTCAGAGACGGCAACTCGGCCGATGTGATAACTCCCGCCGCCCGCATCCGTTGTCTGGTCGATCCGACCGAAACACAACGAACGATCGCCAATATCCAGCTCAAGAAGACGATTCGCGATGTTCTCGTTGATGATCTCGCGTTCCCACCGGGCCTGATTGGTTCCACCCTTGCCGACCTCGACCATCGTCTGTAGTGCAACGGCCTCGCTCCGCGACTGTTCAAGCCGCACATGGGCATGATCTAAAAAGGCCTGCTCGGCCTGCAACTCAGGATCGACGTGAGAACTCTCGGTCACCGCACTCCTGCCGCACTCTGCCCGAATTGGGGACGTCAATTGTAAGGGGCGGCATGCCGAGCGCCACCATCGGTTCGGTCGCGGGGCGCCGGTACCGTTTCCTCTGTGAGCACTCCCGTCTCTGCAACGTCCGACGCCCCGATCTTGCGGGCCGCTCGTCAAGAACCCGGCGATCGTGTGCCGGTTTGGTTCATGCGTCAGGCTGGCCGATCGCTGCCGGAATACAAGGCGATCCGCGGCGAAGGAACCATCCTCAACGCCATCCAAGATGCCGAACGCGCAGCCGAAATCACGCTCCAGCCTGTTCGCCGGTACGGCGTCGATGCGGCGATCTTGTTCTCCGACATCGTGACTCCCGTCTTCGCCGCCGGATTCGGCATCGACATCACGCCAGGAGTCGGCCCGACCTGTGAACAGCCCTTTGCCTCGGCCTCTGACCTCGAGCGGCTTCGCCCACTCGATCCGTCTGTCGATCTCGATTACCAGCGGCGCACCATCGAGATCCTGGTCAAAGAACTCGAAGTTCCGCTCATCGGCTTTGCTGGAGGTCCCTTCACGGTCGCTTCCTACATGGTTGAGGGCCGACCAACCCGCGACTTCGCAAAGGTCAAGGCCTTGATGACCGCCGAGCCCGAGCTCTGGCATCAGCTATGCGACCGGGTCGCCGACAACGCGATTGCCACGCTCACCGCCCAAGTCGAGGCCGGTGCCCAGATGGTCCAACTCTTTGACTCGTGGGCTGGTTCGCTTCGACCAGAGCACTATCGCGAATACGTACAACCTCACTCCGCCAAGGTGCTTTCTGCCATGGGCGACCTCGGCGTGCCTCGCATTCACTTCGGGATCAACACGGGCGAGCTGTTGCCCGACATCGAAGCGGCAGGTGCCGAGGTCGTCGGCGTCGACTGGCGCACTCCCCTCCCGATCGCCCGCGAGCGCACCGGAGGTCGTGTGGCGCTGCAGGGCAACCTCGACCCCGCAATGGTTTTGGCACCGTGGGAGGTTCTCGAGAAGGAAGTTCGACGAGTCCTCGACGACAATGCCTCCCACCCCGGCCACATTTTCAACCTCGGCCACGGGGTCCTCCCCCAAACCAACCCTGAGCAACTCGAGCGCGTCGTCGAACTCGTACATCGCATCGGTCGCGCCGACGGCCCGACCAACGACGCAGCCAACAACAGAGCTGCGGCCGAGTGAGTATCGCTGTCGTCGGTGGCGGCATCGCCGGGCTCTCGGCTGCCTTTGACCTACAACAAGCTGGTCATGCGGTCACGATCCTCGAGGCGGGCGACCGGCTCGGCGGAAAGATCTGGAGTTCATCTGTTGGCGATCGCCTCGTCGATGCGGGACCAGACTGCTTTCTCGCTCGTGTTCCCGAAGCGATCCAGCTGTGTGAGGACCTCGGACTCGGGCACGAACTCACGAGCCCTGTCTCACCGGTTCCGGCCTATCTCCATCGCGATGGAGAATTGCATCGACTCCCCGAGGGCACCGTTCTCGGTGTCCCGACGGATCTGGATGCACTGGCCGAGAGCGGACTCATCTCACCCGATGGCGTTGCCCGAGCAGCAGAAGACCTCGAACTGCCGACGACGACCATGGGCGACGACATCAGCGTCGGCGCCTACTGCCGAGCGCGGCTCGGCAACGAAGTCACCGACCGACTCATCGATCCGCTGCTCGGTGGCATCAACGCCTCAGACATTGATCGTCTCAGCCTTCGCGCCGGCGCACCTCAGCTCTGGGCCGCCGCATCAAAGAACCGCTCCATCATCGAAGGACTCCGCGAAGTGCGCGAACGGAGCGGCGCATCCCTTGGTTCGGCCGCCCCGAGCCAGCCGGTCTTTCATTCACTCCCCGGCGGCGTGGCACGCATGGTCGACGTCCTGGTCGAGCATCTGATGGCTGGCGACAATCCCGTTGAGGTCAAGCTCGGACGCACCGTCGAGAACCTCAATCTGCTCGAAGCGGATCATGTCGTTGTCGCTACGCCGGCCTACGTAACCGGGCCGCTCCTGGCATCGGCAAGTCCCGGGGCCGCCGAACTGCTCAGCGAAATCGACTACGCATCGGTGGCTCAGATCACCATCGAACTACCCAGAGATGCGGTCGACCCAGTGTTGGATGCCTCGGGCATTCTGTTTCCTCGGGTCGACGGTCTCGTCATGACCGCATCAACCTGGTTCAGCACGAAGTGGGATCACTATGCCGATCCAGATTGCGTTCTGATACGGCTAACTTCTGGGCGCTTCGGCGATCATCGGGCGCTCTCGATGGACGACGAATCGCTCACCGCGACGCTGCTCAATGAACTTCGCGGTGTGATCGATATCAGCGCTGACCCGGCGCAAGTTCGCGTCGTTCGCTGGACCGACGCCTTCCCGCAGTACGTCACCGGACACAACTGGCGGGTCGACGAAATCTTCAAAGCGGTGCAGCGAGACGCGAAAAATGTGCACCTCGTCGGCGCGACCTATCGAGGCATCGGTATCCCGGCGTGTATTCGCAGCGGAAGAGATGCCGCAGCAGCGATCATCGGCTCATGACCTCGGAGCTTCCGCAAACCGAGCGGCAAGACTCGACTGAGTCCTCATCTGCCGAGGCCGTTTCACCTCGAATCTCCGGTCGATTCAAAACGCCGATCGGCTGTGCTCTCGCCGGCATCTGCATCGCCGGTGCCGTTCCACCATGGGGTTTCTGGCCCTTGGCGTTCATCGGATTCGCCATCCTCGACCAACTACTCATCGGCACGACGTCAAAGCAACGATTCCGGCGAGGCTGGCTCACAACGGCGTGGTGGCTTTTCCCTGCGATGTTGTGGATGTTCGACCTCACCGCTCCCGGCTACGTGGTGGCGTCGATGATCTATGGCTGCTACTTCGGCCTTGCCTGTGTCCTCACCCCTCCGGCAGCAACCGCCCGTCGCCTCGTGCTCCCTGGAGCATTCGCCGTCGCAGAATTGGTCCGTTGGTACTGGCCCTTCGGAGGCGTTCCGCTGGCGAACATCGCCCTCGGCCAGGTCGACTCACCACTGGCACCCGCCGCTCGACTCGCTGGCCCCCTGCTCATCATCGTTCTGGTGGTCGCGATCGGCCAGCTTCTGAGCTCCCTGGTGATGTGGAATCGCGACGGTTCCCCTCGCCAGGCTGCATACGTGGCCGGAATCACCCTCGCGGTTGTGCTCGGCGCCGGACTGCACCCACGAGCCGCAGACATTCGAGACGTCGATGTTGCACTCGTGCAGGGTGGTGGTCCTACCCGGACTCGAGCCTCCGCCGATCAAGAACCGGTCGTATTGGCCCGCCATATCGAAGCTACCGCTGCAGCCGAACTCGATGTCGATCTGATTCTGTGGCCAGAGAACGTCGTCAACCCCGGGCGCTACCTGCCCATGGATGTCGCAGAAGAACGGGTGGCCCGAGTCGCCATCGACAACGATGCCACGCTCCTCCCCGGATGGTTTCACGGCCTCGACGGCACTGCCAACACCGTCAACTACCACACGGCCATCACGCCCGAAGGCGTGACGGTTGACCGGTACGACAAAGTACGGATCGTTCCCTTCGGTGAATACGTTCCGTTTCGAAACATCGTCGAAAAGGTCTACGACGGTCTGCCGGGGCGCGACGTTCTTCCCGGAACTGGCTCGCCGACGCTCGACACGCCCCTCGGCATCGTCGGAGTCTCGATCTCATGGGAGGCCTATTTCGAACGCCGTTCGCGAGATGCGGTTGCCAATGGCGCGCAACTACTGACCAATCCCACGAACGGATCGTCGTTCTGGCTCACCCAGGTCCACACCCAGCAGGTGGCTTCCAACCAGCTACGAGCCATCGAGAATGATCGCTGGCTCCTGATGGTTGGCCCAACAGGACTCTCGGCCGTCATCACTCCCGATGGCGAGGTACAACAGCGAACGGACATCGGCGAACGCAACGTGTTGACCGACACCGTCACCATGCGGACTGGCCGGACGCTCTCGAGCCAGGTTGGGCCATGGCCCGTGTTGCTTTACGGCCTTGCCGGCCTGCTGGTCGGTCTTCGCTCGGCCATCGCCGCTCGGTCGCCTCAGCAAGACGACGACGCAGAACCTACGAAGGACTGAAGCCAGCGGGTATCACGAGGTCGTTGGGCGAGAGCTCATCGATCGACTCTTTGCCCAAACCGAGCATGGTTGCCTCGATACCGCCGCGAAGGATGTCGAGAACGTTCTCCACGCCCGCTTGTCCGTTCGCTGCCAAACCCCACAGATAGGCCCGTCCGATCAGAACCGCTCGGGCCCCGAGGGCGACGGCCTTGACAACATCGCTGCCCCGTCGAATCCCTCCGTCCATCACCACTTCGATTTCAGTCCCGACCTCAGCAACGATCTCGCCGAGCACACGGATCGGGGCAACGGCGCCATCAACGTTGTTGCCGCCGTGGTTCGACACCGAAATGGCGGTCACGCCGGCTTGCACCGCATTACGAGCTTCGTCAGCACGATGCACACCCTTGACCATGAACGGGCCATCCCACCGTTCCCGCAGCCATGCAACGTCTTCCCAGGTTGGTGGCGGTGTCCCCATCCACGTGCCGTATGCCTCGAAGAATCCCGGGGTTGGGGCGTTCGGATCAGTGGCGAAGTTCGGGACCGTGAGATCAGGCAAGGACCCCGACCGAACCCAATCGGCGAGCCATTGCGGCCGAAGTGCTACCTCGGGGGCATGGGCCATCGCGGTCTTGAGGTCGATGGACTGCGGAATGGCAGGGCTACCCCAATCGCGCCCATGAGAGAACGACCAATCGAGGGTAAGGATCAATCCGATGGCGCCCGCCGCTTTCGCTCGATCCATGCGAGCGACCATCGATTCTTTGTCGCCCGCCCAATAGATCTGAAACATCGTTTGAGGATTGGCCTCGATCACTTGCGCCATGGGTTTGCTCGAGAACGAGCTCAACCCCATAGGGATCCCACGAGCGGCAGACGCCCGAGCGACGGCAACCTCGCCATCAGGGTGAACAGCCTGGACTCCTGTGGGCGAGATCATTACCGGCATCGACGCTGGCTGGCCCATCACCGTCGTTGCCATCTCGCGCTTTGGCGATTGACCTGCCGTCACGGTGCGGAAGCCCAACTCGTTGAAGGCCGCTGTGTTGTCGTCCTTGGAGATGCCGGCTTCGGCGCCGGCAATCAGGGCTCCGTAGACCGATGCGGGGAGACGCTTTCGAGCACGTTCCTGGGCGACAGCTACGGTTTCGAACCAGGGATTTTGAGCCCAGGGATTGAGTTCACGCGCCCGTACAACCAACGAAGTCATGCCGTTACTCTACGGCCCTCATAGTTCCAGCAGAATCGTCACCGGTCCATCGTTGCGAAGGTCCACCTTCATATCGGCCCCAAATCGGCCCGTCGCAACTGTTGCTCCGAGCGAACGCAACTGCTCCTGCACTCGCTCGATCAGCGGCTCTGCCAACTCTGGCCTGGCTGCTCCCATGAACGAAGGACGATTCCCTTTCTGGGCGTCGCCGTAGAGGGTGAACTGGCTGATGATCAGCAGCTCACCCGAGACGTCAGCAACAGATCGGTTCATCTTCCCTTCGTCATCCTCAAAGATCCGCAGCTTCCACAACTTGGCCGCAAGCTTGTCGGCGTCCTCGGTTGTGTCATCAGGAGCGATGCCCACGAGCACGCACAAACCAGGGCCGATCTGACCGATCACTGTGTCGTCCACGGTCACCGCCGCATGCGCGGCCCGCTGGACAACTGCCCTCACGCCGGGGTGTCCAGAAGCGACTCGACCAACTCCTGCACACGCAGGCCGGCCTCGAAGGTGGCCAGCGTGTGTGCTTCGCCTCCGACCAGGTTGGCAACCTGGCCAAGTTGCGCGGCGTACGCCGCCGGGCCGCCAATCGCGTCCTGGGGAAGCACGTCTTCCCACTGGCCACCGTCGGATGACCGCAGCCGATACCAGTCCGACAAACGGAACGATCGCGCCGAGCCCCACACGATGAACTCGACTTCGTCGGGGCCACAGGCATCGCTGGACGCCGCGATCGTCAACTGCGTGTCACCGAACGTGACCGCGGCCGACACAGCTTGTTCTGAGGTGCCATCGTCCGGATAGACGACGGAACAGTTGGTGACGACGCCCGGACCAAAGATCCGATCGGCGAGAAAGACAAAGTGCGAGACCACCTCACGCACCCAACCACCCTGATCCCGATCTCGTAGCCAGAGCGCATCCGCCTGGAAGGGCCGGGGCCATTCTGCGAAGTGCAGTCGCAGCTCGGCGCCAACGATGTTCCCTGCGGCTCCGTCGTCGATCAAGCGACCGAGTTCAGCGGCACCAGGTGCGCTTCCGAAGACAAAGTTGACTGCGGCATTCACCCCGCTTGCAGCGACCCGGTCAACCATGGCCGAAGAAGCCGGCCCATCAACACCAAGTGGCTTTTCACAGAACACGGTCTTGCCGGCTGCCACCACCATGTCGACGTACTGTTCGTGGAACAGCGGCGGCACAGCGATGTAGACAAGATCAACCGCATCGAGTCCCACGACGTCGGCCGCTGACTCGGCAACGAATACGTCGAAATCGGTGGCCGCAGACTGACATGCAGCTGTCGAGAGATCCCACACCGCTTCCACTCGGAAGCTGTTGTGCAGTCCGAACTGCTCGACGAAACGTCGGCCAACGGCTCCAAGGCCGATGATGCCAACTCCGTGGTGGATCTCCAGGGTCTCGCTCTCCACGATTGTGGTGTCCTCTCGCTACTTCAAGTCGTTGCGTCAAGCGGGTGCGCTCCGCCGCCAGAGTCTGGCGCGAGCAACCGCCGGAAGTGAGATCCTGCGCGACTCATCAGGCGCAGCTGGTCGGACCGCTCAACTGCGTCGGGTTTGGTGATGTCGATGCTGAGGTGGCAAGTGAGACCCACGCTGCGCCATCGAACTGGAAGGTCTCACTGCTGTGGTCGTACTCACTCGTGGCGTTGTTGTACACCGCTTCTGATGTGTCGAGCTGCACGGTGCCATGCGCCCCGAAGTTGCACTCGAAGCTATTGACGTTCACCGCTGATGCTCGTTGCACCAACGCTGGAGTCGCTCCACCGATTGGATCAAGGTCACACCCATTGAGGAAGAAGGATTCATAGGAGTTACCGGCCGGGCCCGATTGGGCGCTGGCCAGGATCTCGCTCACGCCGTCCCCATCGAGATCCACGGCAACGACATCGTTCGAGACATGGGCCGGGTCGCTACTCGCGAGCTGGCCGGTGTAGAAGCCATTCGCACCCGCATCGATCACGATGCTCACACCAGCGGTGTGGTGAACCATGTCGACTGTGTCGAGTTGGCCGTCGCCGTCGATGTCCACCTGGATGCTCGGACCAACGGAGGGGTTCGTGAGCGAGGGGGTGGTACAAGCGGCAGCGATCTTCTGGGCCGGCGCGGCGTACGCCACATCCACCGTTGCCATCATGGCTTCCAGGACCACCACCGTCGCTGCGTAATGAGAGGCCCGGTCGGAGAACACCGCACTGCTGTCAACGAGCTCATTGCCCGAGGCGAAGAAAACTCCAGCCCCGCCATCGACGACGTAAACGGTGCGCTCGCCGATATCGAACCACTCTTCTTCCACGACGAAGATCGTGGCATCCAGGCCATCAACCGTGGTCGGCGTCGAGGACAGAACGGTGAGGGTCGAGTTGATTCGAACGACGGCTTGCGCATAGTCCTCGGACGTCGTGTAGGCGAGGTCAATCTCCGGCCTGAACTCGAACGGGCCGGGAGCAGGAATCGCTGCCGGACTGAACGTTTCGCAATTGTCGTGGAACCAACCAGCGGGCATGGCGACGGCGTAGCCGACCCCGGAGCACGTCGAGGCTGACGTCGCAGGAAGAGTGGTTGACCCGCCTGGGGCAGTTGTCGATGGGGCAGCTGTCGTCGAGGGGGCATCTGTTGAGACGGTGCTCGACGGGGCAGAGCTCTCGACGACCTCTGCGGATTCCGTGGTGGTTGTCGTTTGATCAGCGATCACGACCGCGTCGTCTCCGCCGCGCATGGCGGAGAATCCGACACCGAGTGCCAGCATCGCTGCTGCTCCAGCAATCCATGGAGTCAGCGCGCTGAACAGGTGCATTCCGCCGGTGGCAGGTGATGGGTCGAAGGTTGGGGGTGTGGTCATGGTGGTCTCCAGCAAGTGAATTCGGTCGTTGAATGCGGTCTGCATGCGGTCATCAAGAGTCATGTCAGTCCTTTCATCACTCGGCGGGAACGAGTTGATTGGGTTCATTGCCGGCCGTTTCGCCCAGCAAGCGAGCGAGCGTGGTCCGTGCTTTGAACAGGTGGGCTCGAGCCGTTGACTCGGTGCATTCGAGAATCTCTGCGATCTCGGCTGCGGAGCGATCCTCTTGGTAGAAGAGCGCCACGGCGGCACGCTGTTTTCCAGGCAGCTTGGCCACGGCGTCCCAGACCTCAGGGTCGGGCTCGCTTGGCAAACAAGCGACGCCCGCCGGTTGAAGCCGCAGTATGGCTGCAGCCTCTCTGGCGATTCGACGCTTACGATTCAGTCCGAGGTTGATCACCACCCGACGCACCCATGTTCCGGGCTTGTCATAGTTACTGATCTCGCTCCAGCGATCGCTCGCCTTGTGGAACGCTTCCTGGGCCAAATCTTCGGCGATGGATGCGTCGCCGGAAACCGACGCCGCCAGGCTGACCATGGCGACGAACTCCCGTGCGTAGAACGCACTGAAGTTCTCCCGGTCAACGTTCGTGAGGTTGCTCACGATCTGTTCCATCCTGTCCATACCTCTCACACACCGCAGACCCCCGGCGGCGTTTACCCGTCGGCGACGAATCGGCATGAATGAGCCGTTCGGCCTACGCCAGCGTCTGACCGCCCCCGGCCACTGGCTGTGAGATCCTCCGGTCGGACTCCTCGAGCCAACGGGTGCGAGGCTCGTCGCACGCCATCTCTGCCCAGCGAACCAGACAGCAACCGGATCGCTACTTGCGGGCTGACCGGCTGGCCCGATGAGTATTAGCCTCGCCATCAGTGGGCAAACAGAAACACAACCGACTTGTGGGACGCTCCGCCCAATGTGACACATTGCGGCAGGCCATCGACGCGGCAGCATCGGGTCAGGGACGGGTGATCCTCATCGAGGGCGGACCCGGAATCGGGAAGACCCGCCTGATGGAGGAAGCCCTCGTCCTTGGTGACGAGGCCGGATTCCACTCAGGTATTGGTCGGTGTCATGACCACGACCTCGACCGCCCGCTCGGCCCGCTCCTTGACGCGCTGATCAGCTCGGTAGCCAGCAGAGGCGAGAGCCCGGCCGTCCACGGCTTGGAACAAGAACTGAGTGCTCTCACCGAATCCAGCCCGACTCCTGCCCCATTTGCGCCGGCGCGCATCATTCCGATCATCGACCGGATCGTCGAGGCTGCAGAAGCTGCTTCGACTGAGGGGCCGGTCATCCTCGCAATAGACGATCTTCAATGGGCCGATGCGGCCACCATCCGTGCCGTTGAGGCCATCGCCAATCGTGTCGACGGATTCTCCGTGGTTCTGATCGCCGCGTTTCGCCCGCCGACCGCCCAGATCCGGCATCGCCACCTGGTCGAATTCCGACGCCGCACCAGCCCGGAGACCATTCATCTCGATCTCGTCGGGCTCGAGCTCGCCTCCGCCCTCGAACTCGCAGCACAACTCATCGACGGTCGACCTGGGGCTCGACTACAACGAATGCTCGCAGGCACCGGAGGCAATCCTCTCTTCGTTGTAGAGCTACTGACCTCGCTGCTGAAGACGGGCTCCATCTCGCGTATGAGCGGGGTGGCGGAGGCTGCCGTTGAGGTTCCTGATCAGACCTTCGACCGAGTGGTCCTCGACACCTTTCGATCCTTCGGCGCAGACGTGTTCGACCTTGTGACGCTGGCGGCCGTTCTCGGCGTCGAGTTCGAGCCGCGCGACCTTGTGGAATTGTCTGGTGAGCCGGTGACCGACGTCTTCAAACTGCTCAGGCCACTGTTGGATGATGGGTGGTTGGTGGAGCAGGGCGCGGCCCTTCGGTTCCGTCACGATCTGGTCCGAGACGCGGTGTACTTCGACGTTCCGGAAGGTTTCCGACTCGGGCTGCATCACGCCGCGGCAACAGCGCTTCGCGACCGGAGGGCCCCAGCACCGATGGTCGCGGCGCACCTCGAAGCAGGATCCACCATCGGTGATCCGGAGGCCATTGAAACGCTGGTCGAGGCCGGGAAAGTTCTGGCGATTGCGAATCCGCTCGCGGCAGTTTCCTACCTTGAACTAGCCCTCGATCTCGATCCGGGAACTCGATCTGTCGAAATCCAACGACACCTCTCCCAAGCTCACGTATGGGGAGGCGACATCGATACCGCGAGCGTCGTGTTCGAGACACTCCTCGCTCAAGAACTCGACCCGGCGACACGGCTCGAGATCGAGGAAAACTACGCCGAAGCCCTTCTTCTTCACGGTCGAACCAACGAAGCTGTGCAGGCATTCGAGCACCTAGTGAGTTCGTCCTCGTGCTCGAACCCGGGACTACGGCGGGCGGATCTCGCGTTGTGCCACATCATGTCAGGGCACGTCGACGAAGCTCTCGCCGAAGCAAATCGGGCTGCCATCGCCTGCGAGGCAGAACCATCCCCACGCGGTGAATGCGGATTACTCAACGTGACCAGTCTGGCTGCCTCGCTCCGAGGTGATCATCTCGAGGCCATCCGGGTTGCAGAGATGGCCGTTGCCCGCGCCAACGCCAGTTCTGCGCTCGAGGGTCACCGCGAAGTTCCCTACATGTTCCTCAGTCAGGTCAATTCTTTCGCCGATCGCCACGCCGAGTCACTTGCCGCTCTCGACGCCGGTATGGCTATCGGCCGACAACTCAACATGGCGTGGGATCAGGCCCTCTTCAGTGCCACTCGCGCCACTGAACTGTTGCTGGCTGGGTTGTGGGACGACGCATCAGCCGAGGCCTCAGCCGTTCTGGCATTTTCGGTCGAGACCGGGGTTCGCGTGGTCGATGCCTACGCCCATGCCTGTCTTTCCCATGTGGCTCGTCGACGAGGTGATCTCGAAGCAGCACAACGGCACGTCACTGAAGGGGCGGCAGCTATCAATAACGCCAGCCAAGGAGCTGACCTTGTGCTCTTCGAGCAGGCCATGCTCGGCTTCCACCTTGGTCGGAGCGACGACGCCATCGGGCTGGGTTCGATGGTATTTGGAGGCGTCACCGACCTTGGCATCTTCGTCAGGCAACGCCAGTTCGGGCCAGAGTTGGCCAACCTCTGCGAGGAGGCTGGGCGGCCCGATGTTGCGCGTTCGATCCGCTACAGGCTCGCCGATCTCTGCAAGCTGCCATCGGCCAGTCCGGGCGAGAGAGCAGCGGGGCTGATCGCTCGAGGGCAGCTTGAGCATGACCATCGACCAATGGCAGAGGCCATCGACCTGCTTACCGACGTGCGGCGGACCCCGGAGCTGGCAGGCGCTCACGCCGCCCTCGCCGTTGCACTTTGTGACCAGCGAGGATCACGCTCCGAGCAGCGGGCACGCGCCGCCGCGGAGACCGCCACACAATTGTTCGACGGACTCGGTGCGGTCGAAGATCTTCAACGACTTCGCCGAAGGTTGGAGACCTCTGGGCTACAACCAAAGCGGAATCGACCAAAGAAACCATCCTTTGGCTGGGACTCGCTCACTGAATCCGAAGAACGAGTGGTCGCCGGTGTTGCGGCGGGCAAGAGCAACGCGCAGATCGCCACCGACCTGTTCGTGTCCCGACGAACCGTGGAATCTCACCTTCATCACGTCTACACCAAGCTCGGCACCTCATCGCGTACACAGCTGGCTACTGAGGCGCTGCAGCGGCCTTGAACGCCACGTCCACCCGGTAGATATCAGTAGGCCTACTGATGCGGGCCCCAGCATCGTTCCCTTACCGTCACCGACGACGGAGGGAACCGTGATGACGACAAGAAGCGAACAGTTCGGAAAGCAAGAACCAACCACAAAGGTGACCGAACCGGATGAACCGCTACGCCGGCAATCGACATCCCAATCCAAGGAAGTCATAGAGCCTGAACCTGAGCTCAAAGCGCCTCAGGACTCGCTGGTCGACAAGACGTCAAGCGAAGCCCCGCCGACCAGCGAGGAGTCGGGTGAGAACGACGACGACGTCACGGTCGGCGACGGCAGAGTCACAACCGATGACAGCGGTACCACCGAAACCGAATCCGAATCCGACGCCCAGTTTGGCGACGGAGACGTCGCAAATGCCGATGATGACGCCGACATCTCAGTAGGAGACGGGAACGTCGCAGGCACAGGAGAAGACAGCACCGAGGACGCAGGCGACTCGTTCACTCGCGTTGATCAGGATGCGAGCGTTGATGAGGATGCGAGCGTTGATGAGGACTCTGACGACGTTCAATTCATCGAAGAGGACGTCTCGCTCACTGCCGAAACCTCCGACTCAGCGACCAGGTTTCGACCAGAGGCAGGTGACCTGTTTGGCACCGGCGCAGTCGAGACCGAGGTCGATCCAATACGTGGCGATGATCCGCGAGCAGTTGTCCCTGAATGGACCGACTCCGACGAGAGCGACCGGGTAGCTGAGATCCCAGAAGTCGATCTTGAGCCCGACCCCGAGATCTGGAGGGAGGAACTTGGGGTCGGCTCAGGACCAGGGCTCTCCGCTGCCGAGTTTGAAGACAATATCGATTTTGTCGAAACCGGCACCGAACAATTGCTGCCCGAGTAGGGCGGGATCCATGACGGAGACCGCACCTCCCCGACATCCCCTCGCCCCTGAACCAGTGACCAACGCCGATTCTGCATCCGGCTCAGCGATGCTGTTCGGAGCAGTACTGTCCGGCGGGCTCGTCGCACTCTCTTTGGGCATCTACGGCCAGGTGCACAGCCCAACTGGTCAAGGCATCGCAGCATTCGGATTTCCAGCTGTGCTTCCGATGAAGGCCTGGTTCGCCACCGCTGCGTTCGTCCTTGGCGTTCTGCAGATCGCATCAGCATTGTTGCTCTGGGGCAAGGTGCCTTGGTCAGCTCCTGCGCCAGGTTCTGTGGCGACCGTCCATCGATGGCTCGGGACAACCGCGTTTCTGTTCACGCTTCCCGTCGCCTATCACTGCCTGTGGTCTCTGGGATATCGCAGTACCGATACGAGGGTGTTGGTCCACTCGACTCTCGGGTGTCTGTTCTACGGCGCCTTCGCAACCAAGATGTTGGTTCTCCGAATCGGTCGCGTCCCCGACAGTGCTCTGCCCCTCGCTGGCGGTGTGCTTTTCGCGCTTCTCGTCGGCATCTGGTCAACGTCGAGTTGGTGGTTTTTCCAGACCTTCGGGTTGCCGGGGTTCTGATCACATGAACAAACGACTCACCCCGACCATCGTCATTTGCGGTGTCGCAGCTCTGATCACGGCTGGAGGTCTTGCTCGGCCCCCTGGTGTTGCTCCTCTCGACGCAACACCAGCCCCTTCTTCCTCCTCCAGCGATCAGGTTGCCCCGACAGGCACGCCCGTCATCGAGATCGCAGACTTCTCATTCCGAGGATCCCTCGCTGTTTCGGTCGGCCAATCGATTGACGTCCTCAACGCCGATGCCGTGCCACACACTCTCACGTCATCAGACGGCTCCTTCGACACAGGAATCCTGGATGGCGGCCAGCAAAGCGGGCTCGTGGCCCCAGTGACCCCGGGCTCTTACGCCTTCATCTGTGAAGTTCATCCGACGATGACTGGCACGCTCGAGGTCTCGTGATCTCCCGCCGTCCGATGATGGCGACACAACCGAAGTAACACAACGAGAGGGAAATCATGAGAACGAAGTCTTTGACAGTTTTGTGGGTTGGGCTACTCGCCCTGTCTGCGTGCGGCGCGACCCCGCTGACTGCTGCCACGACGGAGCAGACGACAGCCCCAGCAGCAGCCGCCGGTGCTTCTCCAGGTGCGGCGGTCGGTGTCGCTGCTTCTCTCGGAAGCTCGGCTCTCGGCGAAATCATCGTTGGCGAGCGGGGCCTCACCTTGTACGGATTCACCAACGACACTGACGCCAAGAGCACCTGCTCTGGAACATGCGCCGACGCGTGGCCGCCATTGATCGTCGGCCCGGACTGGACGGTGGCTCCCGGGCTCGACTCCGGCATTTTCGCGACAACAACCCGTGAGGATGGTCAGCTTCAACTTGTTGCCGGAAAGTGGCCGCTCTACTACTTCGCGGGGGACACCAACAGCGGCGATCTCAAGGGCCAGGGTTCCGGAGATGTGTGGTTCGCCGTGAATGCCGACGGGTCGCTGATCAACGAGGCTGTTCCCTCTCAATCCGATGGCGGAGCCGCTTCTGAAACCTCAGGTCCGCTCCTCGCTACCGCCGAGTCATCAATTGGTCAGATATTGACCGATGCATCCGGGCGAAGCCTCTACGGTTTCACCGACGACAGCGCCGGTGCGCCGACATGCGTCGACGCTTGTGCGGACGCCTGGCCTCCGATCGTTGTGACGTCGCCTGAGCTGCCCGCCGATCTTGATCCTGCGGTGTTCTCCGTCGTCGAACGCCCCGACGGCACCCTGCAACTGAAGGCGGGAACATGGCCGCTCTATCGATTTGCTGGCGATGGCGAACCCGGTCAGGCGGAGGGCCAAGGATCCGGCGGTGTCTGGTTCCTGGTAGCACCCGACGGGTCGCTCGTCGGTGTCGAGCAAGCTGACACCTCGCCGCAAGAGGACGAAGACGACGGGTACTGAATCGAACGTCGGGTGTACTGACGACGCGCCATGCCTCCAGGCCACCGGCGTCTGACCACTCGGGCCATAGGCTGTGAGATCCTCCGGGAACTCTTTCCAGCCTTACACCGTTAGGTTGGGGCGAGTTCCGACGTCGGAATTCGCACGTACAAGGCGATTATCCCTCCGCATGATGGGGAAATCGTCCTCCGATGAGCCCGAAAGAAACTCCATGGCCGCACCCGACCGTCGCTTCCCCACCGAAGACGAGCCGCTTCGCCTCGCATACCTGTCCTACCGGTCGAAACCGACCGTAGGTGGTCAGGGCATCTACACCCGCCATCTCACGAAGGCACTCGTCGACTTGGGCCATTCGGTCGACGTATTCTCCGGCCAGCCCTATCCGGTTCTGGACGATCGCATCACGCTGCACAAACTGCCAAGCCTCGACATCTTCAACGACCACTACCCCGGACGCTTCCCTGCGTATTGGGAGATCAAGTCGAAGGCGGACGTCCTCGAACTCGCCACCTTCTCCACCGGCATGTTTCCCGAGCCGCTGGCCTTTAGCTATCGAGCGCTCAAGACCCTCGAAGACCGGGCCCTCGACTTCGATCTGGTACACGACAACCAGTGTTTGGGCTATGGCATCCTCGGCATCGACAAGATCATCCCGACACTCGTCACCCTGCATCACCCGATCACGGTCGACCGGCGCCTCGAGATCGACGCGGCAACCTCACGTCGCAAGAAGCTCAGCATTGGCCGGTGGTACGGCTTTGTGAAGATGCAGGGTCGTGTGGCCCAGCGAATGCCTCGGATCGTTGTGGTCTCGGAGAATTCGATCCAAGACATCCACGACGACATGGGTGTCGACATGGATCGCATGCGTCTCGTCCACGTCGGCGTCGATCCCGATCTCTTCAAGCCTGACCCCAGCGTCGCCCGGATTCCCGGCCGCCTGATCACGACCGCGTCGGCCGACGTCGAGCTGAAGGGTCTGAAGTTCCTTCTTGAAGCCATCGCCAAGCTGCGCACCGAGCGAGACGTCACGCTCACGGTGATCGGACGAGCCAAGCCTGGCGGGCCATCGGCGAAGCTCATCGAGAAGCTCGGACTTGCTGACCACATCCACTTCGTCACCGGCGTTCCCGACGAGCGCATCGTCGAGCTCTACGCCGAGTCCGAGATGGCCGTTGTGCCCTCGCTCTATGAAGGATTCTCACTCCCTGCTGTTGAAGCCATGGGTTCGGCAACGCCGCTCGTGGCGAGCGACGGCGGAGCACTTCCCGAGGTGACCGGCATCGACGGTGAAACCGTGCTGCGATGCAAAGCTGGCGACGTCGACTCATTGCGGGCGGCTCTCGAGCGAGGCCTCTCTGACCCAGAACTTCGGGCCAAGATCGGTCCTGCTGGCCGGCAACGGGTGAGCGAGCTCTACACATGGCGCCAGACCGCGGTGAACACGGTGGCCCAATATCGCGAAGTGATTGACCTGAAGCGCGAAGCCGCACTGCGAGAGGCCAGCTGATGTTGACCGTCGATTATGAACGACTGGGGCTCGAGCCAGGAATGCGGGTGCTCGACCTCGGAGCAGGCTTTGGGCGTCATGCGTTCGAGACCGCTCGACGAGGGGCATCCGTCGTTGCCGCCGACTTGGCCTTTGACGAGATGAAGGCGACCAAGGACACCTTCGCCGCGATGTACCTCGACGGCGAGCTACCGCCCGAGATCTCCACGGTGACGTTGCAGGCCAACGGACTCGAACTGCCATTTCCCGAAGGAAGCTTCGATCGCATCATCGCGTCCGAGATCCTCGAACACGTCCCCGACGACATCGGCGTGATGGCCGAACTCCACCGTGTCCTGGCCCCTGGTGGCCGCATGGCGGCGACGGTGCCCGCTGCGCTGCCAGAACAGATTTGCTGGTGGCTCAACGATGCCTATCACGCGCCAAAGAGCGTCGGTGGCCACGTGCGCATCTACGGCGGTCCAGAGTTGCGCACCAAGCTCGCATCGGTCGGCTTTGCACCCGGTGATCAGCACCGGGCCCATGCACTCCACAGCCCCTATTGGTGGCTCAAGTGCGCGGTTGGGTTGGACAACGAAGACAACCCACTCGTGAAGAACTATCTCAAGCTGCTCACCTGGGACATCGTCGAAGCTCCAACGCTGACTCGAACCGCCGAGCGAATCCTGAATCCGGTTCTCGGCAAGAGTGTCGTCATCTACGCCGACCGACCCAAGAGCCTCGAATCTGCACAGTCGGCAACTGCGCTCGCTGGAGCATCCGCATGAGAACCCCGGATCTCGATGGCATCTTGTCGGCCGAAGACCTGACACTCACGGCGCAAACCATCGCCGAGTGGCAGCTTCCCTCAGGGATGATCCAATGGTTCCCTGGTGGCCATGCTGATCCTTGGAACCATGTCGAGGCCGCCATGGCCCTTGCTACCTGTGGCCTCATCGACGAGGCCGAACGCGGCTACCAGTGGCTGTACGACCTGCAACGACACGACGGCAGCTGGCACAACTACTACATCGCCAATGGCATCGAAGACGCCAAGCTCGACTCAAACTGCGTGGCCTATCTGGCAACGGGTGTCTGGCATCACTATCTGACAACCAACGATCGTGGATTCCTCGAGACCTATTGGCCGGTCATCGACCGGGCGGTGGAGTTCGTCCTCGACCTCCAAACCAAGCGCGGCGAGATCATTTGGGCTCGCCGTCCCGATGGCACCCCCTGGAGCTATGCCCTCCTCACCGGATCATCGTCAATCAGCCACAGCCTCGCCTGCGCATCGAAGATCGCCGCCGCGATGGGTCAAGAGCGTGACCATTGGATCGAAGGCCGATCTCGGCTGGTCGACGTGATCGCCAACCAGCCTGCTGCCTTCGAACCAAAGGAGCGCTGGGCCATGGATTGGTACTACCCAGTGCTGAGCGGAGCGGTTGTCGGTGACGAGGCGCGCAAGCATTTGGCCGAGGGCTGGGAACGGTTCGCCATGCCCGGCAAGGGCATCCGTTGCGTGTCGGATCGCCCGTGGGTTACCGCAGCAGAGACCTGCGAATGCGTCATCGCTCACCTCGCGGCAGGCGAGGACACGCTTGCCCGCACCCTGTTCACCTGGGCCCAGGCCCTCCGTGATCGAGATGGTCGGTACTTCACCGGAATCGTCTTCCCCGAACTCGTGCACTTCCCCGACAACGAGCGCAGCACCTACACCGCAGCAGCAGTCATCCTTGCAGCGGATGCCCTCGAGGGAATCAACCCGACGTCATCGCTCTTCACGAACCACGACTGAGTCAGCCGACGGGCGATGACCGTCCGCAACGCGACCGTTCCATCACGAGGCTGCAAGGCGATGTGCTCGACCCATTCGGTGATCCTCCATAGCCTGACGAACCACTCGCATCAGCGGACCAACCAGCAGGGCAAACGCCACTGTTGCTACTCCGGCATCTCCGCCCAAGACGACACCGGCAATGAAGATCCCGATTTCCATCGACGAGCGGACGCGGATCGGATCAAACCCTCGGTCGGCGCCCGCCCGCATCAAGAGCTCAAAGGCACCGCCGGTCATGCCCGAGTGAATGACCAGTGAAATGCCGCTGATCAACGACACCATCCCGAAGACCACAAATGCGATACGAACACCGAGGGGATCGGGGTCATTGATGAGCCCCAACGCAAGGTCGACGCACACACCGGTGAAGAGCACATAGATCAGTCCGCCGATGCGCGGACGTTGACCGAGCGCCGCGGCAATGGAGAACAGCACCGCAGCCATGGCCCATGCCGACTGGCCCAGCGTCAGCCCAAGCCGATCACGAATGACGGAGAGCAGAACGTCATAGGGCGGCAAGCCGAGCCGTGCGTGGACAAAGAGTGCAACTCCAAGACCGATCAGCGATGAGCCGCCGAACAAGCTTCCGACTTGCGTCGCCGTCGCCCGAGTGCGGGGACGAGCAACGAGGCGATCGGCGGTAACGGCTCCCTGGCGCGTCAAATGCACCGCCCAGGAGGACGATCGCTGCAGGCCGGCGGACCCGACCGAAACAACACGCTCAGCAACACGATGCATGCCCCCAGTCTCGGCTTGTTTTTCGCGATCTTGATCGTCTCACCGAGGGTCAGCGGTCACACCAAGTAGCGTCAGCTGCATGCGCATCGGAATCAACGGCTCGGGCCTTCTCGCCCGCCCAGACCTCACCACGATCACCAACGACATCGTCGCCTCAGAAGCGGCGGGATTCGACACGTACTGGCTGGCCCAGACCGGCCTTGTCGACGCGTTGATGGCGCTCATGGCAGCCGGCCCAGCCACTTCGAAGATCGAACTGGGAACCGCGGTCGTTCCGACCTGGCCCCGCCACCCGCAAGCTCTCGCTGCACAAGCACTTACCGCCCAGGCCGCCACCGATGGCCGCATCATCTTGGGTATCGGTCTGGCCCACAAGCCCTCGGTCGAGGGCAATTGGAAGATGACCTGGGAGAAACCGATTCGTCACATGCTTGATTACCTCGGCGTGCTCGAAGAACTGCTCGCCACTGGCAAGTCGAGCTACGCCGGAGAGGTGTGGAGCTTCGAAGGCGAGTACGCCAAACCAACAGACAACGCGCCCAAGGTCATGCTTGCGGCCCTCGGCGATCAAATGCTCAAGATTGCGGGCGCCCGCACCGACGGAACGATCCTCTGGTGCGTTGGTCCCAAGACACTCGAGCAGCAGATCGTTCCGAAGATCAACGAGGCTGCGTCCGACGCTGGCCGTCCAACGCCATCCGTCGTTTGCAGCCTTCCGGTCTGGGTCACCGACAATCCCGAGCCAGCACGCGAGCTGGTAGCGAAGACGCTCACCATCTACGGACAACTGCCGTCGTATCGAGCCATGCTCGATATCGAGGGCGTCGATGGAC